>CAZOQK010000042.1:0-13281 GCA_964581735.1 uncultured Halobacteriales archaeon | reverse complement strand
TGGCCGCACACATCGCGCCGTAGTAGTCCTCGGCGAGCTGTGAGCCAGCAGGCGCAGCGGCCAGTTCCTTGTCGGGCAACTGCTCCAGCAGGCCCTGGTGGGTCTGTTCGATGTCCCGCAGGTAATCCGTACAGACCTGATGACCGAGTCCCCGCGAGCCACAGTGGATGAGCACGACAATCTGGTCCTCGCTGAGTCCGAAGTCGGCGGCCACGTCGTCTCGATACACGTCGGTGACGCGCTGGACTTCGAGAAAGTGGTTGCCCGAGCCGAGCGAGCCGGTCTGGTTTTTGCCGCGGTCCTTCGCTTTCTGCGAGACCTTCGAGGCGTCTGCGTCAGGACGATACCCCTCGTCCTCGCAGTGTGCGAGGTCCTCTTCGACGGCGTAGCCCGCTTCGAGCGCCCAGTCCATGCCGCATTCGAGGATGGCCTCGATGTCGTCCATCGTTCCCTCGTGGATACCCCCGCCACCGAGTCCGGAGGGGACGTTGGCGAACAGTTTGTCCACCAGCTCCTCCTCGCGGCCCTGGATGTCCTCGTAGGTGAGGGTGGTCTTCAGCATCCGCACCCCACAGTTGATATCGTAGCCCACTGCACCGGGACTAATACAACCGTTTTCGGCGTCGATACCGGCGACGCCACCGACGGGGAAGCCATAGCCCTGGTGGCCGTCGGGCATGCAGATGGCGTACTTCTGGATGCCGGGGAGGTGGGTGGTGTTTTTCAATTGCTCGAGTGTCTTGTCCTCGGAGAGTTCCTCCAGCAGTGCCTCACTGGCGAGGACGCGTGCCGGGACGCGCATCTCACCCTGTTTTGGAATCTCCCAGACGGAGTCACGGACCTTCTCAAGCGTGAACTGCCCGGTGTCGTAGGTGGTCATACGTAGACGTGGACCCGCGGCGTGGAAATATCGTTCGGACCGCGTGAGTACGTCGCAACGACCGGTGACACAACGCTTTTTTTACGCCCAGCAGATTAAAATGTATGTACAGTCCGCTAGCCGTCCTCCAGTCGGGCATCGGTATCCCGTCGTGGCTCCCCGCTGTGGTCCCCGACTGGACGGTTCCGGTGGTGGCATCACTGGTCGTACTGGCGGTCGGCTGGCTGGTCTCACGCCTCGTCGTTCGATTACTCGGGCGGCGCATCGCCCGACAGTTCGGCCGCCCCAGTCTCACTCGGACGGCACTCCGCGGGATCCGTCTCGCCGTCTTTCTGTTTGCATTTCTCGTTGTCCTCCGCATCAACGGGCTGGCGCTGGGCGATATCGCGCTGTCCGTGACCGTCTTCTCCGCAGTGGTGGGTGTCATCCTCGCGCCAATCGTTGGGAGCATCATCAGCGGCATCTTCTTGCTGGCCGACCAGCCCTACGAAATCGGCGACCTGATAGAACTGCCCGAGCAGGGCAAGCGCGCCTTCGTTGAGGATATTACCCTCCGGTACACGAAGGTCTTTACCCTCGACAACACCTTCCTCGTGATTCCGAACGGGAACATCCGCGACCGGGATGTCTACAACTACTCCGCCGAGGACCCCCGAACCAGGCAGACGCTCGACGTACTCGTCACCTACGAGAGCGACATCACACAGGCCCGGAACCTCATCGAGAAAAGCGCCCGTGATGTCGACGAGATTATCGAGGGCGGCCCGCGCATCCGTGTCGGCGGCGCGCGCTATCCCGCACATCCCGACTGTCTCATCGGCACTTTCGGCGACCACGGCGTGTTGCTCCGGTTGCGCTACTGGGTCAAGGAGCCCTACCGGCTCCAGACGGTCAAGTCCCGGTTGCAGACGAACATCTGGACCGCCCTCGAAGACGCCGACATGGAGATGGCGTATCCCCACTCGCACCTGTACTTCGACGACACAAGCGGCGAACTCCAGGTGTCGATGGACGACTCGGGGGACGACCTCGATTGGATGATGGCCCACGGCGAGCGGAGGGATGACGAGTCGGCACAGCCCGCGACGGAGAGCGACGAGTCGGTCACAGACGGCTCTGAGTCCTAACCCGGCGTGACAGTGATGACATCACAGTCGAGTTCGTTCTGGAGGTAGTGTTCGACATCCGGGTCGTCGACGAGCCGGCGGATCATCCGCCGCCAGCGACTCACCTGTTTCTTGCCGATGACGACGATATCCGCCTCCTCGGCGGCGATTTCTTCGAGGATGGTCTCCTCGACGAGAAACCCCTTCCGGACCAGATACCGGGTGTTAGAGAGGGCGCCGAACTCGCGCTCGACGGCGCCTTTGAGTTCGCTGCGCGAGACCTGTTTGCCACCCTGGTAGAGGTTGACGTGGAGGACCGTGAGCGCGGCGTCTTCGCGTTCGGCGATGTCGATAGCCTCCGCCAGCGTAGCACGTGAGTGGCCGGTCAGGGGATAGCGGACTGGCACGACAACCTGGGTCATCGTCTCGCAATCGCTCTCGTGACACCTCAAATGTTGCGACACCGGTCAGTCGGTGCTGGCAGGCCACAGCAGCGAGCCGGTGACGGCGACGAGCCCGCTGACGACCGCCTTTCGGTCGATAGGCTCGGCGACCCGACGGCGGTGCTCGATGGGGTCCGGACGGAGTTTCCCGAACTCCCCTTCATCCTCTACACCGGGAAGTGCAGCGAGGAAGTCGCGAGCGAGGCCATCTCCGCGCGTGACCGATTACCTCCAGAAGGACAGCGGGTGGGACCGCCACGGCGCGCGGTTCAACATCGAAGTCAGCGGGAGTCAGGTCGAACACGACGGCACCCCAGCCGTCCTGACTGTCGTCCAGCCACTGGACAGCCGTCGGAAGGTGCTCGCGGAACGGGACGCCGACGCGCTTGCCGACCTGACGACGAACCTGGAGTTCGCCAGGGAGGCCCCCGGGGAGGCACCGACCGACAGCGGCATTACGGTCCCGCGACGCGCCGTCGAGACGGCGCTTGCGACAGTCGGCACCGACCCGAGCAGGGAGACCGTGTCGGGCGGTCGGGCCGATGTTGCGGACCTGTTCCGCGCCGCGTGGTCGGATGCGGCACCGGCCCTGGCAACGCTGACCGTCGAGGGGAGCGGGGACGGGTCGGTCCCCGAGCAGACGCCACAACCGCCCGCCCTTGGTCACCCGGCCGAGTTACTCGAGTGGGATGTCCAGATCAGGGAGCCGACAGACGACACCGTCGTCTACTCGCCTCACGGGGTCGGCGCGACGGCGGGGACGGACGAGGGCTGAGCCCATCGAACAGTACGCCTTTGAGCGTGGGCATCAAACATCGTGACATGGAAGCAAAGACAGGTTCCGACGGTGAGACGCTCTACGTCGAACGCGCGGAGGGGCGGCGCGGACAGAAGGGTCCGTTTTTCGTCGTCTATGCCAGCGAATCCAGCGACGACCGCTGGGGGTTCTACTGTGGGAACTGCGACACCTTCGACAACGCCGTCGACTCTATGGGCCGGGTCCAGTGCAACGAGTGTTCGAACCGAACCAAGGCCGAGGAGTGGGACGCCGTCCACGAGTGACCCAGCCGTCCGAATTCTGTTGTGTCAGTGTCAGTTAGATAGGTTTAATATCGGTGGTGCGGTATGTGATAACGAATGGGGACTGTTACCACCTCACTCAGACAGCAGGCCCAGTCGATATTCGACGACCTCGGATACACCGTGTCGGGGAGCGGGAGAGAGATGCACGCCCAGCGCAAGTGGCGGACAGTGCAGGTCACACCGATGTCCGAACCGGAGGATATCCCACGGTCCGGTGAACTGCGCTGTTTCGTCACCTGGGAAGAGCGCGCCGGCGATCTTGAACGGCACCTGACACGCGAAGACCCCGATTACGAATGGGCCATCATCGGCGTCCGCGAGGGCGGCGAGTACAGCGTCGCCGGCCGGACCGCCTGACACCCTCGACAACCACTCGACTCCGCTTTTTGCGCCGTGCTACCACCCCAGCGGGCCGTCTATATCCGGCTGGGCCGTACGTTCTCCACTCGTGTTCATCGGCCACGGACTGCTGGCGTTTGCCATCGCGGCCAGCGTCGCGACCCGGCGTGACTGGCCGACCGACCGCGCACTCGCCGTCGGCCTCCTCGCTTCCCTGTTCGGGACGCTCCCGGACGTGGATATGGTCTCTGCGCTGTTCGGACTCGCCGCGGGTGCGGAGGGCCTGTTTGCCGCCTCCGATGCCTTCTGGACGGCCGCATCGGTCGTCCACCGGATGGTGACACACTCGCTGGTCCACCGCTGGTATACCGTCGTCACCGCAGTGACCGCCGTCACGCTCGCCGGGGTGGCCTACGCGACGGCGTACCTGCTGGTCGGCTAAGCCCCAGCGGATCGCCCAACACGTTTTACACCCGGCCCCGAAAGGTCCGGACATGACCGAGACCGAGTTCGAGCAACTGCTCCGCGATGCCGGGCTCAACGCCGTGTTGGCCTGGGTCATCACGGGTGCCGTGGCGCTCGTCGCCGTCGAAAGGTTTCTCACGGGGGACGTACTCTGGGGCTCGTTTGCCGTCGTCGTCCTCCTGCTCATTCTCGTCCCGCCGCTTGCCTTCCTCTCGGCCCGGACGATGCTCCCCTGGGAAGTGCTCCTGTTTGCGACCCTGCCCATCACCGGGCGGGCCGTCGCCACGTTCGACGTGAGCGGTCAGATTGCGACCTACCTCTCGGTGGCCACGCCGGCGCTCGTCGTCGCCGTCGAACTCCACACCTTCACGTCGGTGAAGATGACGCCCACCGTCGCCGTTGCCTTCGTCGCTATCGCGACGATGGCCGCCGCCGGTATCTGGGCCGCGGCCCGCTGGTCGGCCGACATCTGGCTGGGCACGAGCTTTCTCGACGCGCTCGGGCTCGACGAGGCCGCCATCGAGCGGGCGGTGATGCTGGAGTTCGTCGCCTCCCTCGTGGCGGGTATCGTCGCCGGTCTGATATTCGAATTCTACGTCCGGCGGGTGGCCCGCGTCGAAACGCGGCTTCCCGAGAACGTAGAGCGGGGGCTTGAGGTGGACCGATGAGGCTCCGCGACCGGGTCGGCATCAGCAAACAGCGCCAGAAACAGGCCGCCTGCGCGATGGATAGGGCTGGTCGGCATCATGTTCGTCGGCCTCTGGAGTGGGAGCACGACAATCCTCGTCAACGCCTTTGTAGGGGCTGTCGTCACACAGATTCCACCCATCCTCAAACGGGACTACGACATCCCGATGGACCCCGCGCTGACGCTATGGATTACGGGCGCGGTCTTTCTCCACGCCTTCGGCGTCGTCTGGGAGGTCATCGAGTTCGGTCCCGGCGAACTCGCACGGCTGCAGGGCAACGAAGCCCTCCTGACCCAGCACGGCCTCGAAGGCACAATGCTCGATTTGGTCTTCGACACCGTCGGCGCAGTCATCATCGCCATCTGGGGGACAGTCCATCTCAACGACGTGTCGGGCTGCATCGCCGCCCAGCTCGACGCCCGCACATCCAACTGAGCCCCTCGACACCATGCTCGTCCAGACGCTGACCACGCTACTCGCCGGGGCCGTCTTTGGACTCGCGCTCGCGGCCCCGCCGGGCCCGATGAACGCCATCATCGCCGAGGAGAGTGTCTTACGTGGCTGGCGCGCGGGCTTTACCGCCGGACTCGGTGCGATGGTCGCCGACCTCTGCTTTCTGTTCCTGTCGCTTGCCGGTCTCGTCACGGTCGTTCAGTCGGTCCCGCAACTCCGGGGCGTGCTCTTTGCTCTCGGCGGCCTCCTGATGCTGTATTTCGCCGCCGACGCCGCCGGCGGTGTCCGGGCGACGCTGACCCCCAACGGGGCGCCTGCCGACCGGAGTAAGGGCTTCCGGCGAGCGTTCGTGCTGGCGCTGACGAACCCCTATCAGATTCTGTTCTGGCTGACTGTCGGCGTCAGCCTGCTCACCCCCGGAACACACGACGTGCTGGCCGAGGTACAGTACGTCGGCGACAGCCTCACCGGCCTGCTGGTGGTCGAAACCGGGAGTCCGGCACTCGTCGTCGGTTTGTTCGGCGGTATCGCCTGCTGGATTGTCGGTTTTCCCGCCGGGCTGGTCGCGCTCGGTGACCGCTTCGGGCGGGCGACGCCGCTCGTGGCCGCCGGGAGCGCGCTCGTCCTCGGCGGCTTCGGCGTGGCTTTCTGCCTGGCGGCGGTCGGCGCGGCCGTCTAGTTGTCGGTGTCGATGGCCGCGACCTCGTCGTCGAGCCACTCGCGGAACCACTTGACGCGCTTGAGTCGCCGGTGGGCGATGTCCTGGGCCGTCTCGGTTTTGACGCGTTCTTTGGCGTCGACACCGCGTTCGAGCACCCGGCCGACCATCTCGGCGCTGTCCATGTGCGTGCGGGACTCATAGCCCATCCGCAACAGCATCAGGGCGGCGCCGTTTGCCCCGACCTTGTCGAGGATGTCCGCCTCGATGAGACACTGGGTTTCGAGCGTGAGGTCGTTCAGGTCACCCTGGTATGAGTGGTCGGCGACGGCCTCACACACTTGGTCGACGAACGACTGTGGGTAGTCACAGTGTGTGGTCAGATACTCCCTGGTGATGCGAGCGCCCTCTTCGGCGTGGATGTCCTGTTCGACCTCCAGTTTCGCGATGTCGTGAAAGAGCGCGGCGACCCGCGTGATGTCAGTATTTGCACCCTCCGCGCGGGCGAGTTCCGTCGCGAGTTCGACGACGTTGCGGATGTGGTTGAACCGATACTCCGCGGAGTGCCACGGATACCACCGCATCCGGCCGCCCTCCTCCTCGTTCTCGACGCTTGCGGCAAGATAGTCCCGGACGAACGCCTCCATCTCCGCGAACTCATCCTCGGAGACAGGCGACTCGCGTATCTCAACGCCCACGGCACCACCTCCGAGTGAAACGAACGGTAGTCATCTTACGGTTGGAAAGGTCTGTTCGACTCTTTAGCGTTACGACAATCGATAGCGTGCCAACAGGCACGCCCGAACGCCCGTCCGGGGCCGTGGGCGCGGGTGTGTGCCTGGGACAGTTGCGTGCTGTACGTTTATTGCATCTCGGTGTAAATCGGAGTACATGGAGATTCGAGAAGCACGCGCCAGCGACAGGCCCGCCATCAGAGACGTTGCCCGCCGGTCAATGCAGGCGTCGTACTCGCTTGACCCGACGGCGATTGTCGGCGCCATCGAGGAGTGGTACGACGAGAACCGCCTGCGGAACCTGCTCGAAGACGACGACAAGTTGTTGCTGGTCGCCGACCACGACGACCAGGTCGTCGGCTTCTCGGACAGCGTCATCACCGGCGAGTCAACCGGCGAGACCCTCTGGCTCCACGTCGACCCGGACTACCGGGGCGAGGATGTCGGCATCGAACTCTACAAAGCGACCCGGAACCACCTCGCTACCCTCGGGGCCGGCAACCTCCGCGGGCGTGTCCTCGCGGACAACGCAGGTGGGAACGCCTTCTACGAGAACCGTGGCCTCGTGAAAGTCGGCGAGGAAACCGTCGACATCGACGGGACCGCGTACGTCGAGAACGTCTACGCGGAAGTCGAGGCCGAGCGGATGGAGCCGGTCGACCTCGACGACGAAGCCACGGTCTACATCGACCACGAGAACCAGGAAACCGGCTCGATCGCCTCCTTCTACGTCGTCTACACGGAGCGCGAGGCCGAAGAAATCTACGGCTACTGGTGTGGCAAGTGCGACCAACTCGCCAACGCTATGGACGCCTCCGGGCGCATCCAGTGTGACGGGTGTGGGAACGCCCGCAAGCCGACCCGCTGGGACGCTGCCTACCTATAGCTCCTCGCGGGTCCCCGCTCGCGCGTCGTCGAGCGAGATATCCTCGTCTTCGACTCTGGCTTCCATCTCGTGTTTGAACTGTTCGAGTTCCTCTTGGTCCTCCGCGATACCGGTCGTCACGAGCAGCCTGACCGACTGGCTCACGCTCATGTCGATGTCGATGACCTGGTCGGTCGGCACCAGCGTGAACCGCCCCTGGGTCGGATTGGGACTGTTTGGGAGGTAGACGTTGTACGCCTCGGTCCCCAGGGCGTCGGTGACTGCCTCGGGACTCCCCGAGGTGACAAATCCGAGGACGTACACCCCCTCGCGGGGGTACTCGACGAGGACAACGCTCTCATAGCGTGACTCGCGTTTGACGAGCGCGTCCGAAACCTGCCGGACGCTGCTGTAGACGACGCTGACCATCGGGATAATGCCGACCAGCCGGTCAAACAGGTCGAACAGGCGCGCCCCGCCGCTGCGCTGGGCGAGGTAGCCAAGCATCGTAATGCCCAACAGCAAGACGAGAAATGCGCCCAGTTCGGCCAGGATTTCGATATTGCCGGCCAGGCTGACCAGCCCAGTGCCCTCGATAATCGGGTTCAGAATGCCGCGCAGCCAGCCGAAAATAAGACGAACGGCGACGAGCGTCACGACCAGCGGTGCAACCAACGCGATGCCCGCTATCAGACTCTTTTTCAGCGTCTCTGACAGCCCCATGACACCAGCCACCCGCCCGGCGGATAAAAACACAGTGCCACAGTCGGGGAGCGCGGGCTACCCGCCGATGTCGTTGCGGTCGCTCGTCGTCCCGTACCACGCCGGGGGTGTCACCGTCGTCTCACCAATCCGGCGGTACTGGAGGACGTGTCGGACATCGATGAGCCGGTTGCCCGACTGGACGGTGTAGCGGAGATCTACTTCCCGGACGAAGCCATCGAGCGAGACCAGGGCCGTGACGTTGTACGCGCTCGGGCTGCCGATAGTTGGCCAGTCCGGTTGCCCGCGTCCGGTGAGTCGGAACAGTGTCCGGTTGTGCCGCTCGACGGTTGTTGCCAGGCTGGTCGTCGGTGTCGAGAGCCGCGTCTCGACCAGCGACGCGGTGACACTCGATGGCGGCTGTGGGAAAAACTCGGCCTGTTCGAGCGGTGAGAGTCGGCGGTACTCGGCCTCGGCCCCCTCAGTCGGGGCGACGTAGCTGTTCTGTCCGTCGTGGTAGAGAACCCCGACCTGCGTCCGGTTCGAGTCGACGATTTCGTCGGTGTCGATGCGGTATGCACCCCCCTCGACTGTCGTGTTGATATCACGCGTGACCGTGACCTCCTCCCTGTCACGGATGTCCGTCCAGTAGGTTTCGCGCAACAGCGTGTACGACCGGTTCCCGACCGCCGCGGTGTGAGAGTCCGCGAGCGCATTCAGATTCGAAATCCCGTTCGGCGTGACCCCCGGTGGGAGCGGCTGGTTGATAACCGCTTGCCCGGCACGCAACTCCCGGCCCAGGACCGGCCCAACGGGTGTCTCGGTCCCGCCATCGGCAGTCGCTGTCGTCGTCCCGTTCGTTCCGGGAGCGAACAGCCCGAGCGCCGTGGCCGCGCCCAGTCCCATCACCGCCAGCGCTGCGAGGATCAAAACCACGCCGGCCGCCTCCGGGAAGTGCCCGACCGCCCGGCGCACTCTGAGTGTGGCGGGCATCGGGAGCGCCCCCAGTGGGTCCCCGAAATGTCGTTCACAGAGACCGCTGGCAACCGGGCGGGCGACCGCATACCGGAGCTGTTCGGTCAGGTCTCGCACGCCGACGACCCGGGTTCTCTCGTAGGTACCACCAGACGGGTCGACGACAACATCGACACTCGCGGCCTCTATGTCGGACGGAATCGAACCGACACAAATGAGATGTCTGTCGCCGTCGCGGCTGGCCCGGAGCGTCGCCCCGTCGCGTTCGACATCGAAGCCACGTTGGCCCCAGAGGTCCGCGACGAACGCCCCGAGCGCGGGCGTGTCCAGTCGGCGGAGGTGTGCCTTGACGGCTGTCCAGTCGCTCTCACCGGACTGACCCGCACCCATGATACATCGAAATACGGGCGCGAACAGCATAAAGAACCGTTTCGGAACCGTCAAGCGTGCCAACTCGACGGAGCGGGATTCAAGCATCGGCTGGGCCACGGCGGTTCGGTCCCCGGCTCGAATCTGTGAGAACGGTTAGTTGCGCACGTCCGTTCGCAGCGACATAGTCCCGGGCAGATTCGAACCACGGTCACGCCACTTCGTTCTGTTCCCCGGCTCGAATCTGTGAGAACGGTTAGTTGCGCACGTCCGTTCGCAGCGACATAGTCCCGGGCAGATTCGAACTGCCGTCAGTGGCTCCAAAGGCCACTATGATTGGCCACTACACCACGGGACTGCAATTGGGAATTTGAAACCGGCGTTTAAATCCGTTACGTCACGACTAGACGATGTCCTGCTCTTCGAGCTGGCGCATCACGTCGTCGACGAAGGATTCGACATCCTCGTACGGGAACTCGCCCCCGCCGAGTTTGGTGTTCAGTTCCATCGCTGTCATCGAGAAATCACCCGACTCGAACTTCGTCGAGGGCCCACTCGGCAGCGCCGGAACGAGGTCCATCGGACTGTTAATCGGGTAATTTGCTCCTTCGAACGCCTCGGTGAACTGCTCGCGCAGGTCTTCCTTGTCGACCATATCCACCTGCATGGCCGGTAACTACTAAAAACCAACCGAAGTAAGAAACAGTGCGAGCTGTTGGAAGTTTACGGTCGGGCAGGCGGGTCGGTCAAGCGTCGAAGCTCCGGAGCACCTCGTCGATGTCGCCCAAGCCGTCAATAACGAAGTCCGGTTCGACGGGACTCGTCGCGATGTCCGCCCGGTCGCTGACGCCGGTCAACACGAGGACGGTCGTCATGCCCGCTCGCGCGCCCATCGCGAGATCCGTACTGAGTCTGTCACCGACGACCAGACAGTCAGCCGGGGGGACGCCGAGGCGCTCCGTCACGAGCGCCAGCGCCTGTTCGGAGGGTTTGCCCAGTATCGCGTCGGGTTCCCGTGCGACCGTCGCAGCCAAGGCGTTGACTATCGCGCCCGACCCCGGTTCGATGCCGCCGTTCTCGCGGGGAAACGTTCGGTCGGGGTCTGTCCCGAGAAACGTCGTCGCCTCGTCGACGGCTTGCAGTGCCGCGTTCATGTCCTCGTATCCAAAAGAAGGCGTCCACGACCCGAGCAACACGTCCGTCTCAGCGGGCTCTTCCGTGAGTCTGACACCGGCATCAACGAGCTGGTCGCAAAGCCCCTCGGCCCCGACGACCATCACGCCGTCGTCGGCGTGGTTCCCACAAAGGTACGATGTCGTCACGTCCCCTGCCGATGCCGCTTCGCCGGGCCGTGCGTCGATGCCCAGCGACGAGAGGTGGTCGACGTAGGTCCGGCCGTCTTTCGTGGGGTTGTTCGAGAAAAACAGCAGCGAGAGACCGGCGTCCCGGAGGTGGTCGATACCGTCGCGCGCCCCGTCAAGCAGCGTGCCACCGCGGTAGACGGTCCCATCGAGGTCGACAACTGCGCCGTTGAGTCCCATCACACGAGTGTTAGCTGGTGCGATTATAATCCCGCCGGTCACAAACTGTGTACGCTGTCTTAATCTGTAAACGCGCGCCTGGCGGTCGGTTCGGTCACAGTTACCGTTCCGTGACGCCCGTTGCCTCGAAGCGCGCGCCGCCGGCTTGGTCTCAGTGACGGACAGTGCCAAGCCATGTGCAGTCGCGATTTCACGGGCAATGGAGAGACCCAGGCCTGTCCCCTGGCGCGCCGTTGAAAAGCCGGTCTCGAACACCTCCTCATAGTGGTCGTTCGGAATCCCGGAGCCGTTATCGGCGACATAGAACCCTGTCCGGGTGCCGTCAGCGTTGAGGCCGCCAACAGTCATCTCGGATGCACCACCGTATTCAACGGCGTTTCCGAAGAGGTTCGTCAACAGTTCTTTCAGCCGGCTGGCGTCGGCCTCGATGCGGCCCCCGTTGACGACGGTCAGCGTCGCATCGCCGGTCTCGACGTACCACCAGGCGTCCTCGGCCATCGTACCCAGGCCCACCGGCGACGGGGCATCGGCGGTCTCGCCTTGGCGGGCGAGTGTCAGCACGTCTTCGATGATGTTCCCCATCCGGTTCAGCGAGCGGTCGATGCGTTCGACGTGGTCATTGTCCTCGCCGAGGAGTTCAACTGAACTCTGGGCGACGTTCAGCGGGTTCCGGAGGTCGTGGCTCACGACGCTCGCGAAACGCTCCAGGCGCTCGTTTTGCCGTTCGAGTGCCTCCTCGCGTTCCTGGCGTTCGGTGATGTCCCGGGAGATGATCTGGAACGAATCGTGTGCGCGTCGTGTCTCGACGGGAACCAGGATGTTGTGGAAGAAACGGCCGCAGTAGCCGTCTTCGGTCGTCACTGCCTCGTCAGTCTCGATTGCCTCGCGGCCGACCGCGAGGCGCTCCTCGCCGGTCGTGTCTTCAAAGGCATCTGCCAGGTTCGTTCCGGCCAGCGGGTCGCTGTCGGTGTTCAGTTCCGCCGCAAGCGCCAGATGGGCGCGGAACTTGGCACCGAAGACGGCGTCCATCCCGGTCGGGTAGCGCAAATACTCCCTGGGGTCGTCGAACTGTGTCACCCAGTTGAACGTGGTGAAACTACCCAGTCCCAGCAGCGTTCCGAAGGCAATACCGGCGGAGGGGTTGATGCTGGTCGCGGCCGCGACGCGGTTAAGCAACAGCGCCGCAACACCGAACAGGACACCGAGTGAGAAGGCCACCTTCCAGACCGACCCGCTTGAGCGGGCGACCTCCAGCAGCGGACGTGCGGTCGGGCCATCGATGCCGGGGACCCGCTGGAGCGTGCGGTAGCGGTCCGTCCGAACCCGGCGGGTCGACCCACCTGTCGCCGGTTCGAACAGGAGCGGAACAAGCAGTGTCACAACCACCAGCGGAACGAGTGCAATCGCGGCCGTCGCCGGCGTCGGGTCGGTGTAGACGGCATACGGTGTAACCCCGACGAGCGCACGGCCACGCAGGAGCGCGAAACCGGTCAGTCCGGCAACGACCGCAACGAATGCAATCTTGCTCCGCGTTCCGAGCCCGACGAGCGCGATACTGCCCGCTGTGCCGAGCCCGAACGTCCACAGCAGCGTCACCCACAGCAACCCCACCTGTCCAGGCGAGAAGCCGCCCGCGAGCGCCACCGGAACGAACCCGAGCACCAGCGGCGTCAGGAAGAACGTAGCGTAGTACACGAGGTCTTTCACTAGGAAGGCCCCGAGCAGACGACCCCACGAGATAGGCAGCGTTCGCGCCGAGAACGCCAACAGCGTCACGTCGCCCAGCACGTCACGCATCGCACCCCGGCCCGCGAGTCCGAGCGTGCCGACCTGTAACCCGAAAACACCACAAGTGCGTGCAAGCCCGCGACGACCGTGCCCATCGACGTGCCCGTCAGCGAGAGCAGATAGACACCACTGCCGACCAGCACCGCGACGAAAGCCGGGAACAGGAGGAACCGCGCCGGCCCGAACAGTTT
>CAZOQK010000041.1:0-13515 GCA_964581735.1 uncultured Halobacteriales archaeon | reverse complement strand
CCGACTTCCTCCGTGTGAAGGAGGTATCATAACCGAACTAGATCACCGACCCGCGCAGCCATCGCTACCCGGGCGCTTGACTTAAGAATTGTCTTGTACTGCTGTCACTCCGCGCGCCGTTTGCGTACCGTCTGCAACGTCTCGCGGGCGTCTCCGATTGCGTCCTTGGCTTCACTCCGCACGCCCCTGCAACTCCTTGAGCTCCGCCCGAAGCTCTTCGAGACGGCCCGGTTCGGGCTCGTCCTCTTTGCCTGCCAATTTCTTCACCCGCTGTTCGATGGGTTCGAGTTCCTCGGAGAGGCCTTTCTTCGCGGTTTCTCCAGCGCGCTTGAGGTAGTATCGGGTATCCCGGAAGTGTTTGTTCATACCAAAATGTACGCCAGGCTCGAATATATCCTTTGTGGGCCGACAGAATTCCTGTGACACAAACTGTATGACGCCCCCGACGCAACTGCGTGGCATGTTCACACGCATTGCCGTGCCGACGCCGTTCCAGGTCGGGCGGGTCAATACATACCTCGCTGGCCGGACGGTGGTCGACCCAGGGCCGGACAGTGAGGAGGCCTGGGCGACGCTGCTGGATGGCCTCGACGCGGCGGGGCTGGCACCCGAGGACATCGAGCAGGTGGTCGTCACCCACCCACATCCGGACCACTTCGGGCTGGCACGGCGATTCCGCAAACTGGGGGCGCGCGTGTTCGCGAGTCCCGAGGCCGCCGACATCATGGCCGAGTTCGAGGCGCGTCTGCACTACGAACAAGAGTATTTTACCGATTTCTTCCAGCGGTGTGGGCTGTCGGCGGAGACGGCCTCGACGGTGACGAACCTCCCCGAAGCGTTCCTTCCGTTCGCGCCGGACGTACAGACCGACCGCCGACTCGCCGCCGGGGACCGCGTTACCGTCGTGGACACGACGCTGACAGCCGCCGAGGTGGCGGGCCACGCCGCCGGGGAACTCGTCTTCGGGTTCGAGGCTGAGGGCAAGCGCCGCGCGCTCGTCGGCGACAACGTCCTCGGACACATCACGCCGAACCCGTTCCTCCAGCCGCCAGTCGAGCGGGGCGGCGAGCGCCCACGGGTCCTCCCGGCGTACAACGAGTCGCTGGCGTGGCTCCGCGAGCAATCGTACGACCGGTTCTTGCCGGGCCACGGCGAGGACGTGGCCGACCCGGCCGAACGCGTCGGCGAGATTCTGTCGGCCCACGACGAGCGCACGGCGGCGGTCCGGGAACTGGTCGACGGGCCGACGGTCCCGGCGGACGTGATGAGGGGCCTCTTCGAGGACCTGCCGCTGACCGAGCAGTTCTCGGGGCTGAGCGAGGCGGTTGGCCATCTCGATGTCCTCGAAGCCCGCAGTGATGTCACACAGCGTGAATCGGGCGACGTTCTCGTTTACAAACCGACTCAGTAGGTGGGGTTCTCCTCGCGGACGCCCTCACGCCTGTTGACCACGCGAGCCAGCGTGAACAGAGCATCGGAGAGGCGGTTCAGGTAGACGATGGCGGTGTCGTTGACCGACGCTTCCTCGCTGGCGAAGGCGACGGCGCGGCGCTCGGCGCGGCGACACACGGCGCGTGCGTGGTGGACTTTCGCGCCGGGTTCAGAGCCACCGGGCAGGATGAAATCCTCTAGCGGGTCCAGTTCTTCCTCCCACTCGTCGATCCAGTCCTCGACGGTGTCGACGTGTTCGTTCCGAACCACGGGGTCGCCCTCGTCGGGATTGGGGTTGGCAAAATCCGCCTGCACGATATGGAGGTGGTTCTGTGCCCGCTGGAGTTGGTCGTCGATGTCGTCGTGGCCGGTCGGACGCACCGACCCGACAATGGCGTTGACCTCGTCGACGGTGCCGTAGGCCTCGATGCGGGCGCTGGCTTTGGAGACGCGGTCCATGTTCCGCAGGTCGGTCATTCCCTCGTCGCCGCGGCCGGTGTAGATTTTCATACCCGTACTGGGGGCGACAGCAACTTATAGCCACGTCCGTCGGCGCACTCACTCGACGTGGACGCGGACGACGTGGCCGCCACAGCTACACTGCTTGAGGTACTCGTAGCTGCTGTCCGCCAGCGCATCGAGTTCGGTGTAGGGGCAGTCGCTGGGGTGGCCGTGGGTGACGAGATTGACGTGGTTGCCGGCGACCGTGTGTTCGATGGCGTCGATGGTCTGTTCGACCAGCAGCGCCCGGTCGTCGGCGTGACGCGGTTGCTCTAAGTTCGCCGACCAGGAGTTGCCGTGGACGGTGTCCGTGATGAGTTCGATGTCGTCGTGTGAAACGCCCACACCGTCCGGACGGCCCTCAGTCACCTGTACGTGCTCGCGAACGTGTTCGGTCCGCGCGTCTGATGTCGGTAAACAGCGAGTAGGTCATGACGGCGAAGCCGACGGCAGTGGACACGCTCTGGACGCCGACGCCTGCCCGAAGGCTGATACCGGCAATCTGGTGTAACACGCTCCCCAGCAACGCACCGAGCGCCAACAGGCTGATACCGGTCGCAAGCGCGCGCAGGGCACGCGAGTTCGTCCGCCGGAAGGCGCGATACGACAGATACGTGAGGGCGCTGCCAAACGCCAGCGTCGCCGTCTTGGCGGCGACGAGTACGACTGCAGTCTGGTGGAAGTTCATTACGAGCCCTCCACACCGGGTGATACGTGGGCTGAACAAATACCCGGGTCCGGATTACCGCCGCGTGGGAACCGAATGGACGGTCACTACTCGACGTACAGCGAGTAAAGAATGATGGCAAACCCGACGGTGACCAGGGCCGTCTCGACCAACTGCCCGAGTCGGAAGCCAAGCTGGAGCACCTGGTCGATGACGCCTGCCAGCAGCGACCCTAACGTGACGAACCCGAAGCCGTAGGCCAAAAACCGCAAGGGCCTGGCACCGGTACGGTTGTACGCTTTGTACGCCAGGTAGGCAATCGCAGCACCCAGGATGAGTGTCAGCGTTTTCAGTATGACGATGGCAATCGGTGTCGTGACTTGATGCGGGCTCATGTCTCTTTTTGTACCTCCGACCACAGGTTCGCGAGGCGTTCGTCCGCCGTCCGTGGCCGCCGCGAGATGTCGACCTCGAACTCCCGGCTCTCCGCGAGGCCGATAATGACCTCGTCGAAGGCGACGGTGTACTGGCTCGCGTGCTGGCCGTCGGGCCGTATCTCAGTTCCCTCCTCCAGCAGTGAGGCCTCGGTCAGCAAGTCGAGTTTCCGGTAGGTCGTCGAGAGCGGGATGTCTGCCGCGTCGGCGATTTCGTCGGCGGTCATCGGCTCGTCCAGAACCCGAACGATGGCCCGGCAGTCCGGGTCGTCCAAGGCGTCAAGGATGTCCTGTAGTTCCGGTATATCATCCTCGGCGAACGGGTCACGGACCATCCCTGCCGGAGATTTCCGGGGAATAGTTAAAACAGCACCGACAGCGACCCGCGCCGTGGTGCGAATGTCCTCACTCGGGCCGGGGTGGCCCGCCCATCTTCCGCCGGACGAACAGGAGGAAGACAATCGGTGAGAGCAAACCTAGAATGAGCATCGCCGCCAGCGTCTGCAGCGCGAGGTCGTTTGCCGCCGTCTCCGGGGCGCTGTTTGCCGCGCCGCCGCCACTGCCGCCCGACCCGACCACGACTGCGCCTTTCATCCCCGCGCCTTCGTGGGGGACGCAATAGTAGGTGTGGGTCGCGTCTTCCTCGACGGTGTACTCGAAGGGGCCGGACCCGGCCGCCGACCCGGAGTCGAAGGTCCCGTCGTTGGCGACGACGTTGTGGGCGCCGCCCTGGCCAGTCCACTCCCAGGTAACCGTCGTCCCCTTGTCGACGTGGATGGCCGCCGGTGCGAACGCGAAGCCGCTGCCGGCGCCGACCTCGACGGTGACGGAACTCTGCCCGCGCATGTCCTCGACGGCGCCGTCGAAGTTGTTCGCGCCGTCGAGGTAGCCACCGAATTCGTAGGACGTGTCGCCGCTCATCCCGTCACTGCTGTCGTCGCCACCGCTGTCACCGCCGCCGCCGAGTTCGCTTGGCGGGACCACCTCACCCTCAGCGGTGTCGCCGACGGCGACGACGCCTTTCATTCCGACGCCCTTGTGGGGATTACAGTAGTACTGGTAGACACCTGCTTCCTCGAAGGTGTACCCGTAAGTGCCGGAACTCATCGTCGAGCCCGAATTGAACGTCTCGTCCTCGGCGACGACGTTGTGGGCGCCGCCCTGGCCGGTCCACTCCCAGGTGACCGTCGTCCCAGTGTCGACGTTGATAGCGGCCGGGCCAAAGAGGAAGCCGTTCCCCACACCGACATCGACGGTGACGCTATCCTGTCCGGTCAAATCGGCGGTCTTGCCGTTGTAGTTGCTCACACCGTCGAGGTAGCCGCCATATGTGGTGTCCTGTGCGAGTGCACTGGTACTCGTCGCCGCAACCGCGGCTGTCGCGCCAGCCCCCGTCTTGAGGAGGCCACGGCGCGAGAACGTCTGCTCGGGTGTTCGCTTGCTCATACGTTATACTCGACGTGCGGTCGCTGATAAAACCGATTATTTTCCACCGCTGGCCCGTCCGACTCACTTATATTGGCCCGCCGGACGTGTTCTTGGGCCCCTGTCGGTCACTGGGAACCCTGGGCCGGGGTATGTGTCTTTCCCACAATTCAGAACTGTAGAGGCGACATCCAATGTTCGAAACGCCCCGTGGAAAACTGCTCGGCGCGCTCGGGACGGGCGGCGCGGCGACCATCGCGGGCTGTGTGGCCAACGCCCCCGGAACGGGCGACTCGCCCATCAAAATGCAGACGCTAGCCGTCGACAGTGAGTCCGGCGCCTACGCCGATAAGGACATCCAGACGATGCATATCCCGCCGGGAGCTGTCTGATCGGCGAGACGGAGCTGCCGGTCACCGAGCCCATCAAGCTCGTTGACCACGCCCTTTCCTGGGTCCGCCACAAAGGGATACTCGCCGAAATCGACGCCAACGGCGCCGAAAACGAGGCGGTCTACGACCCCGACACACAGGGGTCCAGTCACGAAGGCCCGAAGTACGGCTGACTCACGCCACGGGCGTCGCACGCGCCGCCGTTGCTTTGAACGTCGCTACCACGTCGCTCCCCGGTTCGAGGCCCAGTCCGGCGACGCTCGCCCTCGTCACCAGCACCGACAGCGACTGCGCCGGGGCTACGCCGACCGTCACCGTCGCGACCGCCTCCCGCTCGTCGATTCGCCCGACGGTCCCCCGGAGTCGGTTCCGCGCGCTCGTCTCCCCGGCCGCCGGGCTCCCGGCCGGGTCGTGTAATGTCACCGCGTCAGCCGTCAGCGTCACGTCGACGCGCTGACCGACGCCGACTGCAGTCTCTGCCGCGAGCGCACGCACGACCCCCAGCCCCGTTTCGACGGTCACGAGTTCACCCTCACGGTCGGTGACCGTCCCCGAGAGCACAACCTCCTCGGCACTCGCCGCGCCGTCCAGCACCGCCCGAATGCGGGCAAACCGTGCCAGCAGGGCGCGGGCGTCGTTGGTGAGTGCGCTCCCGCCGCCGCCACTGCCGCCCCGCTCGCGCTCAACCAGCGGTCCCAGCGCCGCCTCCAGGTCCGTCAGGCGATTGTGCGCCCGGGAGTAGGACCGCCCCAACGCCTCGGCGGCGGCGTTGAGCGACCCTTCGGTGTCGATCGCTCCCAGCAGCGCCACGTCCGTCTCGTCGACGGTCACCTCGCCCGCCCGGAGCGTCGCCCGACAGTCCACGTCCATACAGCCACCTCGACCTGAACGATCAAAATCGTTATGTCGTGTCTGACATAACCATTCGTTGTGTCGAGTGTGATATAACGATGGGCGGGACGCGGCTGGGACGGCGGGACGCACTGGCGGCGCTCGCGAGCGGTGTCGGCGCGCTCGCCGGTTGCGCCAGTGTCCTCAGCAGCGGCGCCAGCGCTGTCCGCGTCCTCTGTGCCGGAAGCCTCCAGAATGCCCTGCTCGCCCTCGACGTGGCTGTCGACCCCCGTGTCGAAGTCGAGGCCCACGGTTCGGCCGCGGCCGCTCGCCTCGTTGCCGAGGGCACTCGGGTCCCACACATCGTGGCGCTGGCTGACGCGGCCCTCTTCGAATCGGTCCTCTCCCCGTCGTGGTACGCCCGCGTCGCGACGAACGAACTCACGCTCGCCTACAACGGGGACACCGACGCCGGGGCCCGCCTGGCCCGTGCCGATCGGTGGGTCGACCCCGTCGTCGACGGGTCGGTGACGCTGGGCCGGACCGACCCCGACCTCGACCCGCTCGGGTATCGAACCCGCTTCGCACTCACCCTTGCGGCCGACTACTACGACCGACCTGGCCTCGCCGACGCCGTCCTCGATGCCAGCCGCATCTACCCGGAAACCTCGCTGCTGGCCCGCCTGGAGACCGGGGCCGTCGACGCGGCCCTCGTCTACCGGAACATGGCACTCGACCGCGGGTTCGCCACCGTCGACCTCCCGCCGGCGATAGACCTGAGCGACCCCGCCCACGCCGACCGCTACGCCACGACGGCATACACGCTGCCCGACGGCACGACCGTCACCGGCGGCCCCATCGACTACGTGGCGACGGCCCGCAACACTGACGACGCCACACTCGCTGCGTTCGAGCCCATCACCGACGGTGAACTGCTCGCAGACCACGGCTTCCGTACGGACCGGTATCCGACCTATGAGGGGGATGTACCCGACGCTGTCCAGGGGTGAGCGCGCCGACGGCTGGCGGTCGCTGGCCGGCCTGCTCGGCGGGGCGCTTCTCGTGTTGTATCTCGTGCCGCTGGTGGCGCTGGCCGTCGCTGTCTCCCCGACCGTGCTGCTGGCTGGCCTGACCGACCCGGCGGTGACCGCGGCGGCGACCACGTCGGTGCTGGCGGCGCTCGCGAGTACCGCCATCGCGGGCGTGTTCGGGGTACCCCTCGCCTACTGGTTGGCCCGCACAGAGAGCCGTCTCGGCAGGGTCGCGCTGGTCGTCGTCGTTCTGCCGCTCGTGTTACCGCCGGTGGTCAGCGGGATGTTGCTGGTGGGCGTCGCCGGCCCTGGGGGGCCGTTCGGGGGTCTCGGCCTGACCCGCTCGCTGGGCGGGGTCGTCCTCGCACAGACGTTCGTCGCCTCGCCGCTGGTGGTTGTCACCGCCCGGACGGCCTTCGCCCGCGTGGACGCGGAACTGCGCGAAACGGCCCGGACACTCGGGTGTTCGCCCTGGCGGACCTTCCGGCGGGTGGCGTTGCCGCTGGCGTGGCCCGGCATCGTCGCCGGGTTCGCACTCGGGTTCGCCCGGGCCATCGGCGAGTTCGGCGCGACGATGTTGCTGGCGTACTACCCCCGCACGCTGCCGGTTGAGGTCTGGGTCTCCTTTACCACCGCGGGGACCGACGCGGCGTTCCCGGTCGCGCTCGTCCTGTTGGTCGTTGCGCTCGCGGTGCTTGCGGCCGTGACGGCACTTGGCACCGTCCCGCGGGGCTGAGCGAGGCGTTGGCCAGTATCGGGGCGCTTTTTGCGCCCCCGCCGAAAGAATCGGGTGTGCTTTCGGTCGAGTTACACGCCCACTCGTCGCTCTCGTACGACGGCCGAGACCCGGTCGAGGACTTACTCGAACGGGCGGCCGCCGTCGGCCTTGATGGGCTCGCCGTCACCGACCACGACGAAATCGACGCCAGTCTCGAGGCCGCCGCCACGGCGGGCGACTACGGCCTCGTCGGCATCTCCGGGATAGAGGTCTCATCGGCCGCCGGCCACGTCCTCGCGCTCGGCGTCGAGGAACTGATCCCTGCCGGACTCTCCTTCCAGGAGACGCTCGACCGTATCCAGGAACTGGGCGGCATCGCCGTTGTCCCCCACCCTTTTCAGGAGTCACGCCATGGCGTCCTCGATAACATCTCCAAGGGGGAACTGGCTGCCGCCGACGCAATCGAGGTGTACAACTCCCGGCTCTTTACCGGCCGCGCGAACCGCCAAGCCGAACGCTTCGCCCGGACCAACGACATGCCAATGACCGCCGGCAGCGATGCCCACATTAGCGAGATGGTCGGTCAGGCGATTACGAACGTCGGCACTGACGAGCGCACAGTCGAGGGGATTCTCGATGGCATCGCCGCCGGGAAGACCACCGTTGAGGGCCGCCGGACGCCCTGGCACATCAGTTTCCAGCAGTTCGCCGGTGGTGTCAAACGCCGCGTCGCCGCCCGCGTGCGCAGCCTCATCGAATGACCGTCTTCGGTGCCGACCCCGACGTAGTCCAGCGGGCGCTTGCCGACCGCGACCCACTGCCCGGCACGACCGGCTTTGCCGGCGAACTCGACGGCCGCCTCGTCCGTGACGTACTGGGTCGGGAACTCTGCTTTTCGGAGTCCGACGACCACACGACGTGGAGCCGTAACCCCCACGACCTGACCGACCCCGACCCGGTCCCGGCGGGTCACGCCCGCGACGCACGCGGCGACGAGCGTCTCTGGTCCGTGCCGGACAGCGAGCCGACGACCGACGCCGACCGCGCCGTCGCCGACGTGTGCGACCGGCTCGACACCGCGCTGTCGGCCGTCGAGACCGACCGCCTCGCCGTCGCCTTCTCGGGTGGCGTTGACTCGGCGCTACTTGCCGCCCGGCTGGACGCGCCGCTGTACGTCGCCGGGTTTCCGGAGAGTCACGACGTGAGCGCGGCACGGTCGGCGGCGCGCCTGCTGGACCGCGAGGTGCGTGTCGTCGAACTCGACCACGGAATGCTCGAAGCCACGATACCCCGGCTGGTCGACGCTATCGGTCGCACGGACGCGATGGCGGTCCAGATAACACTCCCGCTCTTTCTGGTCGCACAGCGAGTCGCCACTGACGGCTTCGACCGGCTGGCGCTCGGGCAGGGTGCAGACGAGCTCTTCGGCGGGTATGCGAAAGTCGCCCGCGCACCCGACGACCCGCGCCTCAGGGCCGACACCGTCCGTGGCGCTCGCGACGAGATGCTGGGAACGCTGCCCGACCAGTTACAGCGTGACGTGCTGGCGATGCGCGGGGCCGGCGTTGAGCCGGTGACGCCACTCCTCCACGACCGGGTGGTCCGGGCGGCGCTTGCCCTGCCCGGGGAACTGCTGGTGACCGCCCGCGGCGAGCGCAAGTGGGCGCTGCGGCTGGCCGCGCGTGCCTGGCTCCCCGACCGGGTCGTGTTCCGGGAGAAAAAAGCGGTACAGTACGGAAGTCTCGTCGCCCGTGAACTGGACCGGCTGGCGCGCCAACACGGCTACAAGCGCCGGTTAGACGACCACGTGACCCAGTACGTCGAGTCGCTGGTTTAGTCGGCGGGCGCGACGGCATCGTCTTCGACGAGTTCGATATCGGACTCCGCACAGAGCGTCTTGAGACAGTCCGTACAGAGCCGTAGTTCGACGGTCCGCGCGTCGCGCGTTGCCGGCGTGCAGCGAAGGGCGTAACACATGGTCAACACGTCTCCACCACAGTGCAGACACGTCATTCGTCGCCCCCTGCGATGGCTGGTGGGAGTTCCCCCGCAATCCCGTGGACAAGCATCGTATCTAGAGGAACTCGACCAGAGGGACATTATGTTACCTCGTGCACGCTGTGCAGGGTTTGCACAGCGTCGGTTGTCCCTGCCCTCACTCGGCGTCGGTTTCGACCGTTTCGATGGCTCGCTGGCCGATTTCGACGACATCCGATTCCAGTCGGTGGGACTCCCCGCGGAGCCGCTCTGGGGTGAACCACTCCCAGTCGGCAGCCGGTTGCTCGCCCGGGCCGGGTGCGATGTCGCGGCTTCCAACAGCCCCGTAGTAGACGAAGTCGATGTGCTGGTGACCCACCGCGCCATCACAGACGTTGATGTCCTCAAGCAGGAACTGCTGGGGCTGTGGTATCGACTGAACTGTCGGCGAGTCGATGTCCGCCTGGGGTGTGACCAGCGCCGGGTCAAGCCCAAGTTCCTCGCGGACTTCACGGACGGCGGCTTCGTGTGGAACCTCGCCGCGGTCGATGTGACCGCCGGGCGGGAGCCACATCTCCAGTTTGTCGTGATGGTGCAACGCGGTCGCGCCGCCGTGGACGACGTAGACGGTCGCAACGAAGTGGCGGGTCGTCTCCATACGGCTGCCAGGGCTGGCGGGTGATTAAGCCACGCGAAAAAATCCTCGCAGGGGCGAGGGGTCGACAGGTGACGGGTGTGGCCGCTCAGTCGTCGCTGTGGACCGGGTCGCGAGCCCCTTCGCTGGCCGCGCGCTGGAGTTCGCTCTGGGTAATCTGGCCGTCGTCGTTGAAGTCGAACATGTTCAGCATCGACTGAGCGTCGGTGCGGTTCGGCTCGAACACATAGAGGCCGTCGTTGGGGTAGGACCGACCGAACTGGTCGGCGTCCTCACAGCACAGCACCCGACCGTCGTCCATCACACTGACGTTGTCGATGTTGATCAGCGCGGGGTTGGCGGTCGCGGCGTCGTCGGTGCCGTCCGGGCCGACGATGACCGGTTCCAGCCGGGAGATGTTGTAGTCGTCTTCGAGCTGGCCGTGGTAGACGACACCGCCGTCGACGCGGTCCATCTGGAGGTCGCCCGTGTCGTCGGCCATGTCGTCGTTCAGCTCGGAGATCCCGAAGTAGACGTAGTCGCCGGGGCCGGCGTCGTCCTTGCTGTCGACACCCTCGGCTTTGTTGAACTCGATAGTCGCACCGATTTCCTTGGCAGCGGCGCGGGTTTCGAGGAACGGCACCTTCCGGAGTTCGTCGTCAACGCCGTCCGGGCCGTTTTGCTCGTACTGTTCGGCCCACTTCAGAATCTCCTCGTGGGTGATGTAGTTCTGGTTCCCGTTCGCGATGACCTCCCTGTCGGCCTCCTCGATGGCCGCGTCGAGGTCCTCACGCCAGTCGGTGTCGGCATGGGTTTCGAGGTAATCCTCCTGAGTCACGTCGTCGTACTCGGTGATCCAGGACTCGACCTCGCCGTTGGTGGCGTGACCGAGCTTCATCCATTCGACATCGAGCGTGACGTTCAGCGGGGAGGTCTTGCGTGCGGCGGCTTCGCTCGTGACCTTCGGGGCGTACAGCGTCCCCGCGATGTCGCTGGTGTCGTCGTAGCTCGGAATCTCCTCGTCGGCGACGAATTTGTAGATACCTTTCGAGTCGCCGTCCGAGCAGCCATAGACCGTCCGCAGGTCGTTCTGGAAGTTCGGCGCTTCCCAGGAGGCACGGCCCATGACCCAGTATTTGACCGGCTGTGGCGTGTCGGCAGCTGGCTCGCGGAAGTCAACGTGGTAGCCGTAGCGATAGAGGTTCGGGTAGTCCTCGCCGATGGGTTCGTGGTTGTTGGTCCCGGCCGCCTCGCCGCCGGTTTCGAGGGATTCGGCGGTCGTCTCGTTGAGGCCCTCGTGGTCGACGGGGTCAGCACCGAGGTAGTACGCGAGCAGTTCGACGCCGGTGGCTGCCCAGTACCCTTGGACGTACCAGCCGTCGATGTCGTCGTACTCGTCGCTGACCGCGCCCTGAATCTGTGAGGGGTTCGGGCGGTTCCAGAACTCGCTGGCGCCGAGGATGCCCTCGCCGCTCCCCGCTTCTTTGATGTCGCCGACTGTGTGAGTCAGCGAGACGCGCGGATGGGCGTAGTTCTCCTCGGAGGAGACCATCGTGTTCCACGGCGTCTTGTTACCGTAGCAGTTGATCCGGGTGCCGCCGAGCGAGCGGAGTTCCTCAGTGTTCGCGAGGTTCATCGCGTTGTCAAGATCGGCGTTCCAGGAACCATCGTCGTCACGGCTGAGCGGAATCCGCGAGATGTTGCCCGGGCTCTGCTCGAAGTTGGTAAACAGATACCCCTCGGTGGCGTCGTCGTTAGTGGCGATGAACTGGTTGCAGTCGGGGTCGTTCCCGAAGTCGCTGTACCGGGAGCCGGCGAACTTATCGATCGGGATGCCGTCGGGCGTCTCCGGGACGCCGAGTTGCTCGTCGCCGCCCTGAATTGGGTCTTCCTGCTGTGCGAGGAGTTCGTACTGGCCTTCGGCGACCCGGACCCGGCTCTGCTGGTCCTTTGTCTGGGGGGCCGAAATCTCCGAGAAATCGTTGTTGGTGCCGCCCATCTCGAAGTTGAAGCCTTTGACGTAGCCGATACCGCCTTTGTCGAACGGCGCGGGGTTGTCGTGGCTCGGGTGCTGGAGGCTGTACAGCAGGGTCCCGTCGTCGAAGACGTAGGGGCCCGTCACCTCCGCGCCGAGTGCGGTCGTCGAAAAGCGGTCGAGTTTGCCACGGACACGGGGCGCTGTCTCCGTGTCCGACTCGTCGGGGTCACCGCTTGCGACCCCTGCCACGCTGGCACCGAGCGCGGCTGCCGTCGATACTTTCATGAGCGTCCGTCTGCTGAAGCCTGGATCGTCTGACATCCATGTGGGTCGTTTGTGTCGTGTATAAAACCGGCTTATATTTCTGATATAGCGACGACTGTCCGAGCAAGATTTCACTGATTGTTACGTTGTACTATAGAAAATCGTAGTAATATATACCGCGGTATACTCAGATGACGCCGTCGGTGACCGCGCCCTCCCGGACTTCCTCGGCACGGGTCCGGACCCACTCGGCGTATCTGGCTACTTTCCCTGGCGTCACGCCATAAAACGAGGCGACGAAGTCGTCGTCGCCGTACTGCGTGAGCAGGTACGCAGCCATCGTGTCCCGCCCGCCTTGGACGATTTCGGGGGGAATGCCGCGCTCACCGGTTCCGTCCTCTGCGAAGCCGTTGACATCGAAGTAGATGTCAGCATACAGCTCCGCCAGCTCCCGCTCGTTAAAGACCATCTCGCGGTGGTCGGGCGCGTCGAAGACGTACTCCGTTGTCTCCCCGCTCTCCTTGGCGAGGATCCGAATGTCGAGAATGTACTCACGGACGACGCGCCCGTCGGTGTCGTGGCCCTCGCCGTCAGTAGTCGAGTGCATACTACTACTCCGGCGATGTTTTTCTTGAATGTTGCTGTGTTTGGAAAATAGCTGTGCCATCGGATCGCTATGGAAACGTTTCTCACGGGTGGGCTCGCTCGTGGCTGGCAAGAAAGGTAGATTCTTACCGCCGACGCCCTTGGCTGTGTGTATGAGCTACGACTCTATGCGGGATGTGGACCCGGCCGTCGCCGACGCCCTTGTGGGCGAACGCGAGCGGCAGAACGACACGCTGGCGATGATTGCGAGCGAGAACCACGTCAGCGAGGCAGTACTCGAAGCGCAGGGCTCGGAACTCACCAACAAGTACGCCGAGGGCTACCCCGGTGAGCGCTACTACGCCGGCTGTGAGCGCGCCGACGAAGTCGAAGAACTGGCAATCGAACGCGCCGAACAGTTGTGGGGCCCAGAGCACGTCAACGTCCAGCCCCACTCGGGCACGCAGGCCAACATGGGTGTCTACCTGTCCATGCTCGACCCCGGCGATAAGATTCTCTCGCTGGAACTCGAACACGGCGGCCACCTTTCACACGGTCACCCGGCGAACTTCACGGGCAAGACCTACGAAGTCGAGCAGTACCAGGTCGACGCCGAGACGGGCTACATCGACTACGACGGCCTCCAC
>CAZOQK010000040.1:12829-13784 GCA_964581735.1 uncultured Halobacteriales archaeon | reverse complement strand
CTGTAACACTTTCGAGTGAATAGCGTTCAGGTCGTCCCACCACTCTTTGAGGTCAGGAAGCGTGTTCTGTGCCTCGTATCGAGCGGGAATCTCGTCCGCCTCGTTGACTTTGTGGAGGACGTGGTTGTAGAGTTGTCTACAAGTATCGACGTGGTGTAGAAGCGTCTCTGTGAGGGCTTCTGATGGGTTGAGTCGATACTTGTAGTTGTAGTACATCTATGAGTCTCGCTCCTCGATAAGTTCGTCCAGTTTCTCTTGGACGAACGAGGAGAGGTTCAGATGGTTGTCTTGAATCCACTCCTCTTGGTCGTCACGGATAGAGATGGTTTTTCGCGTTGTCACATCATAAGATGCGTAATTTGCATACAAGTAGTTTGTGGATGGCGTGGGCCTGTGGGCTGGTCGTCGCAGAGTGTTTGAGAGACGAAGACGGCGCTGTATCCCCTCCCTACTGTGCTACTCGGTCGCTCCGCTCCCTGCGTTGCTCCTTAACGAAGGGGACCTAGCGCCTGCGTTCAGTTAAAACAGCAGGAAAGCCCCGACCATCTGGACTCACGGCTCACTTCGTTCGCCGTTCGTCATCGAGGGACTCCCGGTGGTCGCACCTCGTTTGACTCGGTGCGGTCGCTGTCTCCGGAAATCAGAGACTTTCTGCGACAGCGAGATGCGCGACCGTAGCGAAGTGGGGCTTTCTTGCTGGTCTGAATCCTCCTGTTAGTAAAGTAAACACCACCACCACTCCGACCCCACCGAAATGATTTTATCAGCGACGCGGGCATTCGAACTATGCAGACGGCGTCGGTGTTCGGGACTCTCCTCCAGTCCAGTGGCGACGACAGAACCGTCATTCTGGTTGTGCTCGTGCTCGCGTTCGTCGGTGGCCTCTATCTGGTCTACGACGGCTTCACGACGTGGCAACTGGCACGGCTGATTCAGAACACGCCCACCTCCAAGG
>CAZOQK010000040.1:0-12819 GCA_964581735.1 uncultured Halobacteriales archaeon | reverse complement strand
GCCGTCGGGCGAACAGAGCTAGAGGGGGTCGTCCGGGAACACGACGGCACTATCGACGTGCCCTACACCGGCGAGCCGTGCGTCCACATCGACTGGGAGGCCGAGCGGCGCGAGCGCCACACCGACGATGACGGCAACACTCACTACACCTGGGAGACGGTCGCCGACGGCCGCGGGACGCTGTGGTTCGACCTCGAAGACGAAACGGGCCGCGTCCTCGTGCGCGCGGACCGGGATGCCCCCGAGTTCGACATCCGGGACGCCGGCCACACCACGACCGACACGTTCTATCAGGGCGAGCGCGCGCCAAGGGATGTCGTGGCGTTCATCCGTGGGTTTCGCGACCGAACCGACGGCGAGCCCGAGGCAGGGGCGGACGGGGACGAGGGCGGCGGGATGTTCGACCGCGTGTTCGACGCCGCATCGGATTTCCTCGACGGCGGCGACCCGCTGGGCAACACGTTCAAGCGCCGCCGGTACAGCCAGACCATCCTCCCCATCGGAACGGATGTCTACCTCTACGGGAGCGCCGAGCCACGCGAGAGCGGGTCGATGGACACCAGCGAAGCGGACTTGCTCGAAGTGCGGCGTGACTCCGGCACCGGGGAGTTTCTTGTCGCGGACATCGGCGAGGAACAGTTGCAAGACAGTTACTCGAAGTGGGGGCCGCTCAAAATCGCACTCGGACTGGCGCTGAGTGCCGTTGGACTCTACTTCCTGCTGTCGCAGTTCGTCCTGCCTGTGTGAGCCGGCGACATACTTAGTTGTCGGGCTGGCAAAGAGCCGGTGTGAGCGACGAGCGCGAGGAGACGGTGCCGGCGACGGAGGAGACGACGGCAACGAGCGACGCCGCCAGGGAGAAATCGGTCGACGACCGCGCCGAGTCGTTTCTCTCGCTCGAATCGGAGGTGCGTACGACGGGCGCCGACGGCGTCCGCGGGCAGGCCGTCGATGTCGAGCGCCTCCCTACCTCGACCGTTCCCGACGATTATCCAATCACAATCGACACGCCGGACGCGCTGGCGCTGACCGTCGCACTCAAGGATGGGACGGAGGTTCGGACGTACTTCGAGTTCGAGACCGGCAGCGCCGACGACCGGCTGTCACGCCTGCTCGCGGTCCACGACATCCCCGCCGACCGGTTCGGTGACCTCCACGGGGAGTGGCTCCTGTTGACCGTCAAGGACGGCCACTGCCTCCCGGTCGTCCCGGCGGAGTTTCCCCGCGGCGACGGCCGTGCAGTCTACGGTATCGTCGCGGGGCTCGCCCTGAACTTGCTGGTAGGGCTGCTGGCCGCCGGGCGCGTCACCTCGATAGCCTCCCTGTCGGTCGTTGTCTTCGTTCTGGTGGTCAACGTCGTCGGGCTTCCCGTCGCGGCGTACGTCGACGGCTGGCACCTCCGGACGAAAACCGACTGGGGCCAGTGGCCCGCGTTCTGGGCACTCCTCGCGGTGTTTCCCGGCCTGAACGTGCTCACCACGGCGGCGTACCTCTGGACGCGCCGCCGGAGCACGCCACTGGCGTGACCGTCTCAGGTGGCTCCCGCTGCCACCCCCGATTCGATTTTAGGCCAACCAAAAGTCATAATATCGCCCGCCTTTTTGGGTAGCCTAAAATGGACGAGACACTGTGTGCGATACGCGAGCGCATCGACACACTGGCAGCACCGACCGGTGAGTACTACGTGGTGTGTGGGCGGAGCGGCCAGCAGCCGGTTCCGGTCGACGGCGTCTGGTTTCCCGACCGTGAGACCGCCACGGAGGCCGCCGAGACCGCCCGAGCATACCGCTCGCTGCTCCGGGAGTACGACCCACAGACCCCAGTTCACGACTTCATCATCTGTCAGCGCGTCGACGACCGCTGGGCGGAGACGCTGGGGCCGGCCGAAGCCGCCGGGCGTCGCGGGGGGGACGCATGAGCGTCGAGACACACCTGCACCGGGCACGCGAGCGCGTCGCCACCGAGCGCGAGGTGGTCGCGGCCAAACGCGACGCACTCGCGACCTTCGAAACGCGCGTCCGGGAGCAGTCACCGAGCGGTTCCCGCATCGAGAGCGGCCACACGGGCGAAGGCGGGGTCGCTGCAAGAGCGGTTACACAGGGTGGTGACGACCTCGAACAAGTCCGGTCGGCCTTTGCCGACACCGTTGCCCCCCACACCGCACACGAGTCGGTGCTGGCCGCGCTCCAGCACGAACTCGGCGAGGAGGCGGCGCTCGCGCTCGCGCCGACGACCAACGCCACCGTTACCCAACAGTTACAGGGCGAGCTGTGTTCCCGGACGACCGCCCGCAAGCGCGAACTCGCTGCCACGCTAACCGCACTCGACGGCGAGCGCGACTCGCTGGCTACACACGTCGAGACAGCCGACGACGCGGTGGGCTGGCTGACCGACGCCGATGAAACGCCGCTGTCGGCGCTCGGATTCGACGCCCTCCGGGCCCGACACGACCGTCTCGATGCGTTGCAATCGGCCTGTGCCGACTCCCTCGATGACCGACAGGCCTGGCTGGCGGCCACGACCAGCGAGCACGGCCAAGTGGGGGTCGTCCACCGCAGCCTCGCCGCCTCGCTCTACGAGGATTTCCCGGTTGAGTATCCCGTCGTCGAGACGCTGACGCGGCTCCACGGTGTGTGCAAGGACGCCCAGCGGGCAGTCAGAGCGCATCTCGTCCGGCGGGCCTGATCAGCGGTCGGCCGTCTCGGCGTCCTCGCCCGCCGTCGCCTCGGCAACTTCGTCCGGGTCGTTCTGGCCGGTGATGTCCATCTTGCGGAGCCAGCCGAACCACAGCAGGAAGATGGTCGTGCCGTAGCCGGTAAACCAGATAACCGAGCCCAGCGTGTTGTACCCCGCGAGGTTGATAAGTCGCACGGAGATGCCAGTCCCGGCGACGCCGACGAGCAAGACGAGTGCGAACAGTCCGCGCGAACTCAGTGCCATATTTTACCTTTGGTTTCGAGGTGTGTTTGTCTTTCGTGTCCTGACCGTCACTCTCGTATATCGCCTGGCAAACACCATCTACCATGCGCCCGCCGGTCTCTGCGTGTCGACAGCAACGGGACTCGCAAGACGCTGGTCGGCTCACATGGCGGCGGCCCCGGCTTCCACGAGGGCCAGCGTCTACCGCCTCAACGGGACCGACATCGTCTGGCGTGAGACCGGCGCCGACAGCAACTTCGAAGTCGAACGGCTCCCGAACGGCTCCGTGCTGGCCGGCTTCGCAGACGGCGGTTACAACGACAGCTGTACCCACACGGGCTATCGGGTCGTCAACCCCGGCCCGGACCCTGAGGTGGTCGGCGAGTACGGGTTCCCGGTCCGGGGCATCAAAAACAGCGAAGCCCACGCCGCCGTGCCGGCGCTGCCCTACTGGTTCGACGAGGGCCAGGTCCTGGGGACGCTGCTCACACTCGGGCTCTGTCTCCGAAGCGGCGGCCAGTGGTACCGACAGCGGCGAAAAGAACGGTGACCCGACGGCTCAGTCGGCGCCATCCCAGTCCATCCGGCAGTCGTCGTCACAGAAATGCGCGCTCTCTACTTGCCCATCATCGACCCACGTGATAACGCGGTGGCGCGGCTGGTCCAGAATCGTCGCGCCACACGTTGCGCACGCAGGAGCGTCCTCCTCGGAGATGTCCTCCCCGAGGTCCGAGGTGGGGTCAACCATGTTACTTCGATGCTCGGGATGCCCCTACTTAATCCCATATATCCGGCGCTGATCTTCACAATTGTCTTGTGCAAACTGAACCGCCCGCGAGCGGGCCGCTCGCTACCGGTCACGGGTAACCGTCTCGCCCGGGCCGGTCGTCGCACCGGCCGAAAGCACCACCCCGGCGTCGAGATTCGTATCGATGCCCGTCTTCGCGCCGTCGCCGACGACGACGCCGAACTTCCGCCGTCCCGTCGGGACCCGCTCGCCTTTGACAGCTAGCCGTACGTCCGCGTCGTCGTGGCGCAGGTTCGCGACCGTCGTGCCGGCGCCGAGGTTGACACCCCGCCCGAGGACGCTGTCACCGACGTACGACAGGTGGGGGACGTTGGTGGCCGCCCGAACGACTGTGTTTTTCAGTTCGACGCTCTGCCCGACGTGGACGTTCTCACACAGCAGCGTTGCCCCGCGGATGTAGGCGTTGGGTCCGACATCGGCGCCCGAGCGAATCAGTGCCGGCCCCTCGATGACGACCCCCGGCTCTACCGTCGCGCCGGCCTCAACGACCACGTCCCCCCGGAGGTCGGCAGCCCCGGCGACATCCCCGCGGATGTCTCTGTCGAGGTCGCCCAGTTTCCACTCGTTTGCTTCCAGCAGCTCCCACGGCCGGCCGACATCGAGCCACCGGTCGAGTTCGACGGCGCTCATGCCGGACTCCTTGATGACGCGCGCGACCACGTCGGTGAGTTCGTGTTCGCCCCGTTCGGATTCGGGCACGTCCAGCCAGTCGCTGGCGACAGCGGGGAAGACGTACGCGCCGGCGTTGATGAGAGTCGATGGCGGGTCGGCCGGCTTCTCGACGATGGCGGTCACCCTGTCGCCGTCGGTCGAGAGCACGCCGTAGTTGGTCGGGTCCGGGACCTCCCGTGCGGCGATGGCTGGCCCGGCAGAGAACAGATCGGCGACACTCGCGGGGTCATAGAGGTTGTCGCCGTTGAGCACGGCGAAGTCCCCGTCGAGCGCGTCGCGGGCGGCACGCACCGCGTCGGCGGTGCCGCGCTGGCGCTCCTGGACGGCGTAGGTCACCGGTACACCGCGGTACTCCGCGCCGAAATACTCGCGGACGGCCTCGGCCTCGTAACCGACGACGACAACGAGTTCGTCGGTGCCGGCGTCGACGGCCGCATCGGCGGTGTGGGCGGCGAGCGGCCGGTCTGCGACCGGTAACATCGGCTTTGGCGTGCCCTCGGTCAGCGGTCGCATTCTGGTTCCCTGTCCCGCCGCGAGGATGACTGTCTGCATGCGTCGGCTGTCGACTGGCTGGCACATATGGCTACCGCAAGCGGCCACTCGGCGGGAGTTCCCGGAGTCGCCCGTGTCACCCGGCGCGTGTCTATCTGCGCTTTTTTCCGCGTCGTGCCGAGACGGGCGCGCGGTCCTCGAAGGAGCGCCCGCAACTGGGACAGGCCCCTTTCTCGAAGAAGACGGTCGGTCCTTCGCGCGTCTCCGGGTTCCAGTGCACGCGGTAGCCACACCGGTGACAGCGGGTTGTCCGTCGGCCCATACCGGACATTCGCTCGCGACTCGGATAACTGTGCGGGCGGTGAGGAAGGTAGTGTGTAATTAAGCGAGTTCTGTGGACTGCGGTTCTGAGAGCAGCAAGAAAGCCCCAACCGTGAACGCTCCCGCGACTCGCTGCGGTCCTCACTTCGTTGCGGTCCTTGCATCCTCAGGGTTCGTGTTCACGGTTGCCCCTTTCAGTCCCATCCCGTAGCTTGATTGGCCAGTCTATTCGGGTGGGACTGAAAGGGGCCGCAGTCTGGAGGAAGGCGCGGGACGGTGAGCCGAACGAAGTGAGGCGAACGTCGGGAGAGCTTGCTCTCCCGGGACAAGGACCGCAACGCAATGAGGACCGTGGTTCGAAAAAGCGGAGCTCTTTTGTCATACCGGAAGAGCTGTGTTCTTCCGTAGCTCGCGGAGCTTTGCTCCGCTCACTCCCGGGAATCTCTGATTTCCGGAGACAGCGACCACACCGAGTCAAGCGAGGTGCGACCACCGGGAGTACCTCGGTGACGAACGGCGAAGAAAGTGAGCCGTGAGTCCAAACGCTCGGGGCTTTCTTGCTGTCCGGAACCGTTCCGTTGCTAAAGCAAACACCATCGTGGCGAACCGACACCCTGTAATTTAAATTGAGACGCGTTCGAAGAATGATGCATGAGCCTGGAGATGGACCACGAATGTCCGAACTGTGGCGAAACGCGGTCGTTCTGGAAGACAGCCAGCACGGAAGTCCACCTCGGCCGGAAAGTCAAGTGGGATTGCCCGGAGTGTGACTACGGGTTCGTGCAGATCAACGGTGCCGTCGACACGAGCACGGCGTGAATCGGCATGGGGGGTTCCATCCGGGTTCTCGTCGTCGACGAAGACAAGGACGTACTCGAACTGACCGAGATGTTCCTCGAACGCGAGTCTGACGCGCTGACGGTCCTGCCCGAACCGAGCGCAAAGACGGCACTGGACCGGGTCGCCAACGAGCAAATCGACTGCCTCGTGAGTGACTTCCGGATGCCGGAGATGAACGGGCTGGAACTGTTCGACGCCGTCCGCGAGCAGGGTGGCGACCCCCCATTCTTTCTGTTGACCGCCGCGACTGACGACGAGACGCTCGAAAAGGCGCGCGAGGCCGGCGTCACCGGACTCGTCCAGAAGGGCGCGGGCACCGACCACTACACCGACCTCGCCGAGCGCATCGTCGCCGCCGTCGGCGGTTAATCGAGCAGGCCGGGCAGGCGGAGTTCGACCGCTGCCCCGCCCAAGTCCGTCAGGACGCGCCGTGGCTGCCCACCGTGGGAGTCGGCCACCCACTTGACCGTCCACAACCCCAGCCCGCTGCCGTGGGAGAGCTGTGTGATTTCGGTCTGGCCGGTCACGGCGTTCTACTCCAGGTCCAGTATCCCGGGGCCGTTGTCGGCGACAGTCGACACGAGCGTGTCACCGTCGGCCCGGGCGGAGACATCGACGTGTGGCCGGTCGCCGCCGTGTTCTATCGCGTTCTCGATGAGGGTCTCGACGACCCGAATCCACTGCGTTTTTGCCGCTGACCAGCGGCTGTTCAGACAGTGTTTGCCGCCGACATCGCGGCCGTCTGGCTCGTCGTCTGCCTCGGCCTAGCACTCGCCGGTGGCGTCCTCGCGGCCGGCGCGCTCCCCGAACTTGGCCGCTTTGCTCCCGCGCTTGGCTTCCCGCTCGCACTCGCTGTACTGGGCATCATCGGGCTGTGGGTCGGCCACGTCTCGCTGACCGTTGGCCTCCTCGCTGGCCTTCTCACACTCGCCGCCGCGGTGATAGTGGCGCTCCGCCGGACTGCCTGGCGCGGGCGGCTCCGCCGTGGCTGGCCCGCCGTTGCCGTCTTCGTCCTGGCCTTCTGTTTCCTGCTTGGGCTGCGGTTGCTGGACCCCGCTGTTGACCCCGCGAGCGGCGAGAAGTTCCTTGACTTCGGCCTCCTGCGGGCACACATCCGCGCGAGTGCCCTGCCCGCGGAGGACTTCTGGTTCGCCGGCGCGCCGGTGAGCTACTACTACGGCGGCCACCACGCCTACGCGCTGCTTGCCCGCCTGACCGGGACACCCGCCCGCTACGCCTACAACCTCGCCCTGGCCACCAGCTACGCCGCGCTCGTGACCGCTGCCTACGGCGTCGCCGGTGCCATCGGCCGCCGCGCGGGTGCTGGCCGCCCCGCCGCACTCGCCGCTGTCTTTCTCGTCGGCCTCGCGAGCAACCTCACGACCAGTGCCAGAGTCGCGTTCTGGGTGCTCCCCGAGACCGTCCCCGATGCTGTCGCGTCGCTCGTTCCGCGGGCCGAGGGCTGGCTGGCGCTGCACCCGCTTGACTTTCACTACTGGTGGCCGAGCCGCGTCGTTCCCGGGATGATAACGGAGTTTCCGCTGTTTGCGTACCTCAACGGCGACCTGCACGCCCATATGCTCGCGGCCCCGTTCACGCTGCTCGCCGTTGGCTGTCTCTACGCTGCGCTCCGAACACACTCGAGCGGTCGCCGGCGACTCCTCTGTGTCGGCGTGCTCCCGGCGATTGCGGGCGTTGTCGCCGCGACGAACGCGTGGTCGCTGCCCGTCGTCGCCGGGCTGACCTGGCTGACGGTGTATTTCGCGCCGGACGGGCCGGTGGCGTTCCTGCCGGGCGGATTCGCTGACGCCCTCGAACGGCGGTCCGATACGACACGCCTCCCCGTGCGCGTCGTCGTCGCGACGCTACTTGCCGCCCTCGTCACGGCGCTTGCGGTCGGCTGGTCGCTGCCCGTGTGGCTGACGGCCGAGGGCGCAAACCGCGGGCTCGGACTCCTGCCGACCCGGAGCCCGCTCTGGTCGCTACTGCTCGTCCACGGGCTCTTTCTCGCTGTCTTTGGCCCGTCTCTGTGGCGCCGCGTGCCGCTTTCGAGCCCCCGCCGGCACGCCCTCGCCGTCGGCACGGGAATCTGCATCCTCGCAGCCACGACAGTCCAAGCCGCCGGGCTCGTCCTTTTCATCGCACTGGTCGTCGCGGCGTGGGCGGCCCTCGAACGGGCGCGGCGGGAAAGCGGTGTGTGGGTAGGATACGAGACGGTGCTGGCACTGGGAGCGGTCGGACTGGTCGCGTTGCTAGAACTGGTCTACCTGCAGGAACCGGCCGCGCCCGGCCGCTTCAACACCTTTTTTAAACTCACGGCGAGCGTCTGGGTACTCTTTGGCATCGCCGCCGCCATTGTCGTCGGCCGCTACTGTTCCCGGCCGCGGTCGCTTTGGGGCCTGGCCCCGAATGTCGACGCCCGCTGGCTGGTCGTCGCCCTGCTGGTCGTCGCGTCAGGCACCTACGCCGTCGGCGCCACCGTCGAGTGGACGACATACCAGGACCCCAAGGTGCGCACGCCCGATGACCCGACACTCGACGCCCTGGCGTTTGCCCACGACCGCTACCCCGAACGGATGGCCGCCATCGCGTGGCTGGACGACCGGGCAGGGACGCCGACGCTTCTCAGCGCGCCCGGGACCGGTATCGAGGACAGGTACCGGTGGGTCAACGCCCCGTCGAGTCTCACCGGCCTCCCGACCGTGGCCGGCTGGCGACACGAGGTCGGCTATCGTGGCAGCGATACCTATTGGGAGCGGGTCGACGACGTGCGCCGGGCGTTTACCGGCAACCGAAGCGTCCGGCATCGACTGCTCGACGCGTACGACGTGAGATACGTCTACTACGGACCGGTCGAGCGCGACCGCTACGGTCCGGCCTTCGGGGGCGACCCGGCGCTGTCCGTCGCCTTCGAAAACCGGGTCGTGACCGTATACCGCGTGGATCCCCGGGCGCTCGAAGCGTAGTCACTCGCAGTCGCCCCGACGGTACGGTCACCACACCGCCCGGACGCCGTAAGTCGAGGTGGAGAAGCCGCCGATGACGACCGGCATCCAGTAGATGGCGGCGCGGAAAATGAGGACGGCCGCCGTGATCGCTGGCACAGGGATCCCTGTCGTCGGCACGAGCAAGGCGACGAAAGCCGCCTCGATCCCACCCAGCCCGCCAGGGAGTGGGGCGGCACCGGCGAGGTTCGCGAGCGGGATCGCAAACAGGACAACGTACGGCGGGACGGCGTATCCGAGCGACGCGAACGATGCAAGAAGCGCGCCCGCCTGGAAGAGCCACCCGGTCAACGAGAGCCCGACGACGGTGGCGAGGCGACGGCGGTTGACCGCGACGCGGTGGATGTTCTCGAAGAACTGCTGGAGGCGCTCGGTCAGGTCGGTCTCGATCGTCTCGGGATCGAACCGGCTAGGTGCGAGGCTGACGAGCGCCGGCGCAACGACTGCAGGGAGGCCCTCAGCAATCGACTGCCGGGAGCGCCACGCGGCCGTCAGGACGACAACAACGAGCGTGATCAACACGACGGCGGAGATGACGGCCGTTTCGAGGCGTTCGCCGACGGTGGCCGTCGCCGCGTAGTACCCGACGCCGACGAAGACGAGCGAGAGGGACGGAACAACGTTGAGCACGTCAACGCTGGCGATGCCAGCGAGGCTGGTTTCGTACCGCGCGTCCGAGACCTTCGAGATGAGCAGCGCCGCGATCGGTTCGCCGCCAGCCTGTCCAAAGGGCGTGACGTTGTTGGCGAAGACGGCACCGGCGTAGATGAAAAACGCCTGCAATCTGGGGATCTGCACGTCGAGCGTGTCGAGGACTGCCCGGAGCATGAGACTCCAGGCGGCCAGCCAGCAAAGCGCGAGTGCGAACGTCACGACGACAAGCGACGGTTCGGCCGAGGCCAGCGACTCGACGATACGGTCGATCCCGACGAGCGCAAACAGCAGTGCGAACACCGCGACGACACCGACGACGCTGAAGACGATGACGCGTCGCCGTCGCTCGGCCATACTGAACGTGGCTTCCTCCCAGACTTGAAACGTCTGGTTTCGCCCGCGGTCTGCCCGATCAGATGTTTTATTCTGCCGGACCGAAAGCATACGGTAATGTCCGCCTCACGCCAGTCGAACGTCCTCTTTGTGGTGCTGGATACGGTCCGCAAGGACCACCTGGGCCCCTATGGATACGAGCGCGCGACCACGCCAGTGCTCTCTTCGTTCGCCGAGAACGCGGCCGTCTTCGAGGAAGCCGTCGCGCCCGCACCGTGGACGCTTCCAGTTCATGCGTCGCTGTTTACCGGGCTCTACCCGAGCCAACACGGCGCCTGCCAGCCGAGCCCCTACCTCGACGGCGCCGTGACGCTTGCGAGGACGCTGTCTGCGGCCGGGTACGACACGGCGTGTTACTCCTCGAACGCCTGGATCACACCCTACACTGGGCTCACCGACGGGTTCGACCACCAGGACTCGTTTTTCGAGGCGCTTCCGGGGGACGTGCTCTCGGGCCCGCTGGCCAGTGCCTGGCAAACCGTCAACGACAACGACTATCTACGCGAGCTGGCCGCGAAACTAGTCAGAGTCGGGGCACTGGTACATGCCAGACTCGCGAGCGGGGAGGGCGCGGACTCGAAGACGCCGTCAGTCATCGACCGGACGAAACGCTTCGCCGAGAACAGTCAAAGCGACCAGGGGTGGTTCGCCTTCATCAACTTGATGGACGCACACCTCCCCTACGCACCCCCACAGAAGTACCGCGAGCAGTTCGCGCCGGGGGTCGACCCCGGCGAGGTGTGTCAAAACTCGAAAGCGTACAACGCCGGGGCTCGCGACATCGGCGAGGAGGAGTGGGCGGCGATCCGGGGGCTGTACGACGCCGAGATACGGCATATGGACGCGGAATTGGGTCGGCTGTTCGATTGGCTCCGGGGCACTGGCCGGTGGGAGGAGACGACCGTCGTCGTCGCGGCAGACCACGGCGAACTCCACGGCGAACACGGCCTCTATGGCCACGAATTCGCCCTCTACGACGAACTCGTCAACGTGCCGTTGCTGGTGAAACACCCCGGGATCAGTGCCGGGCGACACGACGAGCTTGTGGAGTTGCTCGACCTCTATCATACCGTCCTGGACGTGCTGGGGGTCGATCCGGCGGCGGTCACGGGCGTGGACGGTGCCGTTGCCCGCGACCCGACCCGCTCGCTGCTGTCGGCGGAGTACCGCGCCTTCGAGTCGGCTTCAACGCCGGACCCCGGCCAGCGGGCCGTCCGCGACAGCGACGGCGACCACGCCTTCATCGAGTACGCTCAGCCCGTCATCGAACTCCACCACATAGAGCAGAAGGCGGCAGCCGCCGGGATCGACCTGGCGGACGACCACCGGGCATACGCGCGGCTGCGCGCCGCACGGAGCATCGAAGCGAAGTACGTCCGGGCCGACCGCATCGATGACGAGGGGCTCCGACCCGACGGGCGCGAGGACGATGCGGCAGAGCGGGCAGTGGGGACCGACGAGGAACACGTCCTCACAACCGAGCAGGCACTCGCCCGGTTCGAGGCGGCGACGGACATCGGCTGGGACGACGCGACCGACGGCGAGCCGGGAGCGTTGGCCGATGCCGACGAGGAGACCCGCGAGCGCCTGCGCAACCTCGGCTACCTCGAATAACCGGGCAGGGGAGGACGTGGCTACCACGGTGAACCGAAGACCGATACTAATACACAGGTTCCTGGGCAAGTGGGAGATAACGGATGCAGGAACAGCGCTTCCTCCAATCGGAGTGGGACTACTGTCTCGTGCTGGATGCGTGCCGGTACGACGTGTTTAGCCGGATCTACGACGAGTATCTCGGCGGCACTTTGAAAAAACGCCGGAGCAACGGCTCTTCGACCCCCGAGTGGGCCTACCGAACGTTCACTGGGGACCACGACATCGCGTACTTTTCGGGAAACCCATTTATTAACGACTTGGGGATCCCGCTGAACGAGCTCAAGTGGGGCGCGAGCTGTGACTACGAGTGGACGGCAGCCGACCACATCAGCAACGTATTCGATGTGTGGAAGTCCGGCTGGGACGAAACGCTCGGGACGGTCCCGCCCGAGAGTCTTGGGGAGGCACTCCGGAACAACCGGTCGGCGATCGACCGAGCGGAGCGGACCGTCCTGCACTACATGCAGCCACACGCCCCCTATCTCTCCCGGGGCAAAGGTCAAAAGCTCAAACAGATTCAAAAGAGCATCCGGAAACAGGACGAGTCCGAACAGTCCGGGGGCAGACTCGCGGCGGTCGGCGAGTCACTCCGACCGAAGGTAGAACGCATCCTCGAAGGGAGCGAACTCGCACAAAAAGTGGGGCTCTGGCTCGAACTTGACCCGGCTGACCTCCTGCGAAACGGCACTCGCGGGGCCGCACTGGAACTGTACGAGGAGAACCTGCGGATCGCACTCGAATCGGTCAGCGAGCTGATTGACGACCTCGACGGCCGCGTCGTCGTCACGGCCGACCATGGGGAGGCCTTCGGCGAGGAAGGCGTCTGGGAACACCACATCGAGACCCACATTCCGCCGCTGGTCGAAGTCCCGTGGCTCGAAGTGCACTGACTGCCTGTCGGGCCTGTATCCCGGACCGAGCGTGTGCAGTCGCTGCCGGACTAATGTAAGTGTCCGTGCTCGGCTATCGTTCCGAAGTCACGTCCGGTGACATCCTCCCCGTCCCAAACGACGGGGCTTCCCACACGGTGGGAATGCCAGTCAGTCATCGCTGGCAGTG
>CAZOQK010000039.1:0-13790 GCA_964581735.1 uncultured Halobacteriales archaeon | reverse complement strand
GGACGTGCTCTTTTCCATAGAGGACGCCGATACCGGTCGGACCGCACATCTTGTGTCCCGAGAAAGCGTAGAAGTCGGCGTCGAGTTCCCCAACGTCGACCGGCATATGCGGCACTGACTGGCAGCCGTCGGCGAACATCAGCGCGTCGTGGTCGTGGGCGAGGTCGGTCAGTTCGGCGATAGGGTTGACCGTCCCGAGTGTGTTCGAGACATGGACGACGCTGACCATCTCGGTGTCGTCTGTGACGAGTTCGCGCGCGTGATCCATATCGAGGTAGCCGTCGTCGTCGACGCGGATGTACTTCACCTCGGCACCGGCCTTTTTTGCGATCTGTTGCCAGGTGACGAGTGTCGCGTGGTGTTCCATCTCGGTCAACACAACTTCGTCGCCGGGGCCGAGTTCCGAGAGGCCCCACGCGTACGCGACGGTGTTCATACTCTCGGTGGCGTTTTTCGTGAAGACGATTTCCTCACGCCCCTCCGCGCCGATAAAGTCGGCGACGCGGTCGTGGGCCTCCTCGTAGGCGATAGAGGCCTCCTGGCTCAGTTGGTGGAGGCCGCGGTGGACGTTGGAGTTGGTGTGACGGTAGTAGTGTGCTATCTTGTCGACGACCCGGTCGGGGGTTTGTGACGTGGCTGCGTTGTCGAGATAGACCAGCTGCTCGCCGCCAAACTCCCGCTCCAAGATGGGGAAGTCCTCTCGGATAGCCGCAACGTCGAGTGCGTCTGTCTCCGTGGTTGCCATTGTACCTAGAAGTGGCTGGATGGCTAATTGTTCTTCGGTTTGTCAAAACTCTCCTTGGCGGAGCCGAAAACGCGAGCTACATCCAGAGCAGTTGTGCATGGCGTGTCCCGTCGAAATCGAGGACGTTCTCCTCCTCAACGAACCCGTGCTCGATGGCCAGCTCGACGGCCCGCGTGCCGACGATGTTGGCGACCGAACAGCGTGCCAGGCTCTGGATTGCGGCCTCGCCGTCGACTTCCTCGCCCTCATAGAAGTTGGCGTCCACGGTCAGGGAGACATCGCCGTTGTCGAACGTTTCGCCGAGTACGTCGGCATCACAGACCGAGACAAGGAGTCCTTTTTGTGTCTTGCGTTCGTTGAGAAGCAGTGCCGGCATCTTACTCCGAGAGGCGCTCGCCCTGCTCGTCGACCATCTTCTCTTCCTGTTCCTTGCGCATCTCTTCGGCCTCGTTGGCGACTTCCTCGGCGCGTTCGTCCTCGCCGAGTGCTTCCAGGGCCACGGCCTTCTCCTCTAGGAGTTCGACGTTCTTGAAGCCGAGTCGGACGGCGTTGTCAAAGCAGTTCAGTGCGTCCTCGGCGAGGCCGCGCTCGTTGAGAAAGAAACCACGGTTGTACCACGCCTGACCGAACCGCGGGTCGATTTCGACGGCGCGCTCGGAGTGTTCCAGCGCTTCCTCGGTGCGGCCGAACTCCCAGAGGGCGTACGCGAGGTTGGTCTCGGCGGTGGCGGCGTGTTCGGACTCGTCGTCGATGTTGATGGCCTCCCTGTACGCGCCGATTGCGGCGTCGTATTCTTCGAGTTCGGCGTGGGCCGCGCCCTTGTTGACCCGCGCCTCCTGTTCGATAAAGTCGTCCTTGGCGTACTGTGCGGCGCGCTCGAAGGTTTCGGTCGCCTGTTCGTGGCGCTTGATACGCATGTAATCAAGCCCCACGTCAATGAGGCTGTCCGCGTCGACATCGTCGGTGCCGACGTTGTGCTCGTCGAGCATGTCGGTCACGACGCGTGAGTCGACCGGGTCGACCTGGTCGGGGTCGACCTCCAATTCCGGCGGGTCGATATCGAATCCCTCGTAGGGGTCGTCGAAACCCTGCCCCTCCGAGAAGGAGTGGTCGTCGGGGTCGTCAGTCATAGATGCCAATAGCGCGCCTGCGCGGTTAAGGGCTACGTACCCGTCTCACCGGGTTGCTCCTCGTGTCCGTCGTCGGCGCTCCACCGCGGGACATAAAGCAGGCTTCCGACCAGATAGGAGCCACCCCCCGTGACGAGGAGCAGCCCGGGTACGTCCGATGCAGCGAGGGCGACTGTCGCGATACCGACCGCGACGGCGAGAGCAGCAGTACAGCGGCGGAGGGTCCGTTGGAGCGCGGCAATCTTATCCATATCAATCGATAGGTATCCCGTAGTGGTAAGCGCTGTGTGCGTGGGGTTGATACAAGCGACTGCCCTGGGGTGTGCCATGAGCAAACGGCTGTTCGTCAGCGTCGACCTCGATGGCTTTGCCGACGAGGTCAGGGGGGTTCAGCGGCGTTTCGAGGGAGCGGGCGGGCTGAATCTCACGGACCCCGAGCAGGCACACCTCACCCTGAAGTTCCTCGGGGATACCGGCACTGACCGGGTGTCCGAACTGGTCGCCGAGCTCGAACGGGCGGTCGAGGACAGCGGTGTCGACCCGTTCAGCGCCGAATTCGGCGGGCTCGGCGTGTTCCCGACCATGGACTACATCAGCGTCGTCTGGCTGGGCGTTCGTGATGGGACCGAGGAATCAACGCGACTGCATGAAGCAATCGAGAAGCGGGCCGTGACGATGGGGTTCAATCCCGAAGACCACGACTTTACGCCACACGTGACGCTGGCGCGGATGGACCACGCCGGTGGAAAGGAACGCGTCCAGCAGGTCGTTCGGAACGAAGACCCGACCGTCGGCACGATGCAGGTCGAGGCGGTTCGTCTCACAGAAAGTACACTAACTCAGGACGGCCCGGAGTACACGACAGTCGCATCCGTCCCGCTTTAGGGCCGCCAAAAACATCAACTCCGTGATAATTATAAGCCGGAGCGGCGTAGCTCCGATATGGTCGCGCTGGAGAACGTCGGACTCGTGTTCGTCGCGGGGTTCATCACTGCGCTGGCGACGGGTTTAGGTGCGATTCCGTTTTTCTTCTTCGACGACATCAGCACGCGGTGGAACGTCGCGTTGTGGGGGCTGGCGTCCGGCATCATGGTGTCGGCGTCGGTGTTCGGGCTGATACTGGAGGGGGCCGCCGTCGTCGAGGGGACGTGGACCGACGTGGCCGTCGCCGTCGGGCCGGGGCTGCTGGCAGGTGTCGCCCTCGTCGTCGTGGGTCACGAGGTGCTCGAAGGGGCCGAGGTCCACCCGAAAAAGTACGAGGAGGCCGATTTCAAGAAGCTCGTCCTGATTCTGGGTATCCTGACGGTCCATAGCTTCCCGGAGGGCGTCGCGGTGGGCGTCTCCTTTGCCGAACTGGGGCTGGCAGGCGTGCCAGCCAGCGACACTATCGTTCTCGGGACGCTGACGCTGCCGGTGTTGGCGGTGTTGATGACTATCGCGATTTCGATTCACAACGTCCCGGAAGGTGTCGCCATCTCGATTCCGCTCCGGTCGATGGGCGTCAGCGAGTGGCGCATGGCGTGGTGGGCGGTGTTTTCGAGCCTGCCCCAGCCCATCGGCGCGGCCATCGCCTACTACTTCGTGACGCTCGCAACGCAGTTTCTCCCCTTCGGCTTCGGCTTTGCGGCGGGGGCGATGATATACTTGGTCGCCCGCGAGTTCATTCCCGAAGCGCTCGACCACGGTCGGGAGTTACCGCGTGGTGGCCGTCCGGAACTGACTGCCGGAATCGTCGCTGGCGGGGCGGTGATGGTGCCGCTTGCGTTTATATAGGTGAGTTCTGCTCGATGACTTTCAGGTCGACGAAGGCGTCGAGGGGCTCGCCGAACTCCTTGACGCGGACGCCGCTGCCGTAGTTCGAGTGGTCGACGACAAAATAATGGGTCCCCTCGGTATCGATGCTCTCGCGGCCGCCGTTGTTTGGCACCTTCACCTCGTATTTCTCGCCACCGCTTTTGGGAACCGAAGCCTGGCTGATGTCGTCGTGGCCGCTCGGCATCTCCGAATCATCGCCCTTGTAGAGGTAGTTCTTGTAGCTGTTGAACGCGCTCTCGCTCTGGAAGTAGTACACGTCAAACCGCTGGTCGGCCCGGACAGTAAAGGAGAGTGCGCCATCGCCGCCGACACTCGGGAGTTCGCTCCACCATCCGTCCTGTGGTTCGACGGTGACGCCTTCGGATTTGTCCATCGCGATACGGCCGTTTGCGATACACCCACCCATCGCCGCAACCACACCGAGAGAGAGTGCCCTCAAAACTGCTCGACGATGCATACCAGTAGCTAGTCGGGCCCGTAATTAGTTCCCACCGGGCAAAATCTCAGGCGTGATAATCGGCCCCAACGGTCCGACCGTCCAGTTTTCACCGATGATACTCACGGTTGCCGGTAGTGTATCCCGGGTGCGCGCCCTAAAGGAACACACATATAAGCCACGACGGGGAACAAATGGCTACCATGAGCAAGAAATCGAAGGCCAAGAAAAAGCGCCTCGGCAAGCTGGACCGGCAGAACAGTCGCGTTCCGGCGTGGGTCATCCTCAAGACCGACCGGGACGTGCAACGAAACCCCAAACGCCGACAGTGGCGGCGGAGTGACACGGACGAATGAGCGCCGGTGATTTCGAGGAGCGCGTCGTGACAGTGCCGCTCCGCGAGGCAAAGCGCGAGCCCAAACAGGAACGCGCCGACAAAGCGATAAAACTCGTTCGTAGCCATCTCGCACAGCACTTCTCCGTCGGCGAGGACGCTGTCCGGATGGACCCCAGTATCAACGAGGCCGTCTGGGCACAGGGCCGCAGTTCGCCCCCGAGCAAGCTCCGGGTGCGGGCCGCCCGGTTCGAAGAGGACGGCGAGAACATCGTCGAAGCCGAGCCCGCCGAATAACGTTGCTTCGCGCGGCCTTCTCCGGTTCGTCGTACGTCGGCGTCTTTGCGCGTGCTACAGACGGGTGTCTGCTCGTCCGCCCCGACATCGCCGAATCACTGCAGGACGACTGTGGCGGGGAACTCGACGTGCCCGTCGTGCCGACCACCGTCGGTGGCTCGGGCACCGTCGGCGCGCTCGCCACCGGCAACAGCAACGGTATTCTCGTCAGCGCTCGCGTCCGTGACCGCGAACGCGAGCGCATCACCGAGGCCGTCGACCTGCCGGTCACCGAACTCCCCGGGCGTATCAACGCCGCCGGGAACGTCGTCCTCGCGAACGACACTGGCGCGTACGTCCACCCGGACCTCTCACGCGAGGCCGTTCAGGCCGTCAAGGACGGCCTTGGCGTGCCGGTCGAGCGCGGTGACCTCGCCGGCGTCCGGACCGTCGGGACCGCAGCCGTTGCCACCAGCCGGGGCGTGCTCTGTCACCCGAAATCGAGCGACAGCGAGCTCGACAAACTCGAAGACGTGCTGGGCGTGCCCGCCGACATCGGCACCATCAACTACGGCGCTCCGTTGGTTGGGTCGGGGCTTATCGCCAACGACTCCGGCTACATCGTCGGCGAGGACACCAGCGGCCCGGAACTGGGTCGCATCGACTCCGCACTCGGCTACGCTGACCTTTAAGTTCTGTCGCGGGACCACCCCGTCCCGTGACCTGAGTCGTGCCGGTGTGTGGACAGCGATAGTGTACCAGCACACGCACCGGACGCTGCTGCCCTGTCGCTGGTGCCTGTTCGCTACCCAACCCAGTCCAGTACCGTCGCTGCCCACGTGTAACCGGTCCCGGCAGCCAGAAAGAGGACTGTATCCCCGGGTTCGACCCGCCCAGACGTGCGACCTTCATCGAGTGCCAGCCACTGGTCGGCACTCTGGACGTGGCCGTACTCGTCGAGGTAGTAGCCGCCCGACCGTGGGTCAAGGCCCAATTCGGGCAGCAGCGACCGGTGGAACGACCGCTTCATGTGTGTCACGGCCGCGAAATCGAGGTCCGAACGGTCGTAGCCCGACCGGGCGAGGGCGTCGTCCGCCACGGTCAGGAAGTTCTCCCGACTGACGGATGCCATCCGCGTCTTCATGTCTTTGGGGTCTGGGACCGTGAGTGTGTGCGCGCCGGCAGCGACGGTGTCAGCCGTCGTCGGCCGTCGCGACCCCCCGGCGGGCATGACGACATCTTCGGAGAACGAGCCGTCAGATACAGTGGCGCTCTCTCGAACCCGGGCACGGACTTGCCCCTCGGCCGGGTCGGCTTCGAGGACGTACGCCGCCCCGCCGCTGCCGAAGTTGAACATGAACGAGCTGTTCTCGTCGGTGTAATCGAGCAGGTCGTTCTCGCGGCTGGCGGTGACGTGGAGTGCAGCCTCACTGTCACCGGTCCGGAGCTGTGCGGCGGTCTGTCGCACCGCGACCGGCGTGCTGGCACAGAGTGCGTGGTTCTCCGTGGCGTAGGCGTTCTCCGCGCCGATGCGCTCGGCGACGTTCGCGGCGGCCGACCAGACGATGTAGTCCTTGTACTCGCTGCCGTGGTAGAGGACGAGGTCCAGTTCCGTCGGGGAGATGTCTGCGTCCGCCAGCGCCTGCTCTGCCGCACTCACACACATGTCCGTGATGTGGTCCTCGTCGGGCGGGCAGACGCGTTTCTCGCGAATCCCCATCTTCTCGACGACCACGTCGTCGGGAATCCCGCTTCGCTCGGCGATTTCGTCGCCGGTGATGCGGTCGGGCGGGCGGTAGAGACCGTACCCTGTCACTGCGACTGTCATCGGCCGTACTCGCTGGCGAGTGCGTCACGGTCGAGCTTTCCTGCGCCGGTCTCGGGAAGCGCATCGACGAAGGCGTACGCTTTGGGCATCTCGAAGTCGGCAAGCCGTTCGCGGGCGTACCCGTCCAGTTCAGCCTCAGAGACGGCGCCGACGACGACCGCTTTCGGCACGTCGCCCCACTTCGTGTGGGCGACTGGCGTGACCCCGATGTCGGCGACCTCCGGGTGTGCCGACAGTGTGTCCTCGATGTCCTCGGGATAGACGTTTTCGCCGCCGCTGACGAACATGTTGTCCGTGCGGCCGACGATAGCGTAGTCGCCGTCGGCGTCACGGTGGGCCACGTCGCCGGTCGACACCCACCGACCGTCGAAGGTGCCGTCCTCGGTGTCGAGATAGCCATCGGCGGTGACCGGGCCGGCGAGTTCGAGTTCCCCGCGGCCTTTACCTTCGATTGGCTCGCCGTCGGCGTCGACGATGCGGGCATCACAGTCTGGGAACGGGCGGCCGACGCGGTCGGCCTTGGTTGTGGTGTCCTCGCGGTCGGGCGAGAGATAGAGGTTGTTCGGACCGCCCTCGGTCAGGCCGTACCCCTGCGTGAACGGAACGCCGCGCTCGCGGTATGGCTGCATGACGGCTTCGGGACAGGGCCCGCCGCCGCTCATGGCCCACTCCAGCGACGAGAGGTCGGTCGAGTCGAAATCGGGGTGGTCGGCCAGCGCCCGGTAAATAGCCGCGACCGCAAAGAGCTGGGTCGCGCCGTACGCCTCGATGCACTCGAGCGTGCGCCCGGGGTCGAACGCCGGCTGGACGACGACAGTTCCGCCGGAGTAGAGCGTCGGCAGCGTCAGGAGGTTCCAGCCGCCGGTGTGAAACAGCGGCAGGACCGAGACGGTGACGGTCTCTTCGTCGAGCCCCCACGCGACGGATTCGGTGATGGCGTTCCACTCCAGTTGGCGCTCGGAGATTGGAACGACTTTGGGGACGCCGGTGGTCCCGCCGGTGTGGAGAAAGAGCGGAGCCGCGTCGCTGTCGGCGGCGGGGTCCGGGACCGGGTCGACAGCGTCGAGTGTATCCATCGGGACGTGGTCGGCAACGACATCGGAGACCAGGGAGGTGGTGTCGTCGTCGGTGACCACGAGCGCCGGGTCGATACGGTCACAGAGCGTCCTGACCGTTTCAGGCGGGAGCCGCTGTGAGACGGGCGCAAGCGTCGCTCCACGGCGGCGGGCCGCAAACAGAAGTGCGAGATGTTCGGCGCTGTTGGCCGCAAGAACAACGAGTCGTTCGCCCGGGTCGACACCGTGTCGGGCCAGTACGCCCACGAGTTCGCGAATGCGCTCGGCAAACTCGGCGTAATTGCGTGTCCGCCCCTCGCCGGCGTCAACAACTGCCCGGCGGTCGCCCCACTGTGTGGCCCGTCTGGCAATCGAGAGCGTCATTGTGTCGGTGTATCAGCTTCACCGCCCGTATATTTACCGGCATAACTTACAGTCGTAAACTGAAACTTGGAATAGGCATTAGGTGTTACCAGCTGGTGGAAGAAGGTGCAAGCGAGTGCCCGCACGAAGCGGGAGTGGGGCAGTGCCCGCCGGGGGTGTCGTGGCCGGGGAGGTAGGAGTATAGGAAGATTCTTCCGGCGTGGTCCCCCACCCGTGAGTATGAGCGAGTTTACCGTCAGCGGCAAGTGGCAAGCCCGAGATGGCTGGCAGGAGTTCGAGAAGGTAATCGAGGCCGAGAACGAGGACGTTGCTGTCGAATACACGTACACCGAGTTCGGCTCCAAACACGGCTTGAAACGCACACAGGTCGAGATTTCGGGGGTCGACGCATGAGCATGGGCGGGGGCAACCCCCAGCTCCAGGAGCTCGCACAGCAGATCGAGGAAATCGAACAACAGCAGGACGCGCTCGAAGAGGAAGTCGAGAGCCTTCGGGAGGAAAAGCGTGAAGCCGACGAAGCCATCGAAGCCATCGGCGAACTCGAAACCGGCTCGACGGTGCAGGTGCCCGTCGGCGGCGACGCCTACGTCCGCGCGGAAGTCGCAGACATCAACGAAGTCGTCGTGAGCCTCGGTGGTGGCTACGCCGCAGAGCGCGATCAGGACGGGGCCGTCGACACGCTCGAAACGAAAAAGGACACCCTCGACGACCGTATCGAGGAGATCCAGTCCGACATCGCTGAACTGGAGACCGAAAGTTCGGAACTCGAAGAACGGGCCCAGCAGATGCAACAGCAGCAGATGCAGCAGATGGCCCAACAACAGCAAGAGCAGCAGGACGAGTAGGCCGATGTTCGACGGACTGAAGAACAAGCTCAACAGCTTCACCAGCGATGTCGAGGAGGACGCCGACGCCGATGTTGACGATGGTGACGCCGATTCTGCGGCCGCTGATTCGGAAGCCGCTGGTGAAGCGGTCGAGTCCGACCAGACAGAGACTGCATCGCCAGACGCGACCGCCGGCGAGTCCGCCGAGCAGGCTGCGGTGGCCGCCGGGTCGGACGAAAGCGACGCCGACCCGGACGCGTCTCCGGTCGAGGAACCGGGCAGCGACGGAACCGATGTCACGGACGACGCCGACACCGAAGATGGCGATGGCGCGGACGGGCGCGGGTTCGCCGAGAAGGCAAAACTCTTTGCGACGGGGAAGACGGTCATCGACGAGGACGACCTCGACGCCCACCTCGAAGAACTCGAGTTTGCGCTGTTGGGCAGTGATGTCGAGATGAACGTCGCACAGGAAATTCTCGATGGGGTCGAAGAGAATCTAGTCGGTGAGACCCGGCGGCGCCTCTCCAGTACCGGGAATATGGTCACCGACGCCGTCCGGGAGGCGCTGTACGATGTCATCAGTGTCGGACAGTTCGATTTCGACCAGCGCGTTCAGAAGGCGGCCAAACCCGTGACCGTCATCTTCACCGGGGTCAACGGCGTCGGGAAGACGACTTCTATCGCGAAGTTGTCGCAGTACTTCGAGGACCGTGGCCTCTCGACAGTACTTGCGAACGGCGACACCTACCGCGCCGGGGCCAACGAGCAACTCCGACAGCACGCCGAGAACTTGGATACGAAAGTCATCTCCCACGAGCAGGGGTCAGACCCGGCCGCTGTCATCTACGACGCCGTTGAGTACGCCGAGGCCAACGACGTGGACGTGGTACTCGGCGATACAGCGGGGCGGCTCCACACCAGCGACGGCCTGATGGACCAACTCTCGAAAATCGACCGCGTCATCCAGCCCGATATGACGCTGTTCGTTGACGAGGCCGTGGCGGGACAGGACGCCGTCAACCGCGCCCGGGAGTTCAACGATGCCGCTGAAATCGACGGCACAGTGCTTACGAAGGCCGACGCCGACCAGCAAGGCGGTGCGGCGATTTCAATCGCCCACGTCACCGGGAAACCGATTCTCTTCCTCGGCACCGGCCAGGACTACGGCGACATCGAGCGGTTCGACCCCGAACGCATCGTCGACGCGCTGTTGGGCGCGGAGTAGCCCGTTTCAGAGGAGCAAAAAGTAGATACCGCCGCCGACCAGCGCCAGCAACACCGCGTAGAAGACGAGGCTAGCGATGAGCGTCTTGATAGGAAAGAGCGCAATCTTGATCGGAATCTTCAGGATTTTCTTGAGAAGGCCGAGAACGAGTCCGAGCATAATAGATACGGACGGGCCAGGGGAATGAATCTACTGCCCGTCGCTCCGATGACCGTCCCGGCCTGCAGTGGCGTCACCGAGGGCAGCGCCACCGGCGTACGCGATGGTCAACACGAGCGGCGTGACCGCAGCAAAGCGGCCTGTTCGAGGGCGGATACGCGCGGGACAGTCGGGTCGGCAGAGCCGAGGGCGAGCGCGATACCGACCACCGCGCTGTCCGGTCGTGGGCCAAGCGGACCCACAAGCGGTACCGACGCCTCGGGAAGGCGCTATCAGCCGACGACACCGAGCGCTGACCGCCCGTGGAGACTACCAGACATACTTTCCGCTACGTGTGACACACTCCAAGGGATGGCCCGTACCAGTCCAGCCCGAACCGCCGGACCACGGGTCACCGTCACCCGCTCCGTGCAGTGGCGTGGCGCCGAAGAGACAGCAACACTATCCTGAAGCCGAGAAGTGAGGCGGTTTTCACCGAGACGGGGCGGGTAAAGAGGCTGCGGGGTGTGGTAGGTAATAAGAACGGCAGTTGTCACCAGTACACCTGCCAGTTGAGTACACATGCACATACTCGAAGAAGCGAAACCGGAGACGTACCCGGCCGGGCAGTTCGAGCCGGGAGGAGAGTCCAGCGCAGCGGGGGTCCCGGTCGCCGCGACCGGGGAACGCGGCGGCGGACGCCTCTGGGAGCCGGTGACCCGCGCTGACTGCCAGTCCCGGTCGCTGGTGCGACGGACAGACGCCGACCGTCCAAGGAGTGTCACGGATGGCGACTGACGGGGAGTTCGACCTCGTCGAGGACAGGCCGATACCTGCCGCCGACCCCGGGGACAGCGAAGTCCCCGACGGCTTCGGGGCAGTGCGCTCAGACGCCGCCGACAGCGGCCGTGATGGGCCGGCTGTGGCACCCGTCGACAGGCGAGGCGGCCACGCCGCCGACCGGGCCGGGTTCTGACGGGCCTGCCTCTGGGCTCGGCGTCGGGACGTGGTTTTTCACCCGTCCGCTGAGAGAAAGTCTTTACCCACGGAGTCGCGTACCCGATAGCAAATGGTACTCGACGACTTGGGAAGCTCTCTGCGGGGGACACTCGACAACCTCCGCGGGAAATCCCGCATCTCCGAGGAGGATGTCGACGAGGTCGTCAAGGAGATTCAACGCTCTCTGATTCAGGCCGATGTCGACATCTCACTCGTCCAGGAGCTCTCCGATAGCATCAAATCCCGCGCCTTAGACGAGGAACCACCCGCTGGCACGTCGCCGCGTGACTGGGTGCTACGCATCGTCTACGAGGAACTGGTCGATCTGCTTGGTGAGTCGACCGAGTTGCCACTCGAGAATCAGACCATCATGCTCGCCGGCCTCTACGGGTCGGGGAAGACCACGACAGCGGCGAAGATGGCGTGGTGGTTTTCGAAGAAGGGCCTGCGGCCGGCCATCATCCAGACCGACACCGACCGGCCCGGCGCCTACGACCAGGCAAAGCAGATGGCCGCAAACGCCGAGGTCGATTTCTACGGTGACCCCGACGAGGAGGACCCCCGTGTCATCGCCGAGGAGGGGCTGGATGCGACCGAAGATGCCGATGTCCAAATCGTCGACACGGCGGGTCGTGACGGGCTGAATCGGGAGCTCATCGACCAGATAGAGGACATCGAAACGGTGGTCAAACCGGATCGGAACCTGCTGGTGTTAGACGCTGCGATGGGCCAGAGTGCAAAGGACCAGGCCACCGAGTTCGAGGAGGCTATCGGCATCGAGGGCGTCATCATCACCAAACTCGACGGGACAGCGAAAGGTGGAGGCGCGCTCGCGGCGGTCAACGAGACCGACTCGACCATCGCGTTCCTGGGGACCGGCGAGACCGTCAAAGACATCGAGCGGTTCGAGGCCGGCGGCTTTGTCTCCCGGCTGCTCGGGATGGGCGACTTAGAGCAACTCACCGAGCGCGTCGAGCGTGCGATGGCCGAGGCCCAGGAGGAAGACGAGGACTGGGAGCCCGAGGACATCCTTGAGGGCAGTTTCACGCTCAAGGACATGCGCAAGCAGATGGACGCGATGAACCGGATGGGACCGCTAGACCAGGTGATGGACATGATTCCGGGGCTGGGCGGCGGGCTGAAAGACCAGTTGCCCGACGACGCGATGGGCGTCACCGAAGACCGGATGCGGGATTTTGACGTGGTGATGGACTCGATGACCGAGGAGGAGTTGGAGAACCCGCGTATCGTCGGTGCGAGCCGGACGAAACGCATCGCCCGCGGGTCGGGCAAACCGGAGGACCGCATCCGGGAACTGCTCCAGCAACACAAGATGATGGAAAAGACCCTGTCGCAGTTCCAGGGGATGGGCGATGCGGATATGGAGCGGATGATGAAACAGATGCAACAGGGCGGCGGTCCCGGCGGCGGCATGGGCGGGATGGGTGGTGGCCCCGGGGGCGGTATGGGCGGCGGTGGCGGCCCGTTCGGCGACGACTAACCGTCCGCCGGCTCTTTTCCGGCGTTGTAGCCGTCGACGACGCCCGCGAGCGTCTCGTTCCCGGCGTCATCGTGGTCGATACGTAGCGGCGAGACGCTGATTTCGCCCTCAACCAGCGCCCGGCGGTCACTGCCTCTCGGGTAGCGTTCGCGGTGTGCGTCTGTCGGCGGGAAGGGGTTCTCGAAGCCGGTGGCCTCCGGCCAGACGGAGTCGCGCATCCGGATGACGGTATCGCCATCGTCCGCGTTGAGGTCGCCCGCCTGTCCGATTGCCTCGACGGTGTCGATGTCGGTCGGGTCCGCGTTGTGTTCGACATGGAGGTCGTAATCGGGCAGCGGGCGTGTCAGCCGCATCGGCGGCTCCGCGACATCGAGCGGGACGTTCGCGTTGAGGAGGGTGCCGGCCTCGAAGAGGTCGGTCTCGCGGGCGCGCCGGCAGAGGTCGACAGTGACCCGCGCCGGGCGGCCGAAGTCGTAGGCGCTTGCGGGTTCGGGAAAGAAGTCCTCGTGATGATAGGCGGAGACGGCGACGGCGGGTGTCCCGAGGAAGGCCGCTTCGATGCCGGCCCCGACGGTGCCCGACCGGCCGGTGACGTAGTTGCCGGCGTTGGGGCCGTGATTACAGCCCGAGACGACGAGGTCGAAGTCGGTCTCCAGCCCCCGGAGCCCGTAGGCGACGCAGTCGGCGGGGGTGCCAGAGAGCGTGTAGCCCCAGGGATGGTCACGGCGGACGGCGGCGTGTGAACGGGTCCGCCCGACGCCGCTTTGATTCTCCGCGGGCGCGACGACGGTCACGTCACCGAGGGCGGTGAGTTCTTCGTAGAGACGAGCGAGTCCGGCGGCGTCGACGCCGTCGTCGTTTGTCAGCAGGATTACGGGGTCAGCCATGGCCGGGCTAACAGTCCGGACGGTGAAACGGCTTCGGAACTCATCAGGAGTCCGGGCAGGAGATGTTGTCTGGTGGGCGGTTAGATTGTCGACTATCGGTGTAAACAGCAAGAAAGCCCCGACTTGCTCCGCCACCGTCAGACTCGCAGTGCTCGTCTGAGGAGGTGCTGGGAAATCAAAGATTTCCCGCATGAGGAGACGGCAAGC
>CAZOQK010000038.1:0-14123 GCA_964581735.1 uncultured Halobacteriales archaeon | reverse complement strand
CACCCTCAAGGACCGAGGCGCGTATGCGCCGAGGGAGTAGGGTGGGGTAGTTTACGTCCGCCTCGCTACGGAGCAACGGCGCGAGGACGAACGCCAATGCGAGGACCGCACCCACTACCAGCGCAATCGGTAGGAACATAGCTTCTTTTCGGGACTGAAGACGCTTAGATTGTCGGTCCCGCCAGGTATTTCCCCGCAGACGGCCTATTTAAATGCGTCCATGGGACAACTCATGGCAGCATCATCACCAGCATCACACCCCACATGGGGGGCGATATATCATGCAGGATTCAGCGAAATACCTCATTCACGCAGACATCCGCGCGAGCGGGGTGGTCGAGCGGAGTGATGTCGTCGGCGCTATCTTCGGCCAGACCGAGGGGCTGCTCGGCGACGACCTCGACCTCCGGGACCTCCAGGAGTCCTCGAAAGTCGGCCGTATCGATGTCCAGATAGAGTCAGAAGGCGGCCGCTCCTACGGCACGGTCACTATCGCGAGCGGCCTCGATAAGGTCGAGACGGCCGTGCTCGCGGCCGGGCTGGAGACCATCGACCGGGTCGGTCCCTGTCGCTCCGAGTTCGAGGTCACGGAACTCGAAGACGCCCGGGAAGCAAAGCGCCGTGCCGTGGTCGAACGCGCGACGGACCTCCTCAACGAGTTCGGGGAGTCGACCCTGTCCAGTCAGGAACTCGTCGCGGAAGTCCGTCAGAACGTCCGGGTCGAACACATCACCGAGTTCGAGGGGCTACCAGCGGGCCCACGTGTCGCCGACAGCGACGCTATCATCGTCGTCGAAGGGCGGGCCGACGTGCTCACACTCCTCCAGTACGGCATCAAAAACGCCGTCGCCGTCGAGGGAACCGACGTGCCCGACGCCGTCGCCGACCTGACCCACGGCAGGACCGTCACCGCCTTCCTCGATGGCGACCGTGGCGGTGACCTCATCCTGAAGGAACTCGCGCAGGTCGGCGCGGTCGACTACGTCACGTTCGCCCCGGACGGACACTCCGTCGAGGACCTCTCGCGGTCGGACGTGTTCACTGCCCTCCGGAAGAAGGCGCTGTACGACGAAGTCGCCGACCACCCCTCGCCACACGAGTATCTGACCGCCAGCGGGACGACGCCGGAGCCGCCGCCCGACGACGAGGCCATCCCGGGCGAGGGCGCCGACGCCGAGACCGCCACCGCTGTCCCGAACGGGGCCGCCAGCACGACTGACGGGACCACCGAGCACACGGCGGCCAAGAGCCAACAGACACCGGCCGTCGAACACGGTTCCGGTGACGACGGGACGGCCGCGGCTGTGACCGAAACGCCGCCGGAGGCGGCCGAGAACGCCGAGAGCGTCGGAGCCACCGACGAGACGGCGACGGACGCAGGGACAGACATCGAGGACGGCGAGTCGACAACCGACGGCCCGCCGGAGACCCTGGCCGGGCACGTCCAAGCCGTCGTCGCCGACGGGTCGGGCCGGGCACGACTCCTCGACGGGACACTGAGGACGCTACAGGAAGTGCCCGCCGAGGAGGTGTTCGCGACACTTGAGGCGACCGAAACGGTGCCCGAGACCGTCGTGCTCGACGGGCAACTCACCCAGCGCATTCTCGACGTGGCCGCCCAGCGTGGCGTCGGGCAGCTCGTCGCCGCCGACATCGACGAGTTCGTCAAACAGCCCACGAACGTCCGGGTCCGCCCGGCCAGTGACTTCTAGTCGAGTGCCAGCGCCAGCAACAACCCATCGCCGCTCTCGAAGTTGTCTTCGAGCCGGTCGATTCGCTCGAAGCCGTGGTGTCGGTAGAACCCCCGGGCACGCCCGTCGCTGGCCTCAACGGTGAGACGGAGCTGGTCGTACTCCCCGGCCAGCCGCTCGCACAGCCACGATATCAGTGTCGAGCCGTGGCCCTGTCCCTGTTCGTCGGGGTGGACGGCAAACTCCGGGATGTAGGCGACACCGTCTGCCTCGCCGACGACGAGCGCGTAGCCGATGGGGTGGCTGTCCTCGATGACGTACAGCGGCGGGGGGCCCTGCGTTGCGGTTTCGAGCAGTTCCGGCCAGGGTTCGGCCAGTGCCGACTGGATGGCCCGCAGCCGTTCCAGATCCGCGGGGCGACCGTCGCGTATCCTGGTCATAATGCTGTCAGGCCAACGGCGAGCGCGAGCGCCCCGCCGACGAGCGCCGCTGCGAGCGTCGCCAGCAGGTTCACGCCCTGGTTGCCGACCAGCCGTCCCTCGATTGTCGCCCCAAGGAGGCTGTCGACGGTCATCCCGGCGACGCCAGCGGCGACGATGACACCCGAGCCGATTGGCGCGATACTGTCGAAGGCGAGCAATCCGATGCCGGCGACGATGCCCGCGCCGACGAGGCCGGCGAGTTCCCCCTGCCAGGTCACGGCGCCGTCGGTGCCGGGGTCCACCACGCGGAACGTCGTCACGAGGCGGGGGTTGTCGAAGAGCCCGCCGATTTCACTGGAGAGCGTATCGGACATCGCGGCCGCGACCGAGCCGGCAAAAGCAAAGAGAAAGAGCCGCGAGGGGACGCCAAGGTCGGCGCTCGCCGCCCCACCCAACACGGCGACGAGCGCAACCAAGGAGTTCGCCAGCACGTTCGAGGAGCCGCGGGCACCCTCGTTTTCCTCGGCGATACCGCGTTGTTTCTTCTCCTCGTAGCGGTACTTCGCGGCGAGTCCGCCGATACCGAAGAATGCGATAAGCATGGCGAACCAGCCGTAATCGCCCAGGACGATAGTCCACAGCCCTAAAAGGACGCCCGTCAACATGCCGGGGAGTGAGGCGGTCTCAAGCGCGTAGGAGACGTAACCCAGGGCGACAGTGACGCCGAGCGCGACCGCGATGCGTGTCGTCGAGATATCCCCCGTCAGATTGGTAAAGAGCCACAACAGCATGGCGACGACGGCCATCACCAGCGGGTCGTCGCGCTGGAACAGGACCGCCCGCAGGAGTGCGGCCAGCAGTGCGCCGCTGGCCCCGAAGAAGGCCAGCCGCGAGGGTTCCGGGGCGAACCCGGCGAGCGTCGCCGCGAGGAACTGCCCGGTCACGGCGGTGGCGGCACCGAGGACGACGAACCCGGCGGTCGCAAGGACGCGCTCAGCCGTCCACAGCCGGACGGCCTGTGCGCCGAGATTCCCGAAGGCGACCAGCAGGACGGTCCCGACGAAGACGTGAGAGGGCATGCCAAAGCCGACGGTGAGAATCGCGAGTCCGGCCGCGGCAAGCGAGAAACCGGCGAGGCCGTAGAGTTTGCCATCGCGACGGTCGCCCGGGCGTGCGAATAACTTGAAGACGGTGGTGTCCTGCCCGGCCGAGAGCGCGAAGGCGGCGACGACGAGAAAGGGACCAGCGGTGGCGACGGTGGCGAGAGCCGGCTCGTCGATGGTGGCGAAGACGGGCACCGCGAAGGCGAGGCTGCCGACGAGCGCGAACGCGCCTGCCCGCCGGACGGTGGATGTCACTACAAGGCGGCTATTCCCGAGGGGCACTTACCCTTTCCGAAGCGAAGCCGGTGGCTTTAGGCAACACCACCGAAAAGCGGCGGTGTGGGTCTGTACGACACCTATCTTGCCGCCCGAATCCGGCTCAGCGACGCCGCCCTCCCCGATACCGTCGCCGTCGTCATCACCGAGCGGGACCTTCTGACTGCGGGTGCTTACGACACATTCTCGGACCTACTGGAGTGGGTCTTCGAGTACGGCGCTGACCGCGTCGTCGTCTACGTCAGCGTCCTGGACGAGGAGGCCGTCCCGACGTTGCGCGAGCAACTCGAAGCCCTTGACACGCCGCGGGACCTGGCCGTTCGCGGCCCCGACGACCACGAACGTGCGGACGCGCCGGTCCAGGTCAGCATCGGACTCGGGGGCAAACACGAGTTCGCCACCGCCGTCCGGAGCATTGCCGCGGATGTCGAGGCTGGCCGTCTCGACCCCGAGGACATCTCCGAGGACGACATCGAGGGACAACTCGTCTTTCCGACGGCTCCCGACCTCGTCATCAAGACCGGCGCCGAACGGCTCTCGGATTTCATGATTTGGCAGTCAGTCTATTCGGAACTGTATTTTACCGACGTGAACTGGCAGAACTTCCGCAAGCGGGACTATTTGCGGGCGTTGCGTGATTATCAGGAGCGCCAGCGGAGGTTTGGGCGCTGAGCATAGCGAAGCGCGCAAACGCCCAAAGACGGGGGCAGCGAGTCTTTCGGAAGTTCGGGCGGGAGCCCGAATTACGTCGTGACCGGTGGGAGCGACGGAGGTTTGGCCGGTGGGAGTCTCTCAGGAATTCAGCGGTAGCCCGACTTACATTACGACCACACTGAATGGCGGCAGGAAATACCCCGTGACGCATCTGCCCGGCCCACCCTCCGATAGGCCGTGTCGGGGTGTGAACAGCGCAGGGACGACCGGACTGAGAAGCCCGAAAGTCTATTTGACAGTACACAGCAGTACCTAACGGTGCGAAGATAATCTGAGACGGACGATTGCTTGATCACACCGACGACTGCATTCGAACACTCCCCGGAGAACCGTGCTCCGGGCGCCCATAGCGGGTGGTAGTAGCTGATGCCAGGGAACGGGCAGTGGGGACGGCGGGCAGTGATAGGGCGGCCGGGGCATCCCTCGGTGGCACGTGTCTCCTCGGCCGCGCGATGGGCCAGTCAGAGTCGGCATCGCTGAGCGTCCCCGGCCAGGAATCGGACGGCGAGTCGAGTCTCATCGCCGACGCCAGTATGCCCGTCGAGGCGACGCTCAGTATCGTGTCGCTCGACCGGGAGACGGCCCTCGCCGGAATCGGACTGGAGGCCGGCGCGTCTTTCAGCGACAGAACTGTCGGCTTGGACACCACGATTCGGGAGTCCCAACGGATTCAGGTAGTCATCATGACACCGGAGGGAAAGCTCGCATCCGACACCGCGCTGGTCGCCGTCGGCGGATCGCTTTCGGCCGCGCGGGACCAACAGCGAAGCGGCCCGTCGGCGACGCCGAAACCGCCCGGTGAGGCGGAACTCGTCGGCCCGGACCCCGATGCCGGATTCCGATGTCCGTACGCGCTCTACAGGCGGAGCAGGTCGAGTGCCTCGGGGTTGTACGGAAATCGGAGATTTCCATGATGACGAGAGACTCTGTCTCTCGAACCACTTGACCCCGAGGCGGTTCACAGGCACTCGGCCTGCTCCGCCTGTAGAACGTCTCGAAACTGCCGTGTTTGACGACGTGGAGTTCGGCCACAATCGGCTCTGTGATAGTCGGGGGTCATTGTTCCGCGTCGTTTATGCCCCACTCGGAGTTCTGGTTGCCGGGCCGGTCATCGCCGTCGCCCGAAGGTGTATGAGAGATGCGCCCGAACAGTCGGGCAATGGTGACAGTCGACGGCACCTGGTCCGACGACGAGGCCGAGAGGTTTCTGAACGCCGCCGTCATCCCGCTCAGACTCGGCTGTCACAACCCCGCTGGCGGGCTCTGGATGCTCTCGCTGTGGTATCGGTACACCGACGGCCACCTCCAGTGTGCCACCTCGAAAGACGCCGACGTGGTGGGGTTCCTCCGAGAGAACGACCAGGTCTGCTTCGAGGTGTCGACCAACCGGCCGCCGTACATGGGTGTGCGCGGCGCCGGCCGGGCGACTATCGAGGCCGACGGCAAACCCGTGCTTTGCGACCTCATCGACCGGTATCTCGGCACGACCGAGGCGGAGATGGCACAGTGGCTCCTGCGCGAGGACCGCGAGGAGGTCTCTCTCCGCATTGAACCCACGCAGCTCCACACCTGGGATTTCACGCCCCGAATGCGGGCAGTCGTCGAGAACTCACCGGCCGCGCAGGCCGAAGCGCAGTCCCCGAAATACGACTAGTCGGCCGTGGGGTCACGCTCGTCGATGGGGTCGCCGTCAAGCGACTCGCGTTCCTTACTCGGCAGCGCACCCCGGAACCGCCGGAGGACGCGCGCCGCTTCGGCGCATTCGGTCGCACCGAGAGCGCGAACGAGTGCAAGCGCTCGCCGGGCGCGGGTCTGGCGCCATGACTCCTTGCGGTGTTCGTACGTGCGAATCGAGCGCAGGAAGTCGATTTTCCGGAACTCCGGCCAGTACGGTGCACAGAAGTAGACGGCGGCCTCGTTGCCGTTTGCCTGCCACGGCAGGAAATTCGAGGTGCGCTCGTCGCCGCCGGTCCTGATGATGAGGTCGACATCCCGTGTCGGGCCGTCGTACAGCGCCTCGGAGACGGTCTCGTCGTCGATGTCTTCGGGGGCTACCTCGCCGCGCTGGACGCGACGGGCAACGTCGCGGGTGCCGTCGAGCAGTTCCGCGCGGCCACCGTATGCCAGCGCAACGTTGAGATTCAGGCGGTCGTACTCGCCGGTCCGCCGGTCGGCGTAGCCGACGGCCTCCTGAACGCGCTCTGGCAGGCGGTCGATATCGCCGATGGCTCGGATGCAGACCTCGGCCTCGTGGACCCGGTCGGCGTCGGCAAAGTCGTGGAGTTTCTCGGTGATGAGGTCGAAAAGCGATTCGCGTTCCGCCGGCGGGCGCTCGAAGTTCTCCGTCGAGAAGGCATAGAGGGTGACCTCGTCGATATCGAGGTCGTCACACCAGCGGAGAATCTGTTCTGTGGTCTGGGCACCCTCCTCGTGGCCCGCAGTCTTTTGACGGCCCTGCCTGTCGGCGTACCGGCGGTTCCCGTCCATGATGACGGCGACGTGGGAAGGGGTTTGCCCGAGTTCCCGCCGGAGCAGGCGCTCGTAGGCACTGTCGGCGAGACGACGCAGACGGCCAATCATTACCGGGAGGGTATCAGCCTGCCGATAAGAATCTTCTGTTCCTCCGGTCGCTGAAGGGACGGTTTACTGCCGAGTTGGTCCCTGGTCTGTGGACCGGGGCGCTGGTCGGGAGTCGGCGGCCTGCCGTCCCCGACTGTGTGTGAAATTTCAATGGATACACAGCCTCAGTTCGGATGCAGAGAGCGGAGTTCGGCATCGTCGATGCCGGGGCGAACCGTGAGACCTATCGGCGCGCCTCCGAACGCTCCAGTATGAGCGACGTACTCGACGCGGACTTGCGGCAGCGGACCTGGGAACTGCTCCAGCCCGGTGATATCGAACTCGATGGGCTGGTCGTCCACACCGACTTCGACGGGGGCGACGAGACGCGGATGCACCAGCTGACCGTCGATGTCGGTGACATCATCGCCGAACACGCGGGCCACGAGCCCACCGACACCTTCGTTTACTCGGGCACCGACGACTCCGAGTTCGCCTCGAATCAACATCAGGGGCTCACGCTGGACGGCGAGGAGTTCGTCTGGGAGTGCCAGCAACTGCTCCGGGACGGCAGTTTCGACGTGGTGTTTTATTTCGAGGCCGGCGCGGATACAACGGGGGTTCGCGACGCCGTCGCGGCCGACGGCTACGAGGCGACGGCGGTCCGAGGCGACGCTGACAGCCCGGAGACGGCTGTCCTCGAATGAGCCGGTCCCGTCCGACGGGAACGGGCGAGCCGTTTAAATCCGGAGGCTGCACAGACCAGGCACGAGCGCGATGATTCCACTGTTGCACGAGTTCAAGGGTCAGACCGTCCTCGTCGTCGGTGGCGGGCGCGTCGGCGCACGAAAGGCCCGCCGCTTTGCCCGCGAGGCCGAGGTCGTCGTCGTCAGTCCCGAGTTCGCCGACACCGACTTCGGCGGCGCCGAGCGTGTCCGGGCCAGCCTCGACGCGGCGGCGGCCGGCGAGTGGGTCGACCGGACCGACCCGGCACTGGTCGTCGCCGCGACGGACGATGGGGCAATCAACGACGCACTGGAAGCTGCGGCCAGCGAACGGAACCTCCTAGTCAACCGTGCCGACCACGCCGGGGAGCGCGACCCTAAAAGCGTCGTCGTCCCGGCGACGGTGCGTGACGACCCGGTCGTCATCGCCGTCGCGACCGGCGGGCAGAGTCCGGCGCTGAGCCGGGCGCTCCGCGAACGTATCGAACCGGTCGTCGCCGACGCCGGCGCGATGGCGGACCTGACAGCGGATTTACGGACGGAGCTGAAAAAGCGACTGGAGCCCGACCAGCGCCGCGCAGTCCTGCGAGCGGTCGTCAGAGACGAGACTGTTTGGAAGGGTTTAGATAGTGGCAGTTCTAAGGTAGACCAGAGAGTATCTGACGTGATTTCGGACGTGACAGGTGATAATCCGTGACAGCCGGGACCGGCGTCATCACTGGCGTCAGTCTGTCGCACGCGAACGCGTCCGTCGAGCAACTCGAAGCGGCCGTCGACAGCGGCCAGCGTGGGACTGTGGCGACGTTGCTTGACCAGCGTGGCGTTGAGGAGGCGTTCGTCCTCCAGACGTGCAACCGCGTCGAGGGGTACGTCGTCACAAGCGACTTCGAGGCGGGCAGGGACGCACTCGGACCAATCACCAACGGTGCCGACGCGGACATCGTCGTCGCGATGGACCACGAGGGGAGTCTCCGGCATCTCCTGCGGGTCGCTGCGGGGCTGGAGTCGCTCGTCCTCGGCGAGGACCAGATTCTCGGGCAGGTCCGTGATGCCTACGAGGACGCCCGGAGCGTCGGCGGTATCGGGCCGATGCTCGAAGATGGCGTCACCAAAGCAATCCACGTCGGCGAGCGGGCACGCACCGAGACCGGTATCAACGAAGGGGTCGTCTCGCTCGCGAGTGCGGCGGTCAAACTTGCAAGCGAACAGCGCGCCCTCGGGGAGGCGACCGGGCTAGTCGTCGGCGCCGGCGAGATGGGCTCGCTGGCTGCGAAGTCGCTCGGGGACCACGTCGAGCGACTGCTCGTCGCCAACCGAACCGTCCCCCACGCCACCCATCTGGCCGACCAGGCCGACACCGAGGCGTCGGCAATCGCACTCGATGCACTCGCCGTCGCGGTCCGCGAGGCCGACGTGGTCGTCTCCGCGACCGGGTCGCCCGACCCGGTCGTTGATGCGGCGGCACTCGCCGAGGCCGGCGAGACGTTCGTCATCGACATTGCCCAGCCACGCGATGTGGCCCCCGACGCCGCCGAGTTCGACCACGTCACCGTCCACGACCTCGACACGCTGGAATCGGTCACCGAAAAGACCCGGCGCCAGCGCGAACGCGCGGCCGAGGAGGTTGAACGCATCGTCGACGCCGAGTTCGAGAACCTGCTCGCCCAGTACAAGCGCAAGCGTGCCGACCAAGTCATCTCAGCGATGTACGAGAGCGCAGAGCGGGTCAAAGCCGCCGAACTCCGGACGGCACTCGGCAAGCTCGACCTCGACGACGAGGAACAGCAGGTCGTCGAGTCGATGGCCGATTCCATCGTCTCACAGTTGCTCGCGGCCCCGACCAGCAGCCTGCGTGATGCCGCCGCGGAAGACGACTGGTCGACCATCCAGACCGCGCTCCAACTGTTCGACCCGAACTTCGGGCCCGAAGACGACGTGCCACCCTCCTTCGTCGCCGATATGAGCCCCGACGAGATTCCACCGGAGATGCGCGAGCAGATGCCGACCGCGGTGCTCGAACAGTTGGACGACTGATTCGGGGCTTGTTATCGTCCTCACCACCAGCGGCATCACCCCTCACAACAGCGAACCGAGTCCCATCACCGCCACCCAAACTATCATCGGTGTGGCACCCGTTTCTGTGGATATGGCGGACCTGCTCACCGACGAGGATATCGAGGCACAGCTTCCCAAGAAGTGGACCCGCGAGGGTGAGGACATCGTCCGCGTCTACGACTTCGACTCGTATCTCGACGGCATCGGCTTTGCGTCGGGTGCCGGCGGCGTCGCAGAAGAGGCCTGGCACCACCCCGAGATGATAATCAACTGGGGCGAAGTCGAGGTCAGACTGACGACCCACGACGCAGGTGGCATCACACAAAAGGACATCGACCTGGCCGAGCGCTTCGACGAACTGTACGACTGACCAGCGTTCGCACCGCCCGGCTTCCGGGCACGACTGACGGTTTGTGGCCGGGACCACCGGATATATTGTCCGGAAAGTACTTACCTGCCAGCGATCAACTCATTTAATCCGATGGCCGGTAGCGACTACGATTTCTGGCTGTTAGACCTCGACGGCACCGTCGTCGACATCGAACAGCCGTACATCCACGAGGTAATCGGCGAGGTCGGGGACCGATTAGGTCACGGCTTCACCGACCGCGAAGCAGAACTGCTGTGGTACGGCATCGGCAACGCCCGCGAGGACCTCCTCACCGACGGCAGTATCGACCCCGGCCGGTTCTGGGACGTGTTCCACGAGGTCGAGGAGCCGCACTCCCGGGCCGACGCCACCTACGTCTACGACGACGCCGCCGATTTCGTGCCCGACCTGGAGACACCGGTGGGCGTCGTCACGCACTGCCAGGAGTACCTGACGGGACCGGTTTTAGAGCGGCTCGACATCGACGACTGGTTCGACACCGTCGTCTGCTGTTCCGAGGAGACGGGTTGGAAGCCGGACCCGACGCCCGTCGAGATGGCGATGGCGGAGTTGGGCGTGGGCACGAACGGCCACGTCGGGGCGCTGGTCGGTGACGACCCGACCGACGTGGAGGCGGCACACAACGCCGGCATCGATGGCGTGCACGTCTCCCGGCCGAATCGCAACTGGGCAGGCGAGCGGGTCGTCGGCGCCGACCGCGTCGCGGCCCTGACTGCCCTCCGCGAGTGAGTCGGGGTCCCGACGTGACAGTGTGGTATCGGGGCCTTTAACGCCGGGCATTCCGTACTATGAAGCATGTCCGCGCTCCGTGAGGCGTTGCGTGACCTGCCCGACGCTGTCTACGCCGATTTGCTGGAGGGTGAGGACGCGTACGTGCTCGTCATCGATTTGCCAGGTACCACGGCAGAGACTGTCGACGCGCGTGTCGAGAGCGGCAAACTCGTCATCGAGGCCCGCCGGGAGAAAGCTGTCCCGCCCGAGTTCCAGTACGTCAGCGAGGAGCGCTCGCTGTTTCTGGACGCCGAACTCCCGCTGCCGCCCGACGCGACCGGGTCCGGTGCGGAGGGCACCGTCGAGCGTGGGGTGCTGGAGCTACACCTCCCCAAGCAGTCGGCCGCGCCGGAGACGACGATTCCCATCGATGGGTGAACCACGGTGAATCTGCGAGCGTACTGGCGCTTTGTCGTCGTCGCCTACCAGTTCCTGCCGCTTATTATCGCCTACACCCGTGATAAGCGCCGCTTTCTCCTCTTTGGCGGGTCCCGTGAGGTCTCGTCCGAACAGCGCCGCAAACGCGCCGCGTCGCTTTTGAACTCCCTGCTCACGCTCGGGCCGACGTTCATCAAACTCGGCCAACTGCTCTCGACGCGGCCCGATATCCTCCCGCCGGAATACATCGACGAGTTCTCCAAACTCCAGGACAGCGTCCCGCCGGCGCCGTGGGAGGAGGCCCGCGTCGTGCTCGAAGAGGACCTCGGCCCCGTCGCCGACCGCTTCGCCGAATTCGACACCGACGCCATCAGCGGCGCGAGTCTGGGCCAGGTCTACTACGCCGAAATCGACGGCCAGCCCGTCGCGGTGAAGATTCGCCGCCCCGGCGTCAAGGACCTCGTCGATTCCGACCTGAAAGTGGTCCGGTGGTCGATCCCGCTGCTGATCCGCTTTGTCGGCGACGCTCAGGCGTTTTCTCTGGAGACGTTGGCCGACGAGTTCGACCGCACCATCCGCCAGGAGATGGACTACTCCCGCGAGGCACGGATGCTCACCGAGATCAAGGGGAACTTCCGGGACAACGGCGACATCCGCATCCCCGATGTCATCGGCACCCACTCGACGGGCCGCGTGCTCACCATGGAGTACGTCCCCGGCACGAAAATCTCCAACGTCGAGGAGCTGGACACCCAGCGCCTCGACCGAACAGAATTAGCCGAGACGCTCCAGCGTGCCTACCTGGATATGATCGTCGAGGACGGCGTCTTCCACGCCGACCCCCATCCCGGCAATCTCGCGGTACAGGACGACGGGACGCTTGTCTTCTATGACTTCGGGATGTCGGGTTACGTCGACCCGTTCATCCAGAACAAGATCGTCGACTTCTACACCGCTATCGCCGCCCAGGACATCGACGCCATCCTCGATACGCTCATCGAGATGGGGACCCTGAGTCCCGAAGCCGACCGGGAAGTGATGGCCGACGTGATGGAGCTGGCCATCGCCGACGCACGCGGCGAGGATGTCGAGCAGTACCGCGTCCAGCAGATCGTCCAGCAGGTTGAGGACACCATCTACGAGTTCCCGCTTCGCCTGCCCTCGAATCTCGCTCTCGTCCTCCGGGTCGCCACCGTCGTCGAGGGGGTCTGTGTCACGCTTGACCCCGACTTCGATTTCATCTCGGTGGCGACCGACTACCTCAATCAAGAGGGGTACATCGAGGCTGGCGTCCGGGACTTCATCGAGGACCGGTTCAACGAGGGCCGGGACGCCGTCGAATCGACGGTTCGCATCCCGCCGAAAATCGAGGACGCACTCGACCGCGTCGAGCGCGAGGACTTGCATGTCCGGGCGGATATCGAAGATTCCGAACAGGTCATCGAGCGCCTCGGCAGGCGGCTGGTGTTGGGGCTTGCGCTTGCTGCGGGCGGTATCTCGACGGCCATGCTGTACTCGTTCCAGCCCGGCGGGACGGTCGCCATCGCCATCGCCGGCGGGCTGACGGCGCTCGTTGGCTTCCTGCTGTACCGGTCGTTCCGCAAGCGCCGTGGGATTCGGGCGACGCCACAGTTCACGCGCCAGAGTATGCGCGAGCAAGAACAGCAACGCGAGCAGGACGGCGCCAGCGGGGCGCTGGGCTTCGGTGACGCCGCAGTCGACACCGGCGACGACGGGGCCAACGGCGATGGCGGCCGCTGACCCATTCCAAACCGTTTATACTCGCCGGTAGACAACGCTGGCCCATGCCACGACAACAGACGGAAGTTCGAGACCTCGACGAAGGCAGCTACGTCATGATCGACGATGTCCCCTGCAAGATTACATCCTACAGCACGGCCAAACCCGGCAAACACGGCAGTGCCAAGGCACGCATCGACGCCAAGGGCGTCTTCGACGGTAAAAAGCGGTCGCTCTCACAGCCCGTCGACGCAAAGGTCTGGGTCCCCATTATCAACCGCAAACAGGGCCAGGTACTCGACGTTCGCAACGACGAAGTCCAGGTCATGGACCTCGAAACCTATGACAACTTCGTGATGAAGGCCGGCGAGGACGACCTCGCGGCCGACGATGAAATCGAGTTCCTCCAGTACGAGGAACAGCGCAAAATCGTCTAATGCTCCCCGGCGCTGTGGCCAACCGGAGCGAGGCCGACTACGCCGTCGTCGGCGCACCGCTGGATGCTTCAACGACGTTCCAGCCAGGCACCCGCTTTGGACCGCGCCGGCTTCGTCACGTCGCCGAGTCCTTTGCGGACTATGACCACCACACCGGACAGCACTTTACCGACCTCGCAGTCTTCGATCACGGCGACATCGCCCCGACCGACGACGTTGCCGAGTATCTCACCTTTCTCCGCGGCACGCTCTCCGAATTTGTCGACGACGATATTCTCCCGCTGCTTGTCGGTGGCGAACACACCGTCTCCGTCGCGGGTGTCCGCGCACTCGACCCCGATACCTTCGTTACGCTCGATGCCCACCTCGATTTGCGCGACTCGTATGCCGGCAACGATCTGAGCCACGCCACCGTCACCCGGCACGCACTCGACGTGGCCGACCACGCTGTCGTCCTCGGCGCCCGTGCCGGCTGTGAAGCCGAGTACGAGCGGGCCGACGCCGACGAGGTAACCGTCGTTCCGCCTGACGCTGTCCCGTCCTGGGAACCGGAGCTATCGGGTGAGGTCTACCTGAGCGTCGACATCGACGCCGCCGACCCGGCGTTTGCGCCGGGTACCGGCACGAAAGAGCCGTTCGGGCTCGACCCGGCGACGATGCACGATGTGGTGCGGTCGGTTGCGCCGCAGTCGGTCGGGTTCGACGTGGTGGAGGTCAATGACCGTGACGACGGGCAGGCGGCGACGCTGGCGGCGAAGCTCCTGCGTGCTTTCGTCTACGCCCACGCTGCCGAGTGAGAACAGTTCGTCGGCAGCGTTTTCTCAGCAAAAACGACTACAAAGCAAGAAAGTCCTGAGTGTC
>CAZOQK010000037.1:0-14163 GCA_964581735.1 uncultured Halobacteriales archaeon | reverse complement strand
CTCCTACCGACTCCCCTCGAATATCCTCGAGGTCGTCAACGAGGAGATTCGCCATATCGACAACCGACAGGAGAAGGATCTCGAACCGCGCAAGGAGGGCGGCGTCGTCGAGGCCGTCGAGAACGCGTCGATGCTGGAACTCGTTCGCAACGTCCGGTACACCGTCGACGAGGACGAGGGCAGTATCATGCTGCTGTTCCGGGCGCGCTACCAGCTGTTCCAGTTTATCGAGGAGTTCGTCGAGGAGGGCATCCCGTTCAAAGCCCTCACGGACCAGCGGCTCTGGACCGACCGGCTGACAGACTACGTCCGTGCCATCGAGGCCATCGACGCGGAGGAAGACCTCACCCTCCTGCAGGGGCGGCGGCTGGCGGATATGCTGCAGGACTCGGCGTTCGGCTCCAACGACCGCGAGGCGCTGTACGACGAACTCGAGGCACGCGAGGAGGCCGCCGAAAGCGACGACCTGACCGAGGTTCCACTCGACCCCGAGACAATCGAGGATCACGTCCCGTTCATGCCGACCCCGGACTCGGCGGGCGACATGCTCCGCAAGGTCACGAGCTTCCAGCGTTCCTCGGTCGAGGCCTACTTCGACGGCGATTACGCCGGGCTCGATCCGAGCACGGTCCGCGTCGGCACGATCCACTCCGCGAAGGGTCGTGAGGCCGACCACGTCTTCGTCGGCACCGACCTCACCGAGAAGGTCGTCGAGCAGATGGCCGCCACCGTCGAGCAAAAGGGCCAAGACGTGCCCGGCGACGGCGAGTTCACCAAACACACCTCGCCCGTGCCGACGCTGACGGACAACGAACGCCGCGTGTTCTACGTCGGGATGAGCCGTGCCCGCGAACGGCTCGTCCTGCTGGAGAACCTCGTCGACGGCGCCCCGACACTGCCCGTCGACATCCTCCTGAACAACGAACCGACTGACACCGACCTCGACGAGCTGCTGGCCGAAGCCGAGGAGCCGATGCCTGCACAGGCGGACTAAGTCGCCGTCAGCTGTTCGCTGATTACCACCGAGTTCGTCGGCGTATGAATGATCCGCACCACGAGCGCCTCGTCTCTCGCGACCGAACAGTCGCCTTTGGCAATTCGAAACCGGATGACGCTCCCAGCGCCGAACGTCTCCTCATCGAGTGCGCCGTGGTTGACGGCACCGAAGCCGTTGTCAAAGATATCGTCGCCCTCGACATTCCCCGCGCTGATGGTGTTGCTTGCACCCACGCTCCCCAGCGGGAGGGTGGCTATCCGGCCGCGCTTGCCACAGGCGTCGCTGGCGTCGACGACGACTTCGAGTTCCGCGGTCGGAATCGAATCGCCCGAGATATGCCGGATGCGGACGATTTGCTCGTCGCTGTTGCTCTGGAAGGCCTCGAACGCCCCGCTTGACTCACCGACGACCGGTCCAGCCTCGGTGGTTTCCTCGCCGACATCTAAGACGAACACCGAGACAGTCGCCGCCAGAATGACTGCGATAGCGACCAGCAGAATCGTCGAGACGACCGGAGACGGCTCTTTGACGTGGGGACATCGACGTACCGCCGGTTACAGCAGGACAAATAAAGCTCCGTTGCCCCTGCTCTGCCCGGCGGAGGGAACCGGGGTCCCTACTCCTCGTCGTCGGGGTCTTTCGCGACGACACCGGCGACGCGCTGGAGCGCCGCGGCGGGCAGGTCCTGTGGGGACGTGATGTGCTCCCGACCCAGCACCATCGCCACCGAGAGCAAGAGGAAGCCGACGCCGACGAGCGCGTCGCCATCGATGAGTCTGAGCACGCCGAAGAAGCCGACAGGAATGGAGAAGACGACGCTACCGGCGAACTGCAGGAACTCGATGACGCCCCGCGACATAGCTGGCGGTAGGGCAGCCCCGAGTATAAACGCGGCCATCGCATCGAAAGCGTTTGGCCGGTTCGACCCGAAATAGGGGGTATGTTCACGGGCATCGTCGAGGAGACGGGCAAAGTGCTGGCAGTCGACGAGACGGCAGATGGCCGTCGCCTCCGTCTGAGTACATCGTTCGAGGAGTTGCGCGAGGGCCAATCGGTCAGCGTCAGCGGGGCCTGCCTGACCGTCGAGGAGTACGCAGGCGGCGAGTGGTTCTCCGTCTTTCTGGCCAAGGAGACAGTCGCGAAGACGTATCTTGGTGCGGTCGAGGTCGGTGACGCCGTCAATCTCGAACGGGCGATGACGGCCGACGGTCGCTTCGACGGCCACTTCGTGCAGGGCCACGTCGACGGCACCGCCGAGGTAAACACCATCGAGCGGGTGGGAGAAGACTGGCGATTCAGTTTCTCGCTGCCCGCCGAGCACCGGCAGTACATCGTTCCGAAGGGGTCAATTACCGTCGACGGCATCAGCCTCACCGTCGCCGACTTGGCCGACGGCGAGTTCACCGTCGCCATTATCCCCGAGACGTACGATGTGACGACACTCTCGGAGAAAGGAGTGGGCGACCCCGTCCATCTGGAGGTTGACGTGATAGCGAAGTACGTCGAAAACATGGTCGAACAAGACGCTGTCGGGAACCTCGTCGGGGAGTAACTACGGGTCGAACTCGGTGAGTTCGCTCTCGATGTACTCCTCGTCCCCGTTGTGGGCCTGTTTGTACGCCGACCGGTACTGTGAGAGTTTCCGGCCGAGCAACACCGCGAAGATGCCGTCGTAGGCAACGATAAAGCCAACGAGGGCGACGACGTTCGAGATCCCCAGACTGGAGACGAGCATGTCGGGAACGCGGGAGACGAGGATGTTGTACCAGCCGTGGATAAAGACAGCAGCGAGCAGTCCCTTGATCACGATGGGGCCGGCGTACTCGCGGTTGAACTTCGCGAGCCCGAGGTAGTAGCCGGCGAACGCCGAGTAGATGACGTGGCCCGGCCCGGCGAGGGCGCGCTGTGTCGCTATCGTCGTGCCCTGAGCGATGGTGGTACTAAAGCCGGCCGCGCTGTCGGTGTAGCGGGTGATGTACAGTGCGTTCTCGATGGTGGCGAAACCCAGACCGGCCATCGCGCCGAAGACGGCACCCGCGATGACAGCGTTAAACGCGGGCCTGCGGTAGGCGTAGAGCCAGATTGCGAGCAGTTTCACACACTCCTCAATGGGCGCGACGACGAACAGGAACAGGCCAGCAAGCGCGAGTTCGAACCCGGCGCCGAGGGCGAACGCCTGTGGGACGAACCACGAGGCGACGGCGACATTGAGGATGCCCGCGAAGCCAGCGAACAGGAAGCCAAGCACGAACGTCACCACGAGCAGGCGAAGCGACTCGCCAGTGGTCACGTCGGCATACCAGATGTAGGCCGCAAGCACGAGCGCCGGAATCGCCGACAACGCGACGAAAGCACTCACCAGCGGGTCCGCCAGCGCATCAAGGCCGCCACGAAAGACCTGGAGTGCGAGGATGAACACGGCGAGGACGACGAGGAAGACGGGCGCGACGAGCCGCGAGACGGCGTAGAGCCGGTAGATGATGCGGTCGGGCACCGACGCTGGCCGCCAAGTGACGATATCCTGGAGGTCCATGGACCCGTCGTCACGCTGTTGAACCGGGTCCCGTCTGCCACTCATTGGTACAGCGTTGGCCGCGCCACACCTAACGCTTTGGCCGGTCGCCTCATATCGAGGCCGAAAGCACCGAGGCGGTCGCCGCGGACGACTAACACTGCCGGCAGCGAGGCCTTTTTCGCGGTCAATCCCTGAATAAAGGTATGACGTTTACCGCGGGGGTCGTCGCCGTCCAGGGCGACGTGAGCGAACACGCCACGGCCATCGAGCGTGCAGCACGCGCCCACGGGCAGGACAGCGAGGTCATCGAAATCCGGGAGGCGGGGCTGGTCCCCGGCTGTGACGCACTCCTGATGCCCGGCGGGGAGTCGACGACCATCTCCCGGCTTATCCAGCGGGAGGGAATCGCCGAGGAAATCGTCACCCACGTCGAGGCCGGCAAGCCGATGCTCGCGACGTGTGCGGGGCTCATCGTCGCCAGCACGGACGCTTACGACGACCGCGTGGAGACGCTGAATCTGCTCGACGTGACCGTCGAACGCAACGCCTTCGGCCGGCAGAAGGACAGTTTCGAGGCCCCGCTCGCGGTTGCCGGACTCGACGAACCCTTCCCGGCGGTGTTCATCCGCGCGCCCGTCATCAACGGGATATTCGACGGCGTGGACGTGCTGGCATCGTTCGACGGGAACCCGGTCGCCGTCCGGGAAGGGCCGGTCGTCGGCACCTCCTTTCACCCCGAACTGACCCCCGACTCCCGGCTTCACGACTTGGCCTTCTTCGAGGATGTCGCCGTTGAGCGGTGAGCGACAGACACAAACCCACGCCAGCCGACCCCGGTTGCATGAGCGACACTGACGACATCATCGCTGAACTCTTTGCGGTCATCGAGGACCGTAAGGAGACCCTGCCCGAGGACTCCTACACTGCCTCGCTGTTCACCCACGAGAAAGGCGAAAACGCCGTCCTCGAAAAGCTCGGCGAGGAGACGACGGAACTGATTTTGGCTGCCAAAGACGACGACCACGGGGAAATCGCCCACGAATCGGCCGACATCGTCTACCATCTGCTCGTGTTGCTGGCGATGAAGGACATGGACGTGTCGGACCTGCAAGCCGAGCTGGCCGACCGGCGATAGCGGGGCTCTCAGCGGCCGGCAACCAGCGAGCCGAGGAGGCCGCCGAGCGCGCTGTCGAGTGCAAAGACCAGCGCGATAGCGAGCCCGGCAACGAAGACGCCGGCCCCGCCGAGGATACCGCTGACCGGCCCACCCGCGACGAGGCCGCCCGTCACAGCGAGCGCGGCGAACAGAACCGCGAGCAAAATCCCGCCGAAGGCTCCAGCCAGCATACCGTGCCAGGCGCCGCTGGCGAGGCCACCGCCCGCGATGTAGCCCGCGACGAACCCGGCAACGAGGCCGGCACCGATGTGACCGACGACCGGGAGGACGAAGGCGACGATGCCGGCGACGATACCCGTCACGAAGCCATAGACGACTGCTCGCCAGTTGGTCATGGTCGTCGTACGCTGGCAGCGGGAAAGACCGTGTCGCTCAGCTGCTGTCCCGGCAGGAACCCCGAAACCATCCCGGAAACACGTGGCCACTCCCCGCACGGGGCCAGGGACCGCCCGGGAAACAGGCGATACAGACCGGGAGGTGTGGCCGGTGACCGACCGGCGGGCGTGTAACGAACGCCATTTAGGCGTGGGTGGGTTATGAAGGTCCAATGAGCCAGCCGTTCGAGGTCCTCCCGACGATGCTCACCGCCGACGAGCTCGTGGACAAGGCCTTCTCCCGTGCCTCGCGTGCGGGCCGCGCCAAATCCGGGTTCGAGGCCCAGCAGTCGATGCTGGTGACCGCCGCCAACATCGTCTCGGACAATCTCGAAAACGTCGTCACCGGCTGGCCGGATTTTGCCGAGCTGGACCCCTTCTACTACGAACTCGCCGACGCGCTCGCAAGCGTCGATGAGCTGCGCCAGCATCTCAACGAACTGATGTGGGCCAGCCGCATGGCCACGGACATCCGCACGGAGTACGAGAGCCGCCTCCAGGGTGATGTCGACACCGCGCGCAAACTCCGCAAGCAGGCGTTTGCCCGCCTCGCGGACGTGGTCGATGAAATCGACCCCGACATCGAGGCGCTCAAAGACGCCCGCGAGGAGCTCAAGGGCCTGCCCGATATCCGCCCGGACGAACCCACTATCGTCGTCGCGGGCTATCCCAACGTCGGGAAGTCGACCTTTGTCAACACGGTCACCCGCGCCAGTAACGAGACCGCGAGCTACCCCTTTACCACGACCGAGATCCACGTCGGCCACCTCGAACGCGACCACATCCGCTACCAGCTTGTCGATACGCCCGGGCTGCTCGATAGGCCTCCCGAAGACCGCAACGAAATCGAGTCCCAGGCCGTGAGCTCGCTCGAACACGCCGCCGACGCCGTGCTCGTGCTGGTCGACGCCAGCGGCGAGTGTGGCTACCCGCTCGGTGCCCAGTTCGAACTCCGCGACGACATCGACGCGCGCTTCGATGCCCCCGTCCTCACCGTCTGTAACAAGGCCGACCGCTCGCGTGACATCAAGGCCGACCAATATATGAGCGTCACGGAAAAAAAAAACGTCGACAGCGTGCTGGCGGCTGCTATCGCGGCGGTCGACCACGAACTCGAACTCCCGTTTGACGAATGACCGACCGGAACAGCCAGTCACGGCGGCAGTTGCTGTCGGCGCTGGCTGCTGTCGGGGGCATCGCCCTGAGCGGGTGTGCCGGACTGGGCGGTGAGACGCCGGACGGACCGATGACCGCGGGACCGTCCACGGACGCGGCTCCGGACACCGACACTGCCACGGACCGCTCGGCCGACGACAGTGGGGTCCTCAATGGGACGGCACTCTACGTCGATGCGACGCGTCGTGCGCTTGTCCAGAACGGCTATGTCCTCGACCAGCAGTACCGCGTCACTGGGGCCGAGTCACAGGCAGTCGCGACGCGCGTCCGGAGCGACCGGGTCGACAGACGCCGGCGCGCCGTCATCGACCGCGGCGACGGAACGACCCGCCGGTACACGACGGCGGAGACCCGTTATACGAACGCCCCGGACGGCACCGGTCGGCGGTACGAGCGGGCGCCCCTCGACCGGACGTTCCTGTCCGTACACCGGCCAAGCGGGCTGGCGAGCGAGGCGGGGCTGGCGGGCATCCTTGGCATCGGAACGTATGGCCCCGGCCAGTTCATCCAGCGTGCCGACGGTGAGATGCTCCGTGTCCCCCTCGAACGCGCCAGCTACGACGGACCGGGAACGGTGACGGGAGCCGATGGCGCGGTCGTCCTCAGCGCCAGCAACATCGTCTATGAGGCTCGATTCGCGCTCACAATCAAGCAGGAGGGCGAGGAGCGGACCCGCGAGCAGGTGTTCGTCATCGAGGACATCGGGTCGGTCGACGTGGAGCCACCGTCGTGGCTCGGCCGCATAGAGGCGTGACTACCGGAAGGCGGGGTCGGCATCCACGCCGTCGTTCCCCCCGCTCGGCGTCACGCTCGGCGTCACGCTCGAAGTGCGAACGGGTTATCGCACAGTCGTCGGTACCGCGGTCGACCGACTCGCGGATGGCGTTCATCGCCGCCCGCTCGCAGATCGCCTCGACATCTGCGCCCGTGTAGGCGGCGTCGGTGTTGTCGACCAGCCAGTTGATGTCCACGTCGGCGGTCCGCACAGTGAATCTCGAACACTTCGCGGCGGCCCCCATCGTCCGGCGGTGGGACGTGAATCGCCTCACCGAGTCGCCCGGGACGGCACAGCGCCGGGTCAGTGACCTCGATGGGGTTGGTCGCGCCGATGACGACCACGTCTTCCAGACTCGTTAGCCCGTCCAGTTCCGAGATGAACTGGTTGACGATGCTGTCCTGGACGCCACCGCCGCCGGTGTACCCGCTACGGGTCCCGCCGATGGCGTCGGTTTCGTCGATGAACACCACCGAGGGCGCTCGCTCCTGAGCGGACTCGAATAACTGGCGGACGAACCGCTCGGATTCGCTGACGTAGCGGTCGAGCAGTTCCGGCCCGTCGATGGAAATAAATGTGCTGTCGGTCTCGTTAGCGATGGCTTTCGCCAGTAGCGTCTTCCCGGTGCCCGGCGGGCCGTCCAAGAAGATGCCCTTCGCGGTGTCGACATCCATCGCGGCGAAGCAGTCGGGGTATTTGCGGGGCCACTCGATGACTTCGCGCAGACGCTGTTCGGTCGTGTCCAGTCCGCCAACGCCGGCAAACGACACGTCAGGGACGGCCCCGTTCTCGATGACCTCGCCGCGACCGAGGACGCCCTCGCTCCCGCCGTCGTCCATCTACGGGTCCGGCGCATACTGCCTGAACTCGAGGGCATCGCCGTCCTCGCCCGATGCGTCCTCGCCCGCCGGCGCGAGCACGTCGATGTCGTCGATGAGCAGGGCACACGGTTCGTTGGCGAGCACGGCATCAAGCAGCGTATCGATGGTCGCGGCGGCGTCGTCGGGCCTATCGAACGTGATGTCGGCAGGCGTGACCTCCAGATACACGAAGTCGAGATCCCCCAGCAGCGATTTCGCGACGTGTGTCTTGCCGACGCCCGGCGGACCGTAGAGGGGGACACCGCTGGCACCGAACGCCTCCAGTCGCTCGTCGGTGACCGGCGTGACGACGGTCTCGGTGAGACTGTCGGTCACATCATTGAGCCCCGACACGTCGTCGAACGTCAGGTCTGGCGGTGCGTCGGGGTCGACGGCCGGGTCCGTCGGGCGCTCCATTGGAAACGTGGTGGTTGGGTGTCATGCTAAGTCCACCGGAAGCCAAACTGCAACCGAACGGCCCGGAGGTTTATGAAGTGTGACGGGACCAATGCTGGCCGTGTCCTAACGACTCAAGCAGGACAGGACCGCGATAGCACGGCACGACTGTCCTGCCACTCGGTGTGCCGTCTGTTCGCTACTCCGTCTCGGTCGTGACGTACCGGATTTCGGTGTCAATGTCGTGTCCGGCAGTCGCCTCCATCCGGTCGTCTATTTCCGGGGCTAACCCGTCGATAGACTCCCCCGGCGGGACGCCGACGGTGACGATGACTTGCTGTGGTCGCTGGAACAGCGCGGTATTCGTGTGTTCGACTTCCACGTCTAAGACTGTGACCTCAAAGCTCGTGCTGGCGTTGGTCGCCGCCACCACCGATTCAGCACCCTCGGTCAGTTCGTGCGTCGTCGTCGCCCGGGTGTAGGAATCGTAGGTAACGCCGCCGAGAAACGCCGACAGGACGACGATTGCGACCGCCAGCGTCGCGATGCGCTTGATAGTCGCGCTCCGGGCCTGCCCCTCCCGAAACCATTGTTCGGGACGGTAGCCGCTGTACCACAGCACAACCAGCGCCGCCAGGTTTATTGAGAAGACGTTCACCAGCAGGAGAACGCCCGACCCGAGCGTCACCAGCGGCGCGCCCCAGGCGAGCCCGATGCCCGCCGTCGCCGCCGGCGGGATGAGCGCCACGGCAATCATCACGCCGACCAGGGCCGTCGAGACGCCGGAGGTGAGACTGACTACACCGGCCGCCCCGGCACCGACGGCCACGACCAGGGAGAGAAAGTCCGGCGCGACTCGCTCGCGTATCTGCGGGACGCTGGTCACGTCGGCAAGCGGCGGTATCAGGTTGGCGTACCTGACGACCAGCGCGAACGCCGCCGCCGTCACGATGGCGAGTCCCAGCCCCCCGACCTGGAGGCGAACCCCGCGGGAGAAGAGCTCGTGGTCGTCGACGACGGTGCCGACGCTCGCGGCCATCGCTGGCCCGACCAGCGGCGCGATGACCATCGACCCGACGACGACGGCCGGTGAGTCAAGCAGGAGTCCAGCCGTCGCGATGAACGCACTCACGGCCGTCATTACGACGTATGTATCGAGCGTCGGCGCGAGGTCACTGGCCGCCGCAGTCAGTTCCTCGCGGGCGATGCGGCCCTCGTTGTCCTCCTCGGCGTAGCGATCCTGCAGTTCCTCAAAGCGCTGTGAGACGACGGTGCTGGCCTCGACGACCACGGTAAACGCCTGGTCGTCTAGCCCGGCCTCACGGAGCGAGTCAAGCACCGGTTCGACGGCGTTGGTCGGCAGTGGGAAGTACGCCACTGCGGCGTACTCCTGGCCGCTCGTCTCGTCGGCCACGACGTAGTCGACACCCTCGTCGTCCAGCGTCGACAGGATCGTCTCGCGTTTGCCCGATGGAAGGGTGACCTGGACGAGTCGCACGTCCACGCCCTCGGCATGCATGGACAAAAGTTGTCGTGTCCCAGACCGTGATGCCTAATCGGCTCGCATGCCTCTCCCCGGGTATGGTTCACGACCGCATCCACGCACGGGAGCCGTCCCACCACGTCGACCGCTGGACCGTCGGGACGATCACTGTCATCACTGAACGGGACGGCCACTGCGTCGTGACTGTCGACGCCGACGGTCGCCAAGTCGACCTGACGGTCACGCTCGCAGTCCGGGACCTTTTCGTCGGCCGACTCGACATCGCCGAGGGCGAGTCACCCGTCGGCGAGCGGGTCTGGTTTCGCGAGCACGGCGGCGGGTGAGCACGAAACCGCCGAGGTTTTTATGACCGGTCGCCGACTGATGGTATGTTTCGTTCTCGGCCCGACCGCGGCAACGAGGCCGTGCTGCTGGGCCGCTCCAATGTCGGCAAGTCCACGCTGATGCGCGAGCTGACCGGCCACACCTTCGACACCGGACAGCGCCCCGGCGTCACCCGTCAGCCCAACCACTACGACTGGGCCGGCCCCGACTTCGTGCTCACCGACCTGCCCGGCTTTGGCTTCATGAAAGGCGTCCCCGAGGAGCAACGCGAGCAAATCAAAACCGACGTGGTCCGCTACATCGAGGAGTACGCCGATTCAATTCTGGTCGGGATTCTGGTCCTCGATGGCAAGGCGGCCGTCGACATCATCGACCGCCACTCCGGCCCCGACGAGGTGCCCCACGACGTGGAACTGTTTCACTTCCTCCGGGACGTAGGCATCCCACCAGTTGTGGCGGTCAACAAGATGGACAAAGTCGACGACCGGGACCAACGGCTGGACGACATCGCGGAGCGTCTCGGACTGGTGCCACCCTGGAAGCAGTGGCAAGAGACGATTGCCCCCATCAGCGCCAAACGCGGGAACATCTCGGCGCTGACCGAGGCCGTGCGGCACCACCTGCACGAGGAGAACCGGGACGACCTCTACCAATTCTTCTGAGACCACTTTTTGTTTCGTCGGGTGTCGAGCGCGCTACCGCGCGCTCGCACCACTCTCCGCTCACGGGCGCGGCAGACCACCAGCCTGCCGGTGTGCGATACGACTGTCACTCGCGCGCCGAATAGATAGACAGTCGCGGGTTTCTGTGCCGGTACATACCACAATATAGGCAGAATCGACGGTTGAAATGACAGATCAAAATTCTTTACCGTCCAGTCGACGAGTACCGACGATGAGCGAGCGCACACAGACCCGCAGGGCGTATCTGCTCGCGCTCGGAGCAGCGGCGTCCGCGGCAGGCTGTTCGGACAGTGAGTCCGGGGAGGAGACGACCGGGGAGGAATCCCCGGCGGGGACCACCGCCAGAGACACGCCCGCCGGGACAGCGACAAGTGAGACGCCCAGCGACGACAGCGAGGACAGCGAGGAGTCGACAGACACTCCCGGCGGCGTCGTCCAGTGGACGTTCCCGACCGAACGGGAGGTTGTGTCCTCGCCGGCGGTCGTCGACGGCACCGTCTACGTCGGGGCCGGTGACGACAACGTCTACGCACTCGGTGCCGACAGCGGGACCGAACAGTGGCGCTTCGAGACAGACGGGCCAGTGAGCTCGTCGCCGGCCGTCGCCGACGGCACCGTCTACGTCGGCAGCGAGGACGAGAACCTGTACGCGCTGGACGCCGACGACGGGTTTAGGCTGTGGTCGTTCGAGACCAGGGGCGTCGTGTCCTCGCCGACAGTGGCAGACGGTACCGTCTACGTCGGCAGCGAGGACGAGCGCCTCTACGCACTGGACGTCGGCAACGGGTCCAAACGGTGGGAGTTCGAGCCACGTGCCGTCCCGAAGAAGCCGACGGTGGCCGATGGCACCGTCTACATCGGCACCGACGGGAACAAAGTCCACGCAATCGACGCCAGCGCCGGGTCCGAGCAGTGGACCTTCCTCGTCGACCGCGCGACGCCACCGGCAGTCACCAACGGGACCGTCTACGTCGGAGAAAACGAGTTCAACGTCTACGGCATTGACGCCGGCAGCGGTGACGAACAGTGGGCCGTTGAGACGGAGGGGCCCGTCGAGTCGGCGCCGACGGTGGCCGACGGCACCGTTTACGTCGGCAGCGGCGACTTCACCGTCTACGCAATCTCGGCCTGAGTATCCAGTGACCACCGGTCATCTCGCGTCGACTGCCCAACCATCGGCAGCTGCGACCGGTCACCGGCGACGCCGACGCCGCTGGCTGGTCGAAGACAAGACGCTGTAGAGCGGTCGCTGGGGAGAAGCTGTCGCGACAGTACAAACCGGAGAGGTCAGGCGACGTTGAAGCCCTTATCCCGGAGAAAGTCCTCGACGCGCCCGGTGTGGTTGCCCTGGAGCTCTATCTGTCCGTCGTCGACGGTTCCCCCGCAGGCGAACTTCGATTTCAAATCCGAGGACAGACTGTCCATGTCGACGTCACTTGGGTCGAATCCCTCGATTATCGTTACCTCTTTCCCGTAGCGGCGCTCGTCGATGCGGACGGTGATTTCCTGGGAGTCCTTGGCGACGTCCTCACAGACGCAAAGCTCCTCAGGCAGCCCGCACGTCGAGCAGACTTCCGACATTACGGTTCGCCGTACGAAATCAACCTATTAAACACTGTCGGGGCCCCCATACAGCGAGCGGGCGGCTACGACCTGCGCACGCGTCCGAGCGCCTCGATTGCTGTCGCTGCCAGCCCCTCGTCGGACTCGTTGCCATACCGCATCAGTTCGTAGACTGTCACGACCTCCCGAGCCGCCGGCCCCGCCTCGATTGTGGTGACGTACTCCCTGGGAGTCTCACCCGCCCGGCGCGGCCGATGGCGGCGTTCGAGGACGTACTCCAGTCGCCGGTAGGCCCGCTCGATGTCCGTCGCCGGGTCACGCCGGGGCAGGTATCTGAGCCACGCCCAGCGATACACGCGGTCGACGACGCCGCTCCGACGGACGCCCGCGACGGCACCCACGAGGGCAATCAGGCCGAGCACGAGCTGGTCGGTCGGCGGCAGTTCCGGCAGCCCACCGCCGCCCGCGTCGGAGTCGCCGTCGACGGGTTCGACCGTCGAGAAGTTCCCAAGCGGGTCAGTCGTCGGTTCCGGCGTCGTCGGCGTGGGCGTGGTCGGGCCAGCCGGCGTCGGCGTCGACGGGTCGTCGGGTGTCGGCGTCGGCGTCGGCGAGTCCTCGTCCGTGCGGTCCGTGTCGACACCGGAAACGTCGTTGGTGCGTGCCTCCTCTAACCGGCCGCGCTCGGCGTTCTCCCGTGGCCCAGCGGGCGTCGGGTCGAAGCGCGCCCAGCCCTCGCCCGGGAAGTACACCTCGACCCAGGCGTGTGAATCGTACCCGCGAACGACGTACTCGGTGTCAGCGACCTGCTGGCCGGACGTGTAGCCGACGGTGACCCGGGCCGGAATCCCCTGGGTCCGGAGCATCACCGCCATCGTCGTCGCGTAGTAGGTACAGTACCCCCGGTCCATCTCGAAGAGAAAGGAATCGGCGACGTTACCGTCGGGTTTCTGAACGTCCAGCGAATACTCCTTGTTGCCTTCGAGATACTGTTCGATGCGGCGCGCCGCAGCGTAGCGGTTCTCAATGGCGCCGACGATGTTGTTCGTCCGCTCGGTCACCCGGTCGGGCGTACTCGATGGCAACTGTGTGTACCGCTCTGCGATAGACGGCGGGTCGTCGCTCGGCGCCCGCGTGAGTTGTTCGGTCGTCGCCGTCGGTACCGCGCTCAACACCTCGTACCGGTCACCGCTCTCCAGTGGCTCAGTCGGTGAGAGGCCGTACTCCGAGGAGACGCTCGCCCCGTCAGGTGTCCCGTCGGCAGCGAGGGGCCGCCACGCCGCGGGCATGACGCTGGTCGTGGATTCGACCCGGAACACCTGCGTCACCCGGGTCGACTCCCCGGGTGGTGCCGGGAGGCGTGCGTCCTCGTAGGGGACCGGCTCACCGCTTCGCACCCAGCCGGCACCGGTGTAGCGGTTGTAGCTGTCGACGCGCCAGTAGCTCTGTTCGGGCGAGACGACTGTAAAGCGGACCTTCGGCGAGAGCTCTATCGAACCCTGGAGTTGGAGGTCGGAATCGGCTGATAGCAGGCTAGCTTCGAGCGTCCCGCCCGCCAGACCCGCCTCGCCGCCACCGAAGCCAAAGGGCAGGCCAACGGCACCGGGCATCACCGAGACCACGAGCGGCGTAATCACCATCACCGCCAGCACGACGGCGACGGCTTCGACGGCCCCGCGGGAGTGTTCCCGGCAGTCCAAATCGCCGAAGCCAAGCGTCGCGGCGGCCCCGACGACGCCGAGCAACGTCATCGGGAGGCCGGCGTCGCCGGTCAGCACAAAGTACGTCAGCATGCCGCCCGCGATGGCCGTCGCGCTCGTGT
>CAZOQK010000036.1:10657-14319 GCA_964581735.1 uncultured Halobacteriales archaeon | reverse complement strand
CGCCGTCGGGTTGACCTTGTCCTGGCCGGCGTATTTCGGCGCGGAGCCGTGGACGGGTTCGGCGAGACACAGCGCGTCCCCGAAGTTCGCACCGGGTGCGATACCGAGGCCGCCGATCTGGGCGCCACAGGCGTCCGAGAGGTAGTCGCCGTTGAGGTTCATCGTGGCGATGACATCGTAGTTGTCGGTGCGGGTCAAAACCTGCTGGAGCATGTTGTCGGCGATGCGGTCGTTGACGACGACGGCGTCATCAGGGGCCTCGCCGTCGCGTTCCTCCCAGAGGGTGTCCTCGGTGATGACCTCGTCGTCGTACTCCTCTTCTGCAACCTCATAGCCCCAGTCCCGGAAGGCACCCTCGGTGAACTTCATGATGTTGCCCTTGTGGACGAGGGTGACGGTGTCGCGGTCCTGTTCGAGCGCGTATTCGATAGCTTGCCGGACGAGCCGTTTGGTCCCGAACTCCGTGATGGGCTTGACGCCGATGCCAACCGGCCCATCGTGGATGGTGTCGTCGTTGCCCATCTCGTTTTCAACGAACTCCTTGAACTTCTGAACTTCGTCGGTGCCGGCCTCGTACTCGATGCCGGCGTAGACATCTTCGGTGTTCTCACGGAAGGTGACCATGTCCATCGCGTCCGGGTTTTTTACGGGTGAGGGGACGCCGTCGAGGTGGTAGGTCGGGCGGACGTTCGCGTAGGTGTCGAGCGTTTTCCGGAGTGCGACGTTCAGCGAGCGAAAGCCGGCGCCGACCGGTGTTGTCAGCGGGCCCTTGATGGCGACGCGGAACTCCCGGATGGCGTTGACAGTGTCGTCGGGGAGGTTCTCGTCGTACGTCTCGCGGGCGGTCTCGCCGGCGTAGACGCGCATCCAGGACACGTCCCGACCTGTCGCCTGTGCGGCCGCTTCGAGCACTTTCTGGGCGGCGGGGCCGACATCCGAGCCGATGCCGTCACCATAGAGAATAGGGATAATCGGCTTTTCGGGAACGTCGAGCTCGTCAGTCTCCTCGTTTACTACCTCGATGGGTTCGCCCTCGTCGGGCACCTCGATTTTGTCGTACGCCATATACTCGCCTGTTTTCTGCCCTGGGCTAAAGTAATGCCGCTTCGAGTGAACTGTCCTGATAATTCCGGACAGACTCCGTGGGTCTGACCACCGGGCCGTTTCCTCTCACCGTCCGGGAGTTCCCACCTGCTGAGTCAGTCCCGAAACGCTCCCGTCATGCTGTGTATCTCGCCGGGGAGGTTCCGGACGAGCGCCCGCGGGAACCGTCGGCGCGCGCCCGACAGTGTCCGGCGGAGGTGTGCCGTCGCGTCCTCGAACACGCCGTTGCCGTGACCCAGCAAGATTCGGGCCGGCGCACAGTCGAACCGCTCGGTCGGCGGCGACAGTCGCGAGAACGTCGGCATCCCGAGGCGCTCGTCGCCGACGGTGAACTTCGGGTGTGTACTCAGGAAATCCGGGGCGTACAGCGTCCCGTCGCGCTCGCGGTAGGCGACCGTCTCTCGCCAGGCACACAGCGGTCGCAGCGGTCGCAGTTCGAACCCCGCGACAGACGCGTCGACCCGCTCGACGGGGACTGTGAGACGATCGGGCGGCCGGGAGAGCCACGCCGGGACCGTGACAGGTACGTCGTACCGGTGAGCGAACGCCGCCGCGTCGCGCGTGTGGTAGTCCGCGAGGACGGCGACCCCAGCCACCGTCCCGAGCTCCGCAATCCGCTCGTCGATACCGGGGGCATCGAGCGGGTCGAACAGCCACACCCCGTTGTCGGTGGCGACGGCGTGGCTCGTTCGCGTGCCGGGTTCGTCGGGGTGTGCCCGCCACCCGAAGCCGTCGGCCCACTCATCGACAATCGCGAATCCGTCGCTCGGCGCTCGCGTGTATGGGGCAGCCATTGTCGGACGGGTGCCCGGAACGGCGATATAGCTTTTCCTCCGGCGCCCGATATCCGGGTATGGACTTGCTTGTCCACGGCGGGGCCGGGGGCGACCCCGAGGACCCCGACGCCCGGCAGGCCGTCATCGACGAGGCAGCCGCGACGGGGACAGCGTGTACGACCCCGACCGAGGCCGTCTGTACCGCCGTCCGACACCTCGAAACTGACTCACGGTTCAACGCCGGTGTCGGCAGCGCCGTCCAGAGCGACGGCGTCAGCAGAACGGATGCGGGCCTGATGACAGGCGACGGCGAGGCGGGGGCGGCAGCCGCGATGCCCAGCGTTGCCCACGCAGTTGACGTGGCCGCGGCGGTGAAAACGGAGACGCCACACGTCCTCGTCGCCGGCGAGCGCGCCGTTGCCCTGGCCGCGTCGGCCGGCGTCGACACCGACTGTACCCTGTGGACACCGCGCACACGCAAGCGGTGGCAGGCGGTCGACCCGCCCGCGGCCGACAGCATGGCCGAGCAGGCGGCGTGGGTCCGCGAGCGCTTCGGCGAGGACCACCCTCGGGCCGACCCGACCGACCACGACACCGTCGGCGCGGTCGCAACGGACGGTGACCGGCTCGCGGCGGCCACGTCCACCGGCGGTCGGTGGTTCGCACTCGCCGGCCGCGTCGGGGACGTGCCCCAGGCCGGTGCCGGCTTTTATGCCACCGACCGCGCGGCAGTCAGCACGACCGGCGACGGCGAGGCAATCGCCCGGTTTGGCCTCGCCCGCCGGGTGGCACTCGCCGTCGAGGACGGCGACCGCCCACAGCACGCCGCCGACCGCCTGCTTCGGGGGTTCGAAGCCGAGACTGGGGGCAGCGCCGGCATCATCGCGGTCCGGGCCGACGGCGAGACGGGCATGGCATTCAACACCCGGGCGATGCAGGCGAGCGTCTCGGACTGAGACGCGCCCGATTACTTGGGGGTCGGCTTTTATTCGGCTCTCTGCGCTACGTTGCGAACGATGTGGCACACTGCGGGGGGTACGCCGTGACAGATTCCGAGTCGCCGCTGCCGACCATCGACGGGGCGGCGACGATAATGGACCGGTTCGTCAACCTCGTCGAACTGGCCGCAGCGGCGCTGTTCGCGCTGTTGTTCGGTGTCGGCGTTGTCGACCTGTCGATTATCATCGTCGAGGCGACGCTCGCGGGCAACATCACCGACCCGCAGGTGGTCATCGGGCTCATCGATGTCGGGTTGCTCCTGCTCATCATCGTCGAAGTTTATCAGACAGTCGTCGCCTACATCCGGGAGAGCGACACCCGGCGCATCGTCAGGCTGGTCATCTATACGGGCGTCATCGCGGTGGTCCGGAAGGTCATCATCTACCGGACCAGCGAGTACCAGTCCGTCGAGCAGGCGCTGCTGGTGGCGGTGTCATACGCTGTCCTGACGCTCGGGCTGGTCGCCCTGCTGTACGTCGAGCGCCAGACCAGCGAGGGTAGCTAACGGCAAACACTTTCTTCCCCCAGCGACGAAAGCGGGGTATGAGCGTCGATTTGACGAGCGAGAAATACGAAAAACACCGCGAGGCAGGGGAGATTCTGGCCGAGGTACGCGACGAGGCAGCGGAGATGGTCGAGGTGGGCGTGAGCCACCTCGAGGTCGCCGAGTGGGCTGAAGGCCGCATCCGGGAACTGGGCGGCCAGCCGGCCTTCCCGGTCAACATCTCCATCGACGAGGAGGCCGCCCACGCGACCCCAAGCGTCGACGACGACGCCACCTTC
>CAZOQK010000036.1:0-10647 GCA_964581735.1 uncultured Halobacteriales archaeon | reverse complement strand
CTGGCTGGCCGACACCGCCGTCACTGTCGACCTCTCTGGCAACGAGGACCTGAAAACGGCCTCCGCCGAGGCACTCGACGCCGCCCTCGATGTCGTCGAGGCGGGCGCTCAGACCGGTGATATCGGGGCCGCAGTCGAGGAGGTCATCGAGGGCTACGGCTACAACCCCGTCGTCAACCTCACCGGGCACGGGCTGGGCCACTGGGAACAACACACCAAGCCGAACATCCCGAATCGTGCGGTCTCACAGAGCGTCGGACTCGAAGCTGGCGACGTGGTCGCTATCGAACCCTTCGCCACCGACGGCGGCGGGAAGGTCCGGGAGGGCAGCGACGAAGAGATTTTCGCGCTGGAACGCGAAGCGTCCGTTCGAAACCGCCAGGCGCGACAGACGCTGGACCAGATTACCGAGGAGTTCAAGACGCTGCCTTTCGCCACCCGGTGGCTCGAAACCGACCGCGCGGAGATGGCACTGCGCCGGCTGAAGCGCAACGACATCGTCCACGGCTACCCCGTCCTGAAGGAACAGGAGGGCTGTCTCGTCAGCCAGAAAGAACACACTGTCATCGTGACCACGGATGGGTGTGAAGTGACGACGCGGTCGCGGTAGGCAAGGCGCGCCGAAGGCGGGCCGCGATTGGAAACAGGAGGAACCGAGCCGTGAGCCGCGAGCAATCGAGGGGCTCCCCGAGCGCCGGACACCGAAGCACGTGGCGTGTGAACGACACATGTGACCGGCGATTGGTCCGTTCGGACCGTTTTATTCCATGACTGCACCGTGTTCGGTGCCACAGGACGCGCGATACTGTTTATCCGCGCCGCTCAGCCCCTCCCAGCAGGCTCGCTTGCTGAACGGCCAATGTCTTTATATCCGAAGAAAATCCAGCGTGGCGGCGGCGGGTATTTGACGGCGGCGCGACCAGATGGGGTATGGAACAGGTCTTTGCCCCCTGGCGTATCGACTGGGTTGAGCGCGACGACAAGAACGCCGATATCGACGGCTGTCCGTTCTGTGTGTTGCCCGGCCGCGATGCCGACCGGGAGAATCTGCTGCTCGCCCGCGCCGACGAAGCCTACGTCCTCCTGAACAGCTATCCGTACAACCCCGGGCACGCGATGGTTATTCCCCGCGAGCACACCGGCGACTATGATGCCCTCGACGACGCGACGCTACTGGTCAAAGAACGCCTCGTCCAGCGCACCATCGACGCAATGGACGAGGCACTCGACCCCGACGGGTACAACGTGGGCTACAACCTCGGCGGGACGGCGGCGGGTGGCTCCATTGGCGACCACCTGCACGCCCACGTCGTCCCGCGGTGGGGCGGCGACACCAACTTCATGCCGGTCGTCGGTGAGACCAAGGTCATCGTCGAAGCCGTCGAAGACAGTTACGACCGACTTCATGAGGCCTTCCGGGCCCAAGAGGGCGTCCGGGACGCCGGGGACGGGCGGGCCGTGGTCGTCGACAGCTAGCGGCCAGAGAGTCGAAGTCCACACGTGAGGGTCATAGATATTGCGCCGAACACCGATTCCCGGTAACCGTTTCCGCTCGGCTCTCGCGGGACTCGGTGCGGTCGCTGTCTCGGAAGATCGGGGGGGTTCAGGAGTGAGCGAATCGAAGCTCAGAGAGCTACCGAACAGCGGCGCTGTTTCAAACCACGGTCCGCACTGCGTTGTGGTCTCTGCTCACGAGCCACTTGCCCGCTCGCGTGGTCCGTGGAACGTAGTTCCACGCTATTCGCACGGGCCGAAACAGCTTTGTCGTCTCGCGGCTTGCTTCCCGCGCCGTCGTCCGGACGGTCGCCCGTTTCAATCCCACCCTCGTAGACTGCCCGTTGAGCTACGGGGTGGGGCTTTTTTCTGTTCGCAGCTGTGTTCCCCGTTGCAGTCTCCCGACTGAGGACTGCCGTCTCTGTCACGGTGGTTGCAGAGGAATCGCCTGCATGGCCGGCGACTGAAAACGAAATAGTTTCACCCTGGGGGGTAAAGCGGGGATATGACGGAGTTTGACATCGTCCCACCGGAAGAGATTGCGGCGGGACGGGCAACGGACGCATACTTCGACCGAACGGAGGAGGCGCTCGCCCACGCGGGGAAGAACCCGCGTGTCGTCACCGAGGTGACACTCGGCCAGTTCCCGACCGGCGAGTGGAACGTCTTCGCGGGCGTGAAAGACGCCGCGCACCTGCTTGCGGGCCACGACATCGACGCCGACGCACTGCGTGAGGGCCAACTGTTCGACGGCGGCCCTGTCATGCGCATCGAGGGGAACTACCAGGCGTTCTGCCGGCTGGAGACCTCGCTGCTTGGCTTTCTCTCACACCCGACCGGCGTGGCGACAGCAGCACTGGAGACCCGGCGGGCCGCACCGGACTCGACGGTGTTGAGTTTCGGGACCCGGCACGTCCACCCCTCTATCGGCGCGATGATAGAGCGGTCGGCGCTGGTCGGCGGTCTCGACGGCATCTCGAACGTCGCCGCGGGCGAGGTCATCGGCCGGGAGGCCGGCGGGACGATGCCCCACGCGCTTGTTATCTGTTTCGGGCGCGGCAACCAGGAGGATGCCTGGCAGGCCTTCGACGAAGCCGTCGCGCCCGACGTGCCACGCGTTGTGCTCTGTGACACCTACGACGACGAAGTCGAGGAGACGCTGCGCGCCGTCGAGGCCGTTGACGACCTCGACAGCGTCCGCATCGACACCACCTCCTCGCGCCGAGGTGATTTCAGGCACATCCTCCGAGAGATTCGCTGGAAACTCGACGCACGCGGGTACGAGGACGTGGGTATCTTCGCCAGCGGCGGCATCGGCCCCGAGAGCATCCGGGAGTTCCGAGATGTGGTCGCCGGCTTCGGCGTCGGCAGTTATATCTCGAACGCCGACCCCGAGGACCTCGGGCTGGACATCGTCGAAGTCGACGGTGAGCCGGCGGCAAAACGGGGGAAACTCGACGGCAAAAAGGAAGTCTACCGGACGCCCGACGGCGCCCACCACGTCGGACTGGCCGACCGACCCGGCCCCGACGATGGGGAGGCGCTGCTGGAGCCGCTGGTTCGTGACGGCAAGAGAGTGCGGGACTTCGACCTCGACGCCGCGACCGAGCGGGCGGCCGAAGACGCCGAGGCGGTCGACTTTTAGCCCAGTTCCGCCAGGAACAGCAACACGTTGGGTACGACCGGAAAGACCAGCCCGACGAGACGGAAGCGCCACGCCACGACGCCTCCGAGACCGAACGCTGCCAGCAGCTCGACGGCATCGAGTGCTTCGTTTATTGCACCTGATGTTTCGCCACGAAGCCAATTACGTGGTGTGACAGAACCGTTCCCAAACGGCTTCAGGGTCAGACGGTCATCGACATCGCGTCCATCGAGACGAACGCCGTTTCGTAGCCCTCGTGGCGGGAAATCTGTGGCGGGGCGTCGACCGTGAGGTCGAGCGTATCGCCCGACTGGACATCGTCAACGACGGCCCCGTAGTGGTAGGCGATATCGGGGTGAATCGTGTCGGTCAGGTCGCCCTCGAAGACCGTCTCGCCGTCCCGGGAGAGCGTGGCAGAGAGCGACATAAACGGGAGCGGGTAGTGGTTGTACGGGGTCCGTGCTGACACCGCCAGATACGTCCCGTTGCCGTCGACGCCAGCGGGGACCGAATCGAGCGCGGTGACGAGGACGGTGGCGTCGCCGCTGGTGCCCTCGGCGAGCACCCGTCCAGGCATGGCGCTCTTTTCCGGTGCCTGACCGGACGGACGCATCTCCATCGACATCGGATCGACGGCGTCGCGCTCGCCTTTCCGGTCGTCCAGCCGCTCGAAGGGTACCTCATCAAGCGTCGCCTGGTCGAAGGACATCTCGATGGAGACCGATTGCTGGTCGGGCGAGCGGTCGGCGAGTGCGCCCGCCAGTCGGGTGTTGACCGGCCCGAAATCAGCGGTCACGTCGTAGGTACCGTTGCCGTCGAGTTCGACGTTGTCCCCGAAGTGGACGCCCATGTTCTGCGAGACCATCGACCAGAGGTTCCTGTTCGAGAGCACACCCGACCCGCCCTTCGACGCCGACACCGTCGCCGACGAACTCGGGATGACCGTCCCCGTCTCGTCATCCCAGGCGGACACCATCAGATGGACTGTATCGCCGTCGGCGATGCTCACCTTGTTCGTGCGGTCGCCGGTCGTTCGCCAGAAGCGATGCGGGAAACTGTACGAGAGCGAGAAGCGGTAGTCCCCGCTGGTGGCCATCCCAGCCATTTCCATGCCCTCGATGTGGCTGGGGACGTACACCGCGTCGGGCCGGTTCTCGACGAGTGGCGGCGAGCGACCCGTCGACTGTGTCGTCGTCTCGAAGAGTCCTGCACAGCCAGCTATCGAGAGCGTCGTGGCGGTGCCAGCCGCAGCGAGAAATCGGCGTCGTCTCATCGTTCAAACGTAGGTCCGACAGGCTAAAACGGGTTCTGGTAGGGTTCTCGAAAAGCAATGCTCAGGCGGGCCGTGGGGTGGGGAGCGCGCGGTACTCGCGGGGCGGAATCAGGTAGTTCCCGCGGCGCTCAACGGTCATGTACTGGAGGATGCCGTTGTTCGAGCGCTGCCTGACCGCCCCTTCCTCGGCGAGGTCGGTGCCGTTCATTAGCGACCGCGTCGCAATGAAATCGCCGATACCCTCCTGTAGGGAGACGAAATGGACCGTCGCCTGGTCGTCATCCGTCGAATCGAAGTCCCGGCGGAGAAGCAGCGGGCCGTCCTTATCGCGGGCGCGGGCGGCCTTCTGTGCGTGCCCAACGACGCCCGCCTCGGCGTCCTCGCTGGCGTGGGCGGGACAGCCGTGGGCCTCGACCTGATTGCTGTTGCCGAGGTTGTCACCGGTGCCCTCAATAATGTCGTTTTCGGCGTGGAACGGGCAAAACATCTCGGCTTCCCGTGTGTAGTCGTCGTTTTGCTCGTACCACTGGGTCAGGTCCAGCCGGATGACCGACGCCTGCTGGGTCGTCCCGCCGGCGAACGCACCATCAGAGATGGTGACGCGGTCTTCGGTGGCCTGGCTCTTCTCGAAGCCCGACTCGAAGCCCATGTACATCGGCGCGTCCTCGGCGACGGGTTTGGAGTCCGGAATCCCCTGTACGTCCTGATTGTCCGCGGGGAGGCCGTCACCGATGAAGCCGGTGCGGCGCTCGGCCCGCGAGAAAGCGTTGGGAAGGGCGGTCGTCGGGACGCCGTTGAGTTCCGTGAGCTCGCCGCGCAGGGCCTCTTCGGCGCCCAGCACGACGGAGCCGTAGTTGCTGGCGAAGTGGATGGCCATGTCGGCAGTGTCGGGCTCGGGGTCTTCAAAGGGGGCGAGCGCGCGCGGTTCCGGCAGGTCGATGTCCTCGGGCAGGGCAGTGTCGAACCGCTCGAAGTAAGCGGGCGAGTAGCCGACGGTAAAGAGCAGGCCCTCGGGTTGCCAAGCGTAGGCGCGTTCGAGCGAGCGCAGCGCCTCGCGGACGCCCGCGCGGTCGCTCTCGGGGTCGCCGTCGTAGTCGAACATGGCGTAGACGTGGTGGCGCGGCGGGACGTGGTTGCCGTGGTCGTCGCGTGCGAGCGTGTCGTCCCAAGCGTGCTGGCGGGCCGGGACGGCACCGGGGTCACCGGTCGCCAGGTCGAGGCTCTCGCCGTCGCCCTCGCGTCCGAGACACGCAGTCAAGGCCGCCGACCCGCCGATAGCGACGGCGCTTTTGACGAAGGCCCTGCGGGAGATGCCGCTGTCCGGACTCGGTTTCATCATCCCTCCCTAAGGATTTCATCGGTTAGGGTGTTGTGGTGTGTACGTCGAATCGCGGGGTCGCCCGGGCGAAAGGTAACGGTTATAGGTTGGCACACAGCAATTTCAATTATGCAACGTCGAGCCGCAGCGGTATATTTCGTCCTCTTCGTCGTGCTGGCAGGCGGGGCCTACACCTACATCGAGGTGGGTGCGACCCAGCCCGACATCAGCATCGACGGGCCGACGTACGAACAGGGAGACACGCTCCCGGTCGACGACCGGACGTACACCGTCACCACGGTGACCGCGGAAGCAAAAAGCGGTGGTGGCGGCGGCCACGGCGGCGGTGGCGGCGGCGGCTTCGAGCGTGTCGGCGAGCTGACGTGGTTCAACGAATCAAACATGGAGACCGCCGAACTCGAGAACGGCTCGACCGTCGACTTCCGTGATGACGGGTACGTCGTCGGTGTTGCCAACGAGACCAACGTCTCCTCCTTTACCGTCACTGAAGCGCGCAACGTCTCGGCTATCATCGCCAACGATTCGGACGTGACCGGCATCGTCGAGGACGACGACACCGGCGAACGGTTTGTTCGCTACACCAACGAGTCGACCCAGCCCCTCACTGAGTATCTCGACCCGGCCGACAACGAGACGTTCGAAACGGGCGAGACGTTCCCCTACGTCCAAGAAAACAGCACCATCGACGCCACGGTTGCAAGTGTCACCCCGAGTGTGGCGACTCTGACGTGGAGCAACCCGACCAACGAGACGGTGGAACTCTCCCAGCACTCGAACGTCACGCTGAACAACCAGACGTACTTCGTCCACTTCGAGAGCAACAGTTCCGTCCAGGTGCTTGACGCGAGCCAGTATTACGGCGAGTTCCGGAGCGACCAGGCCGACATCAACGCCTTCGACCGGCGTGTCAACGGTCTCTGGGGCATCGTCATCCTCTCGCTTTTGTCGAGTATCATCCTCGTCGCTGCGGCCTACCTCCCGAACAAGGGCTAATCGTTGCGACCGCTCGGTTTCTCACTACTCCTTCCCGATAACGCCGCCGCTGTGTCGCCGATGGACAACCGAAAACACGGCCGGATGGCCCCGTACTCAGCCGTCGACGTAGCTCAGACGGACCAGCACGACGCCGATAGCGATGGTCACGACGATACCGATGCCCTGTAACACCAAGGCGACGGAGCTGTTGGCCGTCGCCCACGGCTGGCCTACGAGCGTCCCGAGCCCGATGAGTACGAGGACGACGCCGGTGAGGATACCGAGTGGCTCCAGTTTGTCTTCGAACTGAATCGTTTCCATACCCCACTAACGGTCACTCTCCGTTGTAAATAACGTGGTTTCGGGGCTGTCGTTGCTCGTCACGTCCGTTCACGCCGGAACGCGGTGCGTTCTGATCTGCTCACGAGTTGCTGTGCGTCTCATGAACCTCGCAAAAGCGGGCCGGGAGGGAATTGAACCCCCGACCATCTGGTCTCTTCCGCAACCATCGCGGGATGAGTGCGTTAAAAGCCAGACGCTCTGCCTAACTGAGCTACCGGCCCTCACTAACAACAGAGGCTTGCGGCGATTAAGTAGTTACGATTCGTTGAACCTGGCCGCCAGCGCGTCGTCGATGGGGTCCCCAGGCGAAGCGTCCTCTAACGAGGCGCGGCGGCGGAGTTCACAGTAGGTCTCCACGGAGAGTTCGACGGTAATCTCCCCGAGGTTAATACCCTTCTCAGCGAGCGCCCCCTCGATGTCGGCCCCGTCGTTGACCGCACTGGCGACCGAGCGGACCTGCCGCACAGTCAAGTTGTGGTCCAGCACCGCCCACGCGAGATGGAGGCGGGCCGCACCGGGGACGCGGGCGATGTGTTTGGCGGCGGTCGGCGCGATGTCGCCACAGGCGACGTGGCGACGAATCGACTGCGGGAGGTCGTGGACCCGCGACCACTTCCGGATGAACGAGACGGTGACGCTCTCACCCGCGCGTTCGGCGGCGGCCTTGTAGGAGCCGGTTCCACGGACGAGGGCGGCACAGGCGGCAGCACCGCGGAGCATGAGCACGTTGTCGTCGGCGCCGGCTTTGTTCATCGCAAAGGCAGCGACCGTCTCGGCGGCAAGCGCGAGGCTCTCGGGGTCGTCGGGATCGAAGGCCACGGCCTGTTCGGCGTGTTCGCCAGTGAGCGTGGGGTCGCCACGGATAACGGGTGCGCCGACCGGTGACTCACGGTCTGTGGGTGGGGACTCGTCGGGGCCGTCACTCATCGCTTTGGGGTATGAGTGGAGCGAACAAAAACCCTAATCGTCGGCCTCTCGCTGCTCGGAGAGGTGTTCCCAGACCTCTGCGCAGCCACACCCGTCCCCGACATCGTCGAGATGGTCTGTCGTCGCCTCTTCGTCCTGCTGTGGGTCCGGTGTCGTCGTCATATATCGTTCTCCTCGATGGTGCCACGCCCGCCGTCGCTGCCGGCCGGCGTGTACCTATCTGCCATCATGCAGGCGTATGGTCCCCACTGTCTTAACTACGAGTCCACCTGTAAACGCTACCCTGACTCCCGTCTACCAGCAACAAGCTCCTCTACCTCCGGCAGTCGGCCCAGGGGCAGGCGTCCGGTCGCGTGAGACATGCGGGCCGGTTGGGCTGCACTCGCCAGTCTGGACGGGCCAAAACCGACAGCAAGCAGCCCACCGAGCGGTGTACGTGCGGCCAGTTCACACACGACAGGAACCGGTCACACCCGGCGCGTTCGCGGTGTCAACACCGGGTGAGCGGATGCTGACGGACGCCGAGACCGCCGTTCAGGCCGGACAGGCACCACGTGTGGTGAGGCCAGTGATTGATTAAATTCGGCAATATACTCCGATTTCAATGGCACGCACTGAGGGCGGCTGGGTCCGGCGGGGCCGGTGTGTTGAACAGTCCCGTATACACCTGTAATGAAACTTTATACCACAGTGTATGTCAACAGATGTGTCGGGGAATCAAGCCGCGCGGGGGTCGGGTTACTGTCCATGCTGTGGATGCCTGACACTGCCGGAGGGGATGCCAGGGTCATACGAGCGGTGTCCGGTCTGTCACTGCCTGGACGACCCCGTCCGGTTTACCGACGTGGAGTACGTGACCGAGGCGAACGAGATGTCACTCCGCGAGGCGTGAGAAAACTTCGAGGGAATCGGTGCGATGCACGGAGCGACACTCGCGGAGACGCGCCAGCCGTCGTCCGACGAACAACGGAACCCGAACTGGCCCTGCTAGTCTTTCATCTCGTCGAGTTTGTCAAGCAGTTCGTCCTGCGAGGCGTCGGCGTCGAAGGAGATGTCTCCGTCGTGGGTGTTCTCGTGGACTTCGACGCCGTCGTTGTCGTCGACATCGCCCGCGTCCTGGTCTTTCTGTTCGGATTCATCGTAGCTCCCAAAGCCCATACATGATACGGAGGACTGGACGCATGAAAACGGTGTGGTTCGCCCATTCCGTGTGACTCGGTTTCAGGCCGCCAGCGAGCCATCCAGATAGAGCATCACGACCACGCCGGCCAGCAGCCCGAGCGTCGCCACGCGCTCGTAGCCCCGGGTGTGTGTTTCCGGGATGATTTCGTCGCTGATGACAAAGAGCATCCCACCGGCGGCAAACCCCATCGCGTACGGCAGTACCCCTGCGACGAGCGTGACTGCGACGGCCCCGAAGACGAGTGCGTCTATCATCCTCTGGCCCCTATGACGACGAGTACCACGCCGATCGTCAGGAGTGCAATCGACACCGCCAGGGGTAAAAGCCCCGCAGTTGGTGTTGTTCGGAGACCGGGCTGTCGGCCCAGGGAACGGCGTCGCTCGGCGCATCGGTCGCGACCAGTTCGAGGCCGGTGCCGTCGGGGTCCGAGAAACTGAGGACGGTCTCCTCGAACCGCTCGGTGCGCTCGTAGTCGACGCCCTCGCTGTCGAGGCGGTCTCCCCAGTAGTCGAGCGAGTCCTCGGGAATCAGGTAGGCCGTCGTCTGCGTCTGGCCCGCACCGAACTCGCCATCGCGGCCGGTCTCACCCCAGGGAAAGAAGGTGATGTTCGTCCCCGGCGTCCCTTCGCCGTCGCCGAAATAGAAGTGATAGGTGCCGGTGTCGTCGTGGTTGACGGTGCGTTTGACCATCCGCAACCCGAGCGTCCCGACGTAGAAGTCGGCGTTCGTCTGGGGGTCGCCGACGATGGCTGTGACGTGGTGGATGCCGGGTGTCGTTGGTGACATGCTGTCGTGTAGGGGGCCGCGCTACGTGATTGTTTGCGAACACCCACGCCACCCGGTGACACCGGTGTCACCGCTCCGAATCGTTAACTCCCGACACACCAAGGCAGGGGTATGGCTTGCCCCCACCTCGACTACCGGCGCGCGGACGGCGAGAGTGCCTTCGAAACCGAGCGCGCCTTCTGTACCCTTGCAGACGAGTTCGTCCAGCCGATGCGTGCCGACATCTGCAACGACCGCTACGAGCTGGCCCACGCAACCGACTGTGAAATCTTCCAGGAACACGCGGACAGCGACAGTTCTCACGACGGTATCGGCGGTGAACCGTGAGCTACAACGCGTATCTCGATGGCCGTCCGGCCATCGTCACGGCGGCGCTGACCGGCGGCATCCACGGAAAGGAGGCGAACCCGGCGATACCCGAGACGCCAGAGGAAATCGGGCGGGCGGCCGCCGAGGTGGAGGCGGCGGGGGCGGCGGTTGTCCACCTGCACGCCCGGCGACCGAACGGCGAGCGGGCGTTTTCCGCAGGACGGTTCCAGGCGATAGACGACGCCGTGCGCCGCCACACCGACGATGTCATTATCCAACACTCGACGGGCGGGACGGGCGTGCCCGACGAGCGCCGCCACGAACCGCTCAGGACGGACCCGCCACCGGAGATGGCATCGCTGGACATGGGGCCG
>CAZOQK010000035.1:2844-14887 GCA_964581735.1 uncultured Halobacteriales archaeon | reverse complement strand
AAGTGACCCCGGACCGCCTGATGAACTTCGGGATGGACGCCTACGTCAACACGGGGTGTCCACGCATCACGACTGACGACGGCCCGCAGTTCAAGAAGCCGATGCTCACCCCCGGCGAGTACAAAATCGCCATCGGCGAGAAGCCGCTGGACGAACTGGAGTTCGACACCTTCCACGACACCTGGTAACCATGGGATTTCACACCTTCGACGCTGACAGAGCCGACCGCCTCGAGGATGCCACGCGCTTTCGCTTCTGTTCGCGCGAAGAACTGCTCGAACCGCTCCCCCGCGAGGACGCCACCGTCCTTGACCTCGGAAGCGGGACCGGCTTCTACACGGACGAGATTGCGCCGTTCGTGGGCCGCGTCCTCGCACTCGACGTCCAACAGGAGATGCACGACCGCTACGGGGAGAAGGGTATCCCCTCGAACGTCTCGCCGGTGACCGCCGACGCCGAGTCGCTGCCGTTCGACAGTGGAGCTGTCGACGGCGCCGTCTCGACGATGACGTTCCACGAATCGACGACACTGGAGTCGCTGGCGGAACTCGCCCGCGTACTCACTGACGGTGGGACGTTCGTCGTCGTCGACTGGTCGCGCGAGGGCACCGAGGACTCCGGGCCGCCGGTCGACGAGCGGTTTTCAGGCGAACGGGCGCGTGAACTGCTCGGCGAGGCAGGGTTCACCGTCGAGTCCACCGTTGAACGCTCGGAGACGTTCCGGGTCGTCGCACACGCGTAGGGCGATTCCGGGCCGATGGGCGAAGCTTTTTGTGTTGATTTCGGGTAGTAGCGGTGATGGCAACCAAGAGCGCGCTCACCCAGCAACTCGGCGTCGTCGTCGGGTTCGACGACCCACGGGCGGAGTTAGAGCAGTACCGGACACCGCCCGAACTGGCCGCGCATCTGGTCCACACGGCGGATTTGCAGGGTGATATCGAGGGACGGACCGTTCTCGACCTCGGGTGTGGGACGGGCATGCTGGCACTCGGCGCTGCGCTGCGTGGCCCACGGCGTGTCGTCGGCCTCGACATCGACCCCGGGCCGCTGGCGACGGCACGGAAAAACGAAGGCCGCGTCGCGACCAGCAGTACCGTCTCGTGGGTCCGGGGCGACGCTACCGCAGCGCCGGTGTGTCCCGACGGCGAAACGACAGTCATCATGAACCCACCCTTCGGTGCACAGTCGGGCAACGAACATGCCGACCGCGCGTTTCTGGCGACGGCCGCCGCCGTCGCCGGTGTCTCCTACTCGATTCACAACGGCGACAGCGCCGACTTCGTCGAGGCGTTCGCCGCGGACAACGGGGGCGAGGTGACACACGCCTTCCGGGCGGACTTTGACCTACCGGACTCGTTTGACTTCCACGAGGACGAGCGGCGCACCATCGACGTGGAAGTGTTCCGGATCGACTGGTAATCAGGACTGCCGTTTCGCGATTCTGACTCGCGTCTCGCCGACGCTCGCGTTGAGGTTCCGGCCGTCCCTGGTGAAGCCGATGCCGCCGATGCGCACCGTCGAGTCCGACTGGGGGAGTTGGCCGCGGGCAATAGTGTCGTTGTCACGGGAGACCGTAAGCCGGTAGCCCGCCTCGACAGGCGCGATACCGACCCGGCTTCCGTTGAGCGTGGCCGGCACCCGGACGGGGTCGGCGGTGAACACCTGCTTTGCGCCCCGGCCCCCCCGGCCAGCGAACACCTTGTAGGTGCTCCCGCCGTCGACGACTGACCAGCCCGACCGGGAGACGATGACGGTTTCACGCCAGCCGACGCCCCCGACCGGGATGCGGACGGCACCGCGGGTAGCGAGTTGACCCGCCGGAACGACGGCTTCCCAGGCATCACGGCGCTCGCTGGTGACGATGACGCCGCTCGTGTTCACGGTCAGGGAGTCCCTGACGTAGGGGATCTGGATGCCCGCGATGTACTCGTTTGGCACCTGCTCGGCGTAAGTGACGGTGTAATCACGCACCTGGACGCCATCGGCGGTGTCGGGTCCGGTCTCGATGGCGACCAGGTTGTATGGAATGGCGACGACGGCGATGGCGAGGCCAACACAGACAAGTAGCCCGACCGCCACGTCACGGCGCGAGAGGTCGATGCGCGCGATGAGCGTCCGGTCCCGGGCAGTCAGAGCGACGGCGACGACGGCGGCCAACAGCAAGACGGCAGCCGTCCCCGCGCCACGAAAGAGGACGTACTCGGTGCTGCTGAGATACCAGTAGAACTGATAGAGGCCGTTCGAGACGGCATAGACGAGCGTCGCAAAGAAGACCCGGCGGGTGCCCGGCCACGCCTCCCGGGAGCGCACGAGAGCGAGTCCCGCGAGCACACCGAGCAGGAGACCCAGGGCGTGGCCCTGAATCGCGATGTCGGCCCACCCCGGGGTGACAAACTGCGTGCGCGCGCGAGCCAGGACGACGGGGTTGTCGAAGGCGCGATACCCGAGACTGACGACCCGGCCGGCAACAAGCGCGCCGACGGCAGTCAGCGGCCGCGTCACGATGGCGAAGCCGCCGAAGGCAAAGACAACGCCGGAAAAGCCGATGAGCGCGCCGGGCGTGAAGAAACTGGTCGCGAGGCCGACGAGAAAGACCCCAAAGACGAACAGGAGAACGCGCACGAACGGATTGTGGCGCCAGTCAGAAAACGAGTGCGAGCCCCGTCCCATCGGGTAGTGACTCCAGGCGTACTCGGCGACGGGGGCGAAGGCGACCGTCCCGAGGAGGTTCCCGGTGATGTGCTCCTCGCTCGCGTGGGCGAACGCGGCCGTGAGCATCCCGATCGGGTAGGTAAACGACCACGACCGGAAGCCGACGACGACGGGGCCACCCGGCTGGCCGCCACCCTGGAGGAGGTAGTAGACGGCAAGCACCCCGAGAATACTGATGAGGGTCCCCCAGGGAACGCCGAGGACAAACCGTTCCCGGAGCGGGTCCAGCGGGCGTGCGGCGTGGCGACCCCGGAGAACGTAGGCGGAGAACCCGAGCGCAGCGAGCAGGGCGACCGGGCTCAGGAGTTCCAGGGCGTCGATGGGGACCGCCGGTGCCATGCCCGAAGGCTGTGGCCGGAGTGGATTATGTCTGTCGGGAACCCGATGGATTTTCCCTATCGGGGGCCGATGGCCCGACAATGGCAGCCCGCCCACCGACCGACGACACGACCGACGAACCGGACATCATCGAGTTCGGCATCGCGGCACTGGACGCACGACTCGACCAGCTCGACACCAGTTTCCCGACGACTGCCGATGTCCTCGTCCGGGAGTACGGCGACGTGAGCGTGCCCGTCGACGCCGCGGGCAACGAGATTACGCTCCGTGAAGCAATGAAACAGACGGCTGTCCAGGAGTTCGAAACCGAGCGGGAACTGTTGGACGTGCTTCATCCCGTCTTCGAACAGCGTCGGCAAAACTCCTCGCGTGGCTATCTCTCGCAACTGCGCGCGCTGCTTCCGTTTTAGTCTTCCTGTGAGAGGTCGCCGCTGTGGCCGGGGCTGTTGCCCGTCTCGGTTTCCAGCCCGGTGTCGTCGTCGTTGAGTTCGCGGGCCAGTTCCTGAATCTGGTGGGTCTGCTCGCGATTGAGCGTCACCATCAGGTCCGAGAGGACGCCGAACATGAGCAACTGGACCCCGAACAGGACCGCAACGCCGGCGAAGACGGCGATGACCTCGTGGGAGATACTCCGGGTTACCCACTCGATTGCGACGTACGCTGCGAGGACTACCCCCACGATAGTGCTGAGAATCCCGACACTGCCGAAATAAAAGAGGGGATTGTTCGTCTTGGCCATCTGGTACAGCGTCAGGAGGATGATGCCGCCGTCGCGAAACGGGCGGAGATTGGTCTCGGACTCGTCGGGCCGTGGCCGGTAGGTAATCGGAACGACGCTGGTCCGGACGTTGTGCTTGACACACTCGACGGCCATCTCCGTCTCGATGCCGAACCCGTCGGCCGTGAGGGTGAGCCGCTTGAACGAGCGGGTGGTGAAGGCACGATAGCCGCTCAGGATATCCTGGAGGTTCCGGCCGTGGATGAACCGGAAGGCCCGGTTGATGATGTTGTTGCCCACCTGATTGAGTCGCGACATCGCCCCCGGCTCCATATCGGCAAATCGGTCGCCGATGACGTGTTCGGCACCACCCGCGAAGAGCGGTTCGAGCATCCGTTCTGCGTCCTCGGCCCGGTAGGTGGCGTCGCCGTCGACCATCAACACGTAGGGCCTATCGACGTATCCGACCGCCTCACGGACCGCCTGGCCCTTTCCCGACCCCGACTGGACGAGCACGCGGGCACCGTGGTCCTCGGCTATCTCCCGGGTCCCGTCGGTCGAGCCGCCGTCGACGACAAGCACGTGTTCGAACCCCTCGGCGGCGTAGCCGTCGATGACGCTGCCGATAGTCTCGGCTTCTTCGTACGTGGGCACGAGAACACACACGTCGTCGGGGTCGACCATCAGGCCAATCTACAGGGCTACCCCGGAAAAAGCTAGCTGATTAGTCGCTGTCCCGACGGTCGCTGAGATGCTCACAGACCTCGGCACAGCCACACCTGTCCGCGATGTCCTCCGGATGCTCGGCCGCTGACCTCGCAATCGTTGCCGGAACTGACAACCAGATAATTGGTATGGTTGTTGATGTATGTTCCGACACTGATGTTTGTACACTACGGTTGGTATGTGAACCGGGCCGAGCTGTCCGGGTGTTGTCCGGCGGTTATCGGGCCGCTAATTTTTACCCACGTGAGAATTTGAGTTGAACGTCTCGGGTAATTGAGAGGGCAAGGCTTAACATTGGCCCATGCTTGTTACTCTCCAACAACGAGGGATACAAGGATGCTATCAATGGAAGTGGATATGGTACAGTATGACTGTCCATACATCGACACGACAGAGGACTACGACATCACGTTCTTTACCAAACAGTGGGACTTCAACGCAGCAAAGGAGATGTTGGAAACGCGCATCATGGCGACGGGTGCGACCCCACAGGAACTGGACCGCGGGCTGGACGCCCTGCGCGGGCACCCGAACATGCAGAATTTCGAGTTGCTCCGCCGGAAAGGCGAGAAGGCACTCATCCGCTCACAGATCGGGGAGACGAGCGCGATGGAAGCCATCCGGGAGAACAACGGCTACATCACCGGCCCGTTCGAGGTCCGCAACGGCTCGGAGGTGTGGCGCGTCGGCTTCGACAGCGAGGAGGTCGCACAGACTGCCCTGTCGGACCTGGACCGACACAACGACTTCACCGTCGAGTCCCGGGAGTCGGTTGACCTCGAAGATTACTACGACGTGCTCCAGAACATTGAGGTTGCCGGCGGCTTCCTCGACCAGTGTCGCGAACTCTCGACAGTCGAGCGCAACACCCTGACGAAGGCCGTCGAGGAGGGCTATTTCACCCGCCCGCGTGAGGCGAACCTCTCGACGCTCGCCGACGAGTTCGATATCTCGAAGACGGCCGTCTCGAAGAATCTCCGCCGCGGCCAGCGCAAGGTGCTCGGCGAGGTGGTCAACGCCATCGCCGCCGTCGAAGACGAACAGAGCTTCGGCCGCAAACCCTGACCTGTCTCTCCTCCGTCGGCACCCAGTTCCCCAAGCAGCGGCGTCGCAGTTGGCGGCAAGTTCAATAGAGGAGATCGGGCGCGGCGTTATTCGTTGCCGCTGCCCTGCATCAGTTCCTGCACGTCACGCTTCTGTGAGACCGTCTCGGGGTCGCCATGTTCGAATATTTCACCGCGTTCGATGACGTACAGCTCGTCGACCATGTCGGGGACGTGCTGGACGTTCGACTCCGCGATGAGGACGGCGATACCCATCTCGTTGATCTCCTGGATGTAGCCTTTCAGCCGCTCGACGATGATGGGCGCGAGTCCTTCGAGGGGCTCGTCGAGGATGAGGAGGTCGGGCTTGAGCGCGAGCGCCCGGCCGATAGAGACCATTTTCGCCTGGCCGCCGCTGAGATTCTCGACTTTCGCTTCGCGACGGTCCGAGAGTTCCTCGAAGATATCATAGACATCCTCGACGGCTTTGTCCTCGTCGTCGATGCCACGCTTGTCGCCGAGCGTCCAGATTGGCATCCGGAAGTTCTCGTCGATGGTCATGCCCGTAAACAGTTTGCGGTCTTCGGGCTGGTAACCGATGCCCCGCTGTGGAATCTGCTCAGGTCGGAGGTCGGTCAGTTCCTCGCCGTTGAATTCGATCGAGCCGGCGAGGATGTCCGAGAGACCCATTAGGCTGCGGAAGGTGGTGGTCTTGCCGGCGCCGTTGCGGCCGACGTACCCGACCGCGCTGTCCGATTCGACGGTGAAATCCACGTCGTAGGTGACCTGGAACCCCTCCACGGCGGAGTCGAGCCCGGAGACGCGCAACAGCGGATCGTCGGCACTCATTCTTCCACCCCCAGGAGGAGGCGGCGGAGTTCGTCGTCCGTCTCGAGCATCGTGGGCGGTCCTTCGCCGTGAACCGACCCCTGGTGCAACGCGATGACGCGGTCCGCGTAGCCGCGCACGAGGTCCATGTCGTGTTCGATGGTGACTGTGGTCACGTTCTGTTTCTCGCTGACTTCGACGATGGTCTCGATGACGTAGTCGGTCTCCTGGGCGGAGACGCCCGAGGTCGGTTCGTCGAGCAACAGATACCCGGGGTCAAGCGCAAAGGACATCGCGACATCCAGCAGTTTGCGGTCGCCATGTGGGAGTTCGTCCGCGACGCTGTCCGCGACATCTTCGAGCCGGAACTGCTCGACGAGTTCCTCGATTTTCGCCTCGACATCCTCGTGTTCGTCGTCCAGCGAGAACAGCCCCTGAAGCGCACTCCGTGGGGTGAACCCGCCGGTCATTTGCTCTTTGATGAGGATTGCCGTCCGGATGTTCTCCCGGACGGTCATCTCCTCGAACACTTTGACGACCTGGAAACTACGCACCAGCCCTTTGTGGACGCGTTCGTCGGCACGCAGGCCTGTAATCTCTTCACCGTCGAGGATGACTTCACCCTCATCAGGGTCCAACAGTCCGGTGAGGAGGTTGACGAGCGTTGACTTGCCGGCCCCGTTCGGGCCGACAATAAAGACCATCTCGCCCTCCTCGCGGCCGAACTCGACCGATACGTCGTCGGTCGCCGTGATACTACCGAAGGATTTTCTGAGTCCCTTTGCTTCGAGCATCTACTTCACCCCCAACAGGAGGATTCGAACGTTTTTGACTGCACGTTTCCCCGCATCAACGATACCGGTGCCCGCCCGACTGAGCCACGGCCCGATGACGCTTGGGTCGTCCCGGAACGTTGCCGCGGCCTCGCGAACGCGGCCGCCTTTCTTCAGCGACCCGACGACACCGCTCGGGAAGCCAAAGACGATGATGAGCAGGACGATACCGGTGAGCATGCGGCCGATTTCCTTCTCGCCACCGGGGCCGGTCAACGAGAAGTCCGAGGCGATGTTCGTCAGCACCTCGAAGATGATACCGCCGATGAAGGGCCCGGTGAGGGTGTTGAAGCCGCCCAGAATCGCGATGTACAGGATGTCACCGGAGACGAACACCTGCAGGGTCTGGTCGGGGCTGATACCCGAGGTGAAGAAAACAGCATAGAGCCCACCCGCGACACCGCCATAAAAGCCCGAGATAATGAACGCGGCCCAAACATACCGTTTGACCGGCAAGCCCAGGAAGCGTGCCCGGGTCCGTTGTTGGCCGATAGCGTCCAGCGCACGGCCGAAGGGCGACCGAACAATGCGGAACATCACCAGCAACAGGACGATTGCGACGGTGATGGTAATCGCAAAGAGCAGGCTGTTGTGAATCGGCTCGGTGCCGTTGAGCGCGACGCCACCGATAGTCGGGTACCGCTCTAAAACCGGCCCTTCGCTGATGAGGGCGTTGAGCCCGTCGGTCCCGCCGAGTTCCGTGATTCCCCGGGGGATGGAGTACAGCAACTGGCCGAAGGCAAGCGTCACCAGCGCGAAGTACAGCCCCTCATGTGGAAGCGTGAAGTAGCCGATGAGGACGGCCACGAGCGTCGCTGCGACGATGGCCAGCGGAACGAGGACGTAGACGGACTGCACCCCGTAGAACTGCATCAGGATGGCGACAGTGTACGCGCCCGTCCCGAAGAAGGCCGCGTGACCGAAGGAGGTGAGGTCGGCGTGACGCAACAGGAGGTTCAGCCCCACTGCGGCCAGGCCAAGCACCATCCCACGGTAGAGTGGGCGTTCGCGGATGGGGAGGTTCTCCGTCACACGGGCGATGTCGGGCAGCGCGAACAACAGCCCGATACCGATGATGACGCCCAGCAACTGCAGCGGCGTCACCGAGAGCCCCTTCATTACGCGAATCTTGAGTTGGTCGTCGTCGCGTTCGATACCCGGTGTCATGTCCGTTCACCCCAGGTACCGAAGAGGCCGTCCGGTTTGACCAGCAGGATGAGCACCATCACCGCGAAAGGTGCCGCCGTCGAGAACGCCGGGTTGACGACGATCATCCAGTTTTCCAGAATGCCGACGACGATGGCGCCGACGACTGCACCGCGCAGGCTGCCGAGGCCACCGACGACGATGACGACAAAGGAGAGGACCAGCGCACTTCCGCCCATCTCCGGCTGTGCGTTCGCTTGGATAAACTGCATCGCACCGGCAAAGCCCGCGAGGAACGACCCAAGCGCGAAGACGAGTGTGAACGTCCGGTCGGGACTCACGCCAAGTGCCGTCGCCATCTCGCGGTCGATAGCCGTCGCGCGGATGATACGGCCGGTTTTGGTCTGGGAGAAAAACCAGAACAGCGCCCCGCCGATGGCGAGGCTGACGACGATGACCATCGCGACGATGGTCGGGATGTTCCCGAAGCCGACCAGTTCGAACGACGGGATGTCGTTGACCGCCGACTTGGCCGGGAGGCCGATGTTCAGCGGCTGGCTGCCCCAGATGAGTTCGAGCAGGTCAGCGATGATGAGCAGGATGGCGAAGGTCAGGACGAGCTGGTAGACCTGCGCGCGGTCGTAAATCGGCCGTATCAGCGTCGTCTCGACGATAGCGCCGATTGGAAGCATGATGAGTGCCGTCACGAGCGCGACGAGAATCAGGACGCCCACGAAGGCAAATGAGGCGACGATGTCACCCGAGGGCGGGGCCATCAGCCCCGACGAGCCGACGAGGACGCCGGCGACCGACGAGGCGATGAAGGCCCCGAGGGCGTACAGCTCCCCGTGTGCCAGGTTGAGGACATCCAGAATGCCGAGAATGACCGTCAGCCCCGACGCGATGAGGAAGAGAACGAGCCCGCGTTGTAATCCGTTGATAGTCTGTTCGATGAACGTATTCGGTTGCAGTAGTGTCTCGACGCCGCCCAGTAGCCCCTGCAACACGACCGGTGATTCGAGAAGTTCGATGCCAGTGATCATGATTTTCGGTTTTCAATTGAAATTGGTTGGGAACGTGACGCAGAAAACGGCGTCACTCGGGAGCCGCTATTCCCAGGAGCTGAGCCACTCGGACGCGCTCTGTCCGAACTCACTGCTGAGTGGTGCCGGGGAGATCTGCGTGCCGGCGAAGACGTTCACGTCGGTGAGAATCGGGGCACCGAGGTCGCTGTCCCACTCCATGACGCCGGCGTAGCCGTTGGCCCGACCCTGGTGGTCCTGGCACATGTTGTAGTAGCCACCGGGCGTGTAGAAGCCGTGGCCTTCGAGTGCGGAGGCGATCTGTTCCTGGCTCGGGTAACCGTCGATGATGCTGATCGCCTTCTCGACTGCCGTCGCCCACGCCGTGACGGCACCGTATCCGCTCATGTAGTGAGCGGTCGGGACGCTGATACCCTCCTGGTTGCTTGCCTCGTCGAAGAACGTCTGTGAGGCGTTCGACCGGCTGTTCTGGGGGATGCCCCAGTAGAAGTTCCGGGAGCCACCGAGAATCTTGCCGCGCTCGGTGCCCGTGACGACCTGCTCGTCGATGGCGTCGGCAGAGCCGTAGAAGACCGGGCCGACGACGGTACCGACGTTGTCGAACATGTTGCGCTGGAACGCCTGCGAGAGGAAGTTCGACGCGTCGCCGCCCCAACAACTGGAGAAGACGACATCAGGCTGCTCGTCGTTGATACGCGAGATGTGCGTCGAAAAGTCGCTTGCGCCGAGTGCGGGGAAGCCGGAGTACACCTGCTCCGCTCCGGCCAGGCCTTCGATTGCCTGCGAGAAAATCCGCATCTCGTCTTCACCGAACGCGTAGTCCGGGTTGACACCGGCGAAGGTGTCGATGTTCTCCGCACCGAGCCGTTCGACGACTTCGAATGCGGAGGCACTCGCCTCCATCACGTCGTAGTTCTGAAAGCGGAAGGAGTAGGTCGGGTCGGGGTTCGCGCCGCCTTCCTGGTACAGCGTCGTAACCGTCCCGTCGGTCCCGACGTTGACGACCTGGTTGGCCTCGATCTCCGGCGCCATGGAGGCGTGTGTCCCGCTGGAAATCGGACCGAAGGTTACGTCCTTGCCATCGTCGATGAACTGCTGGTAGTCGTCGACCGGTGAGTCCCCGCCTTCGTCGACGACATCGAGCTGGAGTTCACGCTGGCCAGCGATACCACCGTTTTCGTTGATTTTCTCGACTGCTTTCTCCGCACCGCGGACCGCCTGCAGGCCAAGGACCGAGGCCGCGCCCTGTGTAAACGAGAGCAGGCCAGCACTGAGGTCCTCGTTGCCGACATCCGTCGAGCCGCCGTCGTCGCTGCTCCCGCCCAGAAGGGCGGAACAGCCCGCGAGGGCCGCCGTGGCTGCGCCCACTGCGCCGGCTTTGAGTACGTTCCGGCGGGTCGTGCTCCCGCTGGAGCTCTCGACGCGTTCGCTCCGCTTGTCCGCTGGTGTTCGTTCGTCCGTTACCGTCCGTTCGTGCGTGGTGGGGTTGGAATCTTCCGTCATCTGTTGTCACCTGTGTCTGTTGTCGTCCCTGCGACGACCGGTTTGTCAGCCACGACAGCGGCCCGCTGGCCGCTGCGCCTACCAGTTCTATGTTCTCTTGTGGATGAATAGCCCGTGGTTGATATATCAATAGACATCGAGAGACGTTATCATATAAATATACTCCCACTGGAATTAAACGGACGCAAACAAATACGGACGACTTCGTGGGTGAGAGCGGGGTACGCCACTGGTCTCCTGCTCTCGCTCACTACTGATGTACCGGTGACGTATCCACCGGACAGGTGTCGACGGCCCCGGGCCACCAACGAAACCGGTTACTGTGCGGGCCACCTACCTACAGTAGTGACTGAGGAGGAGTCCGATTCGACCGAGGACAGCCCGGCCGACGCGTTCTACGACGCGCTCGATGCGCTCGGCCGGCCGGTGCTGAATGCCACACAGTATGCCCGCGAACACGACATCACGCAGGCCGAGGCGTCCGACCGGCTGGAGCGACTGGCCGCGGACAACGTCGCAGAGCGTACCGATGTCTCGGCGGACCCGACGGTCTGGTATCCGAGTAGCTGGCAGCAGATGGCCGCGCGCGAACGGGTCATCATCTTCCCAGAGCGCCGCCAGCTCGTCGTCGACCAGCCCGAACAGTTCACCCGGGCACAACTCTCGCAGTTTGCCCACCTCACTGACACCACCGGCAGCGGGAGCTATCTCTACGAGATTCGCCGCGAGGATGTCTGGCAGGCACCCTATGACACGTTCGACGACCTGCGTGGGACCGTCAGGGACGTACTTCCCGAACGGTCGGAGCCGCTAGAAGGCTGGCTCGAAGACCAGTGGAAGCGGGCCAACCAGTTCACGCTCCGGACCCACGAGGAGGGCTACACCGTGCTCGAAGGGGCCTCGGAGGAACTGATGGGCAACGTCGCCCGGCAGAAACTCGACGAGGACCATCTCCGCGCGCCGATTTCCGACACCGAGAGCTGGGTCGCAGAGGAGGCCGTCGCCGAGGTCAAGCGGATTCTCTACGAGGCGAGCTATCCTGTCGAAGACGAGCGTGACCTCGACACTGGCGAGGACCTGCCGGTCGACCTCGAGCTGGACCTGCGCTCGTACCAGCACGAGTGGGTCTCGCAGTTCATGGAGACCAAATCC
>CAZOQK010000035.1:0-2834 GCA_964581735.1 uncultured Halobacteriales archaeon | reverse complement strand
AAGCGGGAAGACCGTCGCGACGATGGGCGTCCTCTCGGCCGTCGAGGGCGAGACGCTCGTCCTCGTGCCCGGGCGCGAACTGGCCGGGCAGTGGCGCGACGAACTACTGGCTCACACCTCCCTCACCCCCGACCAGGTCGGCGAGTACCACGGCGGCACAAAGGACGTGCGACCGGTGACCATCGCTACCTACCAGACCGCAGGGATGGACCGGCACCGACAACTGTTCGACAGCCGGGAGTGGGGTCTCATCGTCTACGACGAATGCCACCATATTCCATCTGACATATACCGTCGGAGCGCCGACCTCCAAACCAAACACCGTCTGGGACTCTCCTCGACACCCGTTAGAGAAACCGATGATGAGGAAGAGATTTACACGCTCATCGGCCCGCCCATCGGGACCGACTGGGACGCGCTGTTCGATGAAGGCTTCGTCGCCGAACCCGAGGTCGACATCCTCTACGTCCCGTGGGGCGACGACGACCACCGGAACCAGTATGTCAGTGTGGAGGGTCACGAGCGGCGCCAACTCGCCGCGACCAACCCCGCAAAGGCCGAGGAAATCGAGCGCCTGCTCTCGGAACACCCGACGGAGAAGGCACTCGTCTTCGTCGAGTATCTCGACCAGGGCCGGGAGCTATCGGCACGGCTGGACGTGCCCTTCATTAGCGGCGAGACGCCACACCACCGTCGGGAGAAACTGTTCGAGCAGTTCCGGAGCGGGAGTCTGTCGACGCTGGTCGTCTCCCGCGTGGGCGATGAGGGTATCGACCTCCCAAACGCCGGACTGGCACTCGTCGCGTCGGGACTGGGCGGGTCGCGCAGACAGGGCGCACAGCGTGCCGGCCGGACGATGCGTCCGACCGGGCGCGCACGGATGTACGTCCTCGCGACCCGTGGCACCCGCGAGGAGGAGTTCGCCCGGCGGCGGATGCGCCACCTGGCTGAAAAAGGGGTCCGGGTCACCGAGCGGGACGCCGAGACGGTCGACCCGCCTGAACCCGTCACGAGCGACGACGAAGAGTCAGAGTAGCAACGGGAGGGCTCGGGGTAGCCACGGTTCGCCCGAATCGACTTGCGGAGCGATTACTCGACGATGACGGCGCCTTTCATTCCGCTGCCCTTGTGCGGCTCACAGTAGTAGAGGTAGACGCCCGAATCCTCGAATGTGTGCTGGAAGTTGTTGCCGGAGCCGTTGACGATGCCCCCGCTGTCGAACGCGCCGTCCTCGGCGACGACGTTGTGTCCGCCGCCGTTGCCCGTCCAGCCCCAGTTGATTTCGGTCCCGGCGTCGATACGAACCGCGGCCGGGCCGAAGGCCAGGCCGTTCCCGGCGCCGACATCGACCGAGACGTTCCCCGACCCGGCCTCGTCGGCGACGGACCCATCGAAGTTGTTGGCGTCCGAAAGGTAGTTCGAGACATCGCTGGGCACGCCGTTGCCGTCGTCGCCGTTTGCGCCGTTGTTGCCGCCATCGTCGCTGCCCCCGCCACAGCCGGCGAGCACACCACTCACTGCCACTGCACCCGCACCACGAATCATTGTCCGCCTGTCAAGTTCGACATCGTCTATGGTGTGTTTCATCAACACTGCGGAGTTAATGGTCTCGACATAAAAGGCTTCTATCCTGTTCTTGCGCTCTGAGAATGCTCAAAAGCATCGTTTCGGGATACTCTTACACGTTTGGTACGGGGTATATGTGCTACCGTGATTGTGATGTCTGGAACTGAACAGTATCGGCGACTGGATAGCAGTAGCCGGTTGCGCCCAGTGGGCGATGCGCACAGTCGACACGGTGTGGCTCCGTTGGTCTGGCCACCCACCGTCACCCCAAACCAGTCTGAGTGCTCTGGACCAACAGCATGTCGGCAGCGACCGTTTTCACGCGCTGGGAATGCCCTTGCCTGTTATTACGGGCTTGTACCGAACGTATCGGTATGCCCGGTGTACGAACGGAACTCGTCTTCGAAAGGGCTGAGGGCTGTCCCGTCGCGACAGCGTCGACGGACGTTCCAGGCCCGGTAACGGATATCAACTGGACCGACAGCAACGGTGAGACGGTGACAGAGCAGGTCACCGTACCGGACAACGAGGCGGGGACCGACGAGGCGCTGCCCGAATTCGACCCCGTGTTCGACTACGGCACCCGGCAGGTCTACGAGTTCGGCCGCGAAGCCGAGGAGCCCTGTATCTGTGAGTCTATCGAGGAACTGCTCGGGCCGGTCACCGACGTACACGCCGCGGACGGTGACCTCCACGTCACGCTACACGCGAGCGATGTCGGCGCGCTCCGTGAGGTCATCTCGGAGTTGCGCGGCGAGTTCGGCGACCTCTCGCTCGAGTATCTCGTCCGGAGCGTCGACGCCGGGGACGGCGCCGAGCTCGTACCGGTCGACCTCCGGACACTCACCGACAGACAGCGCGAAGTTCTCGAGACGGCCCACGAGATGGGCTACTTCGAGTACCCCCGCGATGCCAACGCCGAGGCAGTCGCCGCCGAACTCAGCATCCAGCCCTCGACGTTCGCGGAGCATCTGGCGGCCGCCCAGCGGAAACTGCTCGACGAACTACTGGTCGACCAGTTGTGAGTGGCTGCCGGGCAATACACGCTGTCGCGTCGGAAGTGAGTGGTTTCCTCGGGGTAGTCGCCGTTTAAACGAACCGGGGCAAAGGGACAAGGATTGATACTGTAGGGGTGTGAGAGTCGAAGCGATGCCAGACGACGACATCTACACTGACAGCCTGCACGCAGGACAGGAACCCGACTCCGCGACAGGGTCGCGCGCACCGCCGATCTACCAGACCACCTCGTACGTCTTCGACGACGCCGA
>CAZOQK010000034.1:4049-15391 GCA_964581735.1 uncultured Halobacteriales archaeon | reverse complement strand
TCGCCGGGTTGGAGTTGACCAGCACGACTCGCGCCCCCTCCTCCTGGAGCGCGCGACACGCCTGTGCGCCGGAGTAGTCGAACTCGGCCGCCTGGCCGATCTGTATCGGTCCACTCCCGATTAGCAGTATCGTCCGGTCTTCGCCCTTCATTACCCGGTCGAAGCCCGTACATCGTAATAAGCCCGACGATGCAGTACGAAACTCGTAACCGAATTTCGAATATCGTATTGGTACGCGGTCTCACGGGGTCGCCCGGCACGCCGTCCCCGAGTCGACCAACACCAGGACCGACTGGCCGCCAAAGGTCCGTTCGTAGCCAAACACGGAGACGGTCCGGTTCTCGCCCCGTTTCAGAATCGCCCGTTCGTAGACGCAGTAGTCGGGCAGGCGGTCGGCTAAGACTGTGCGGTGGGCCGGGTCCGCGACGACGACCGGCGGCGCGTCGGGTCCGACGGCCCCGGGGTCGCGCACGCTCGTCACGTCCAGCCCGGCGGCTTCGGTGTACCACGGCAACGGCAGGCGGTCGTACCACGGCCCCGCCGCCGGTGGGTCGTCGTTCCAGGACTCGTTTCGGACTGCGCGCTCGCCGACGTAGAGTACGTCCGGGCCGCTGTTCCCGTCGGTCGCCGCGACGGCCCGGTCCGCCAGCCCGTTCATATCCGACCCTGGCTGGCCGGCCTGCACGAGCGGGTTCAGCCCGCCCGGACCAGCCTGATAGCTCGTCGCACCCGCGACGACGACCGTCTGGACGACAGCGACCACGAGCAGTATCGCGAACCCCGCCGCCAACGCTTGCTCGCGCTTGAGTCGGGCCTGCCGGAGTCGGTCGACCAGCGCCGCCAGCCCGACGGCGGCGGGAATCGCCAGCGCGACGATGACGTGGACGGCCAGCCACGGCGCCCGGATATCCGCGACGAAGGGGTAGCCGGCCGCACTCGACAGTCCCCACCAGCCACAGAACACGATAAGTGCCCGCGTCCAGTCGCGGACGACGCCGTAACCGGCCAGGGCGACCAGCGGCCCGGCACCGACCGCGAGGACGACCGCGTAGTAGACGGCGAAGCCGAGATAGGAGTGGTCCCGCTTGCCGCCGTCGACCCACACGTCCACGACGGCCGCCACTGGCTCGACCGTCGCCTGCCGGAGCAGTGCCGGTATCAAAGAGGGGTCAGACATCGCATTCCAGAGTCCGACCCCACCCACACCGGACCGCGGTGCATAAAAGAACACGACGACGACCACAGCACCAGCCACCGCCAGCAGTCCATGGCCGCGCCAGGCCCACAGCCGCCGCCCCACGGCGTCGAGTCGACTCCACAGTGCACGCCTGCGCTCGCCCTCGGGATAGCGCCACAGCCACCACGCCCCCACCAGCGCGAGCGCGCCGGCCCACGACATCGGGTAGAGGACGGCGTTTTCCTTCGTCGTTAGCGCCAGCCCGAACGCGAGGAGTGCGGCGTACAGCCAGCGCGCCCGCCCGGTGTCGATTGCACGAACAACGCTCCCGAACGTGACAAAGGTAAAGACCGCGAGTGCGATATCGCTACGCAGAAACCGCGAATACTGGACCAGCAGGGGGTTGGCCGCCAGCACAACCGCCAGCGCGACGAGTTCGTCGTCGCCCAGCCGCGTGCGAAAACACAGGGCCGCAAGCGGGAGTACTCCCCCGAGGAGTGCAGGGACAAGTCTGAGCGTGGTCGTCGTCGCCGCCGTAGCCTCGGTGACCCACCGCGTCGTGTGCTGGACGAACGGGCCGTGGATAATCGGCCGGTAGGTCCAGTCGCCGGTCGCGCTTGTTCGCAGGATCCAGTAGCCGACGCGGGCCTCGTCCCAGTGGACTGCCCTGACACCTAGCAGGACCACGCGGGAGAGGACGGCGACACCGGTGATCAGGACGATCGCACGCGGGGGGGTGAGCGTGCCGGTCCACCTGTCAGTCTCCATCGTCAGGTACGGCGGCGGAGCCGGCTAAACGTCTTGTGGTCCGCCCACGGACGCTGACGACCGGATTCAGGCGGTGTCTTCGAACCGGTAGCGATATGGCTGGTCACGGATGACTTCGATGTCGCCCGTCTCCTCCCGGCGGCCCAACACCGTCGCGACGCGGTGGGCGCTGTCGAAGTCCTCGCCGTGTTCTTCGAGGAGGCGCAGAATCTCGCGGGCCGTCAGCGGCTCGTCGGCATCGGCGCTCTTGAGCACTGACCGGATGCGCTCGAACTCGCCGTGACGTATGGCCATACAGCTACACTACGCCTACTCCCTCATTAAACACCGTCAGACACGCGTCAGACGCCAAATCTGTGCAAACCGCCGGACGGCGACCTGGCACCTGTTGTCATACGCCGTCGCCACAGAACGTCACCGAGCGCTCCTGTGACGTATATATTCCTACGTGAGTACTATTGACGATGAGAGTCCCGTTAGGAGTTCTCGCCTCGCACGACTCAAACCGCCGTGTCGTGCTCGGACTCAAACTCCCGTTCCTCGCGATACTCCTCAACGAACGCCTGGACATCGAAATCGTTCATGTACCCCTCGAACTCCGAGAGAGCGCTGTCGTCGTCGGCGTGGCTGATGGCGTGTTCCATCAGTTCGACCACGAGTTCGACGACGATTTCATGGAGCCGGCGGGCGCCAAAGTCAGTAACGAACACGAGCGCGTAGCCCACCTGGCCGTCCTCCGAACAGTCGGCGCTGACGACCTTCTCGGGGAACTCCTCGCCGACCATCCCCAGCATGTGGGCGGTGGTGAACTCGTCGAACTCGTCGTCGGTGTCGATAGTCTGGCGGAGCACGTCGACCAGAAACTCGGGGACGAACCGTCCCAGGGGGTGCAGGTCCATCACGACGGCGTGGCGGTTCCCACAGTCACACTCGAACTCACGGACCCCCAGGTCCAGGTCGTGGGTGTGGACGACTTCCCCGCAGGCGAGTTCCAGTTGTTCGCTCGCACCGCCGGGGACACCAGGCTGTACCATTGGTTTCTATAATGTCCTGGCGTTGATAAAGACCGCGAAACGAGTGTTCGGTCAGTGCTCGACCGGCCCGGAGGTAACAGTGATACCCGGACTATTCGATGCTGTTCTGGCTCTCTCTACTGGTGTAAGCCAGCGACTCTCAGGGCCAGTCGTCGCGCGTCTCTTCGTTGGTCTCGACTTCGCTCTCGGGGTCGCCCAGGACCCAGTCGGCAGCCTCGGCGGCGTCCTCAACGCCGAGATACTCCCAATCGCTCGCGTCGGCGATGTCGGCGTCGTCGTCGCTGGTGCCGACGTAGACGTGGCGTTCGGTGCCGAACTGGTCTTTGACGTTCGCCAGACTCTCCTCGCGCCCGCGCGGCCCGGAGAAGAAGTCCTGCCGGATGCGGTGTTTGCGCGTGAAGTTCGTCACGACGTAGGTAGGCTTCTCGGAGATGACGCCCACGTACTCGCTCCACTGGCGAGCGTCGTTGAACACCACGTCCGGGCGCTCTAGCTGTTTGAGCGCCTCCAAGTCGAAGGCGAGTGTCATGTCGCCGCTGCCGCCGTTCATAAGGGTGAATCCGCGACGTTCGGAAAAAAGGCCGTCGGTCCGGGGCTCGACTGCCCGCGCCCCGCTCTCGGGGGACTTCGCGGGCCGTGCCGGGCGAGTCAAAACCGGTCTCGGGATTACTCGGCCCGTGGTGTGGCCTCGAGTTTGTCGAGGTCGACATCTTCCTCGAGCAGGAGTTCCTTCTGGTCTGTGACCTGGCGTTCCTCGCGGATGAGCTGTTTGAACGTCGACTGTTGGGAGAGGTCGCCGATGAGGACGCCACCGACGAGCTGGCCGTTCTTAAACGCGAGGCGCCGCCACTCGTCGTCGGAGTATTTCCGTTCGGCTTCCTCGTCACCGATGGTCGGGTGGCCAAAGGAGAGGAACGGGAAGTCGAAGTGGGTAATCGAATAGGAGGAGACCCAGCGGAACTCATCGTCCTCGCCGTCGGCGACCATGTTCTTCGCGGCGGTCGCACCCTGCTCCTTTGCGGAGCCCCAGGCGCCGTTCTGGGCCTGTTCACCCAAGATGGTGTCGTGGAACTGCGTGATGTCGCCGGCCGCGTAGATGTCCTCGACGTTGGTCTGCATGTACTCGTCGACGACGACACCATCGTCGGTCTCGATGCCGGAGCCCCGGAGCCACTCGGTGTTGAAATCCAGCCCGATGGCGATGCCACAGAAGTTACCCTCGTACCGCTCACCGTTCGGGTCGATTGCGGCCTCAACGGCGCCGTCGTCGTCGGTCTCGAAGTGGTCGACACCGGAGTCGAACACCGGGGTCACGCCGTGGTCTTCGAGTGCGTCGTGGATGATTTCGGCCCCTTCCAGCGAGAGCGCGTAGCGCCACCAGCGGTTCCCGCGCATCAGGTAGTTCGCGTCGATGTCCTGTGCCGCACAGACCGCCGCCAGGTCGATGCCCAGGAGACCGGCACCAACGATGATACCGTTCTCACACTCCTCGGCATGTTCGCGGATCTGCCGGGCGTCCTGGAAGGTCCAGAAGTGGTGGATGCCGTCGGCGTCGCCGCCCTCAACGGGGAGCTGTGCCGGAGTGCCACCGGTGGCGATGAGCAGTTTGTCGTACTCGTAGGTGTCGCCGCTGTGGGTGTGCACCTCGTGGCCCTCTGCGTCCACCTCGGTGACGTGGGTGTTGAGTTCAAGGCCGATGTCGCGCTCCTCGTACCAGTCGGGTTCGTGGATGGAGATGGGCGCTTCGGGGAGTTTGCCCTTGGCGAACTCCTTGATGAGAATGCGGTTGTAGAGTGTTTCACCTTCGTCGGTGATGACGGTCACGTCGGCATCGGGGTCCTGCTCCCGGATTGTCTCCGCGGCGGAACTCCCGGCGATACCGTCGCCGACGATTACATGCGACGTGCTCATGTACGAAGGTTAGATTCCGTGCCTAATGTGGATTGCTATCTGTCCGGCGAGTGCGACGGGGTAGCTGTACACCGCGCCTCGCTGTTCTCGGCTCCGCTGTGGCTCAGTTCCGGACGATTCAAGAGTCTTGTTCCCCTTAGAAAGGATGAGATGAAAATCCGTCAGAACGTCCGCCACTGGGCAGCGAGGCAGGCACTGACCGCACCGGTCATCAGCGGCTACGTCAACGACAAACTGGTCGACCTCCACACCGGTATCTTCCTCGACAAGGCCAAGGAGCCACACCGTGAGGACCGCCGTGCCCACCTTGATGAGTTTTTCGACGCGACGATGGACACCTACGTCGCCGCGCTCGAAGACAGCTACACCGAGGCCGAGGCCCGCGAAATCACCCACATCCAGGCGAATTTCGACTTCTACAACCACGGCTGGACGGAGATGATGGAGTTCCCGGGCGACGAACTTACCGATCACTACGAGCGTTACGAGACGTTCTTCGACGCCTACGGCGTCACCATCGACGACCCGCTCGGCCAGTTCCGACCCACCGACGGCATCGCCGAGGCCCCATCGACCCCGGAGAAACTCGACAACCCCACCCACCCCCACGCGGAGGGTGGCTTCGCCGACGATGTCTACGTCGAAACGGGCGACGGCGACCTCGTCATCGGCGGTGGCGAGGAACCCGAGGAGGTCGACGTGACCGAGGCACCCGGCGTCCCCGAGGACGCCGACACCGAGGAAGCCGACGCCTGAGCGTCAGGGCTCGGTTCGCGTCACGGTCCCCATGGGTCATGGCGTCTCTTCCTCGACGGGCATCGGGTCGGGGGTCCCGCCGATGTCCGTGTCGTTCACCTCGACAACGTCGAACGGCGCCGCACACATGACGTGGTCGCCCTCGGGCAGGAACGCGGGCGCGGCGAAGACGTAGGTGCCCGGCTCGAGGTCCGCGGTGCCTGCGGTTACGTCGATGAACCCGCTTGTGAGTGCTTTCCCGATGCCGACCTCCCGCCAGTGACTCTCTTCGTGTGGGATGGTCCGGGTACAACTGGGGCCGCCCGAGGCCGCGGGCGACCAGTCCTCGCCCTCCCGGGTCGGTTCCAGGATGGTCCACGTCCGGGGGTGGGTTTCGACGGTGCCGCCGCTCCGGTTTGTGAGCGCGAACGTCGCTTGCGCGTCGCTGTCCTCGCTGATGTACACCTGCTGTGTCCGGCTCATCATGACGGCCGGCTCGGGCTCGAACGCGCCGTGTTGGCAGACAGTGTTGTCGACCCACTCGAAGGTCGGACAGCCGAGGTCGGTAACGCGGTCACCCGTCCCCAGCAGGCTCCACACTGGGAGCGCGTCGTTGCTGTACCTGTCATCGGGTGACCGACAAGCCGCGGTGTCGCTGCCGGGCCGTCCCGGCAAACGGCCCGTCGCTCGTGTCGTTGTCCCGTCTTCGGTCGGCCCGAACTCCTCGAGCGTGTCCGAACAGCCGGCGGGCCCGGCGACGCCAGCGCCGACCGCTGTGAGCAGCGTCCGTCGGTTCATATTCGACAGTTCTTTTATTATAAAAAGCGGCTTTCGTCTGTCTCAATCTCACTACCTAGTCGGGGCGACGTTTGGGGCGGCGCCCTCGGCGATGCGGTCGGCACACTCGTAGCCGGCGACGATGCCGCCGTTGAGTGACCGTTCGGGGTACTGGGCGCGGGAGGCCATCCCCGCGTAGTAGACGCCCTCGGCGACCGCGTCGGCGAGGTCGTAGGGAATCACCATGTCGAGATAGCCCCGCTCATAAATAGGTGCGGTACGTGGATTGCGCGCCGTCTCTATCCAGTTGACCGACTCACGTGAAAACCCCGGAAACAGCGATTCGATGCCCGAGAGCCACGTCGCCTCGACGCCGTCGTCGTCCATTTGCCACAACTCTTCATCGGGCGACTGGATGTAGCTCACAGCATAGAGGAGGTGTTCGCCACCGTAGCGGTCGGGCGAAACGAAGTTCGTGTGTTCGATGAGCGCGCCGAAGGGTACCTCCTCGGCGATGTTCAGCCAGTAGGTTTCCGTGAGGGAGTCGTCCATGCTGATGACCGAACAGACCGTCCCCTGGAAGTCGATGTCACATTCGTAGCCCGTCAGGTCTTCGAGGACGTTGGGCATCGTCGCCACCACGGCCGCCCCGATGTCGTGGGTCCGCTCTCCGCCCCCGCTCTCGACGGTCAGCGAGTCGACGCTCCCGCCGTCGGTGCCGAGGCCGGTCACACGGGCACCGGTCGTGATGTTCGCCCGGCCCACAGCGTCAACGAGCGCATCCAGCAGCACGCCGAAGCCGCCGTCGAAGTAGCCAAGCACTTCCCCCTTGAGGATGTCCCGCTCGCCGCGGAACTTGATGCGACCAAGCAGCCACGCCGCGCTCACGTCCTCCCAGCGGTCGCCGAACTTCGCCCGGAGCAAGGGGAAAAAGAAGTTTTTGAAACAGCCCCGGGAGGTGTGTTCGATGATGAACTCCCTGACCGGCATGTCCTCGAAATCCTCCAGTCGCTCGTAGGTGTCAAAGGCGGGGACGCCGCCACGGACATCGACATCGAGAACGAGCATACCCAGCCTGAATTTGTCGTACATCGAGAGGTGGGGGTAGGCGAGAATCTCCCAGGGTTTGTTCATCGGGTGGACGACGCCGTCGACGTAGTAAGCATCCGAGCCATACAGCCACTCAAGCCGGTCGCCGAGGCCGAGGTCGTCGGCCAGGTCGACGATGGTCTCCTCGGATTTCGAGAGGTGGTGGTAGAACTTCTCGATGCGGTCGCCGCCGGTGGCGTAGGTTGCGGCCAACCCCCCGAGGTCGTCGCTGGCCTCGAACACCTGCACCTCGTGACCGCATTCTTGCAGGCGATACGCGGCCGCCAGTCCGGCGACCCCGCCACCGACGACACCTATCATACGACCGTTATCCCGGCCGGCAGGCAAAGACCTTCTGACTTCGTGCGTTCGACCGCTACGAGGCGGCGCCCGCCTGTGCCGTTCGGGTGCACAGCCGGATAGCCTTCATACCCATACAATCAAATGGACGGCCAGTTTTGATGCCAACACGTCGTTCATACCTCGTGGCACTGACGGCGGGCGTTGTCGGGCTCGCGGGGTGTGGTTCGGGCGAGTCGGGGAGTACGGACAGAACTGACGAGGCGCCACCGACCGCCACGCCCTCGGGTGGCGACGCCACCACGTCCGGGGACACCACCGGCGGGGCTACACCGACGGCGACGAAGACGCCAGCCCTGGAGCCGTCGACGCCGGTCCCGACGGCTCCGGAGGGGGAACTCCCAAACAAAGCGGCCCTTCGTGCCCGGTACAGCCGCTTCACGGCCGTCGAGCGGTCGCGGGCCGTGGTGGAACTCGTGGGGTCGGACCTGCGGGCCGATTTCGACCGCGATAGCGCTGATCTGACGCTTCTCGCGGCGGACTTCCTGAGCGGCAAGGACGCAATGGAGAACAACATCTTCGACCGGGTCGACAGGGCCGGCGTCTCGCTGCCGGCCCGCGGCGAGCGCCGCCGCCTCGCTTTCGAAGTGGACATTGTGACGGACTCCTACGACACGGGGGCGATACAGTATTTCCTGCTGGTCCGCGAGCCGGGTGCCCCGCTATCGGAAGCGACGCAGGTGTGTGAGAGCAACCGTTACGACGCCCGACAGGGGAACTTCGAGCGCGAGCGCATACAGAGCCCGCTGGAGTATCCACTCGAGGACAGAACGACCGAGAACTACCGGCGGTACGTCACCGAAGGGTACTATCTGACTGCAGTGAAAACGACGACGCTCGACGACCGCGAGTTCGTCTTCGAGTACCCGGTGTTCCGGTCGACGTACGTCCAGCAGCGAGACCAGCGGGCCTCGATACGGCAGGTCCACTCGAGCGCGGCGCAGTCATCGGCATACCGGCGCGCACTCAGGCAGGCTGCGGGCGGGCAGGACGCCCGTCGGCAGTTGCTAGCCGGCATGGCACTCCACCGGTCGCTTCCGGACGTTCCATCACAACCCGGCGGCGGTTACAACTCGGAACGGCAGATACGAACCCTCGAAGAGGTACTCGTCGACGGCGGTGGCACCATCCGGGACATCTCGCTTGGCATCACGGCCGCGGCGTCGATTGCCGGCTACGACACTGCGCTCATCGAGCCGACGGACTACGCCGCAGCGGGCATCGCGGGTGGGTTCAACGGGTTCTCCGTTGAGTTGCAGAGTACACCTTATTACTACGTCGAACCGGCGGCCCGCACGCCAGTCGGCGAGGTGAACTTCAACGTTCAGCAGCGCTACCTGACGGGCACGACGTTCTGAACAGCCCCCGAGGGCGACGACACCCGTCCGTCCGGGCACTAAGGGCTCGTCTCTGCATCCTGGTGTGACAACTCATCACTTGGTTACCGGTCGGTGCCGATTGCTCAGAATAGCCTACCGTGTTCCCGCAATGCTGTCCAAGTTGACAACCCATATATGTGTACAGTGGGCTACATAGTACTAATGTCACGTACCCAAACAGTCTCCCGGCGTGCCCTTCTTTGGGCTGGCGGTGGCTGCTTCGCCGGGAGTTTTCTCCTCGACTCGTGGCTGTTCGACGCCGCAGCCACGGACGGTGACGACGCCCGCTGGCAGCAGCGCTGGGCGGACCCATCCCACCGGAAGTTCACGTCGGCCTCGCCCGACCCGGAGTTGCTCTCCAGGCGGTGGGCCGCCGGCCCCGACGACGCTGGCTCGCTCACCGTCGAGTGTATCGGCCCCGGAACGGTCTACGTCCGGGAGTACGACCGCATTCTCGCGTACAGCCGTTCCGACGGCACAAAGCGGTGGACCTACAGCGCCAATGAAGGGTCGTTTGCCCTTCCATCGCTGGTGGATGATACCCTCCTCGTCCAAGAAAACGCGACGGTCCACGCCGTCGACACCGGCGACGGCTCGTCACGCTGGACTGGGCAGTTCGCCCCCTCCCAGCAGCCGTTCCCGACGATTCTGGCCCGCGACGGCGACGCGTACCTACCGGGCCAGCGCACATACTTCGAAATCGACCCGGGGACAGGCTTCCAGCGCCGCTCGTTCGAGACGGAGACACTGGGCACGCTCGTCGCTGCGGCCGACGACGCGCTGTTCTGGTGGGCGGATGGGCGGCTCCGTGCGACCGATTCAACCGGCACGGTGCAGTGGTCGGCGTCGCTCGGGCGGTCGAACCCCCCGAGCGGCCGGGCGCTGGCGGTGACCGATGTCGCCGTCTTGCTCCGGCATCTCTCGCCCGACGACGGCCCGACGGTGACGGCACTGAGCCGAACCGACGGCACCCCCCTGTGGGCGACCAGCGAGGGCATCGACGGCGGCGTCGCGGTCACCGCCGGCCCGGAGACGGTCTACATCGGCACTGACTTGGAGATCCGGGGGCTTGACGCCGCGACCGGCACGACACAGTGGACGAGGGCGACTGGCAGGAGTCCGCCCCAGCCCGTCGCCACGCCCGGCCGGGCGTTCGCACCGACGACCGACGGTATCCTCCCACTCGACCCGGAGACCGGCGACCAGACCGGGGTCAAACTCCTGCCGGGGCGGTCGGTGCAATCGGTCGGTCTCGCACCCGGGAGCGTCTACGCCGTGGCCGACGGCGAACTCATCGGGATGGGGGTGGCGGCATGAGCCGGACCGGCCTTTCGGCGTTCGTGACCAACTTCCTCCGGTACTTCCCGGGTGTGCTGGCTGTCGTGTTGACCGTGGGTGTCTCGCTTGGGACCCACCTCTCTGTCGCCACGGTGGCCGTCCCGACGACGCTTGCACTCGCCGTCCCGCCGGCGGCACTGCTTGCGAGTGCCATCGTCTGGACTGACCGTGACCCCTCCGGCGCCACGCTACTCGTGGTCGCCTGCCTCTCCTGGGGGCTGTTCTCGCTGGCACGCATCCCGCTGGTCAACCCCGCGGCGGGCCGTCTCGTCGGCTCGCCGTTTGCACTGGCCGACCTGGCGCTTGTGTGGCTGGGGAGTTACGCCGTCGTCGGCGGCATCGTCTATGGCACCGACTGGCCCGAGCCCGACACCGACGGGCGCGACACGGAGCGCGAGCGCTCACAGCCCGACCCGGCCGATGACTAGCTTCGGTCCGCTACCTTTTTGCCTGCCTCCATGAAACGCGGGAGTATGCTGACCGTCCGGGCGCCAGCGACGAGTGCGAACCTCGGCAGTGGCTTCGATGTCTTCGGCGTTGCACTCTCGCACCCGGCCGATGTCGTCCGCGTCGAGAAAGCCGACCGAGTCAGTATCGAAGTCACGGGCGCGGGGAGCCAGTACATCCCCGAAGACCCCGAAAAAAACACCGTCGGCGCCGTCGCCGACGCGCTCGATGCGCCCGCACACATCAGGATAGACAAGGGCATCCGCCCCGCGTCGGGCCTTGGCTCCTCTGCCGCAAGCGCCGCCGCCGCCGCCGTCGCGCTTGATG
>CAZOQK010000034.1:0-4039 GCA_964581735.1 uncultured Halobacteriales archaeon | reverse complement strand
GGCGACGCCCACGACGACAACGTCGCCCCCGCGATCATGGGCGGGTTCACTATCGCCACCGACGATGGCGTCCGGACGGTCGACGCCGAGGTACCGCTGGTGGTCTGCCTGCCCGACATCGTCGTCTCGACGCGTGATGCCCGCAACGTCGTCCCCGACGGCGCGAGAGTCTCCCAACTGGTCGAGACCGTCGGCAACGCCGCCACGCTCACGACGGGAATGCACCGCGACGACCCCGAACTTGTCGGTGCGGGCATGTACGATTCAGTCGTGACGCCCGCCCGCGCGAAGCTCATCGACGGCTACGACGACGTGCGGGAGGCGGCCTTCGACGCGGGGGCGACCGGCGTCACCATCAGCGGCGCCGGCCCGGCCGTCATCGCGGCCTGTTACGAGGGGAGCCGACGGCGCGTCGGGACGGCGATGCTGGAGGCGTTTGACGCACACGGCGTCGATGCCACCGTCCACCAGACGAAAATCGGCGACGGCGCACAGATTTACTGAGTTACTCGTCCGGGGCGGATTCGATGTTCCGTTCGTCGTCGGCCCGACGCTCGGTTGCTTCGTCGTGGACGCGGAACCCGCCGGTTTCCGCGCGCCCGGAGAGTTCCTGTTGTGGGAAGGGAATCTTGATGCCTTCCTCGTCGAAGGCGTCGTTGACGGCGCGGACGACGGCACTGATTGCACGCCACTTCCGGGGTGGCATCGGCCTGTCTATCCAGAAGCGCATCTCCAGGATAATAGCGGAATCGGCGAAGGATTTGGGGATGATACGGGGCGGCGGGGCGTCGGTAATCGGCCGGACCTCCCTGAGCGTCCTGTGCCACCTCGATAGCCCGGTCGGTGTCGGTAGCGTAGTCGATGCCAACGTCGAGACGGATGCGGTGGCTCCCCCTGTCGCTCCGGTTTATCATGGGTTCGTTGCTCACGCGGTCGTTCGGTAGGACGATTGTCTCGCCGTCGAAGTTCTCAAGTCGGGTGTTGACGATGGTAATCTCGGTGACGACACCCTCTTGATCACCGATTTCGACCCAGTCACCGATGGTGAACGGACGGGAGAACATGAGGACGAAGCCGGCGATGAGCGACCCCAGCGTCTGGCGGGCGGCTAAGCCGACGACGATACCAAGAAAGCCCGCTCCGACGAGTAGCCCAGAGAGGTCGACACCCCAGATGGTGAGCGTACTCGCCAGAAACAGCGCGATGATGCTGATGTTGCCCACCCGGAGGATGATCTCCTTCTGGTGTTCGGTGATGCGGTCGCTGTCGGAGGCGAACCGCTCGATGCTGTCCTGCAGCACATCCAAGGCGACGTAGGCCGCCAGCCCGATTGCGGCCGTCGTGACGACGTTTGCAAGCAGGAGTATCGACAGCCCGAGGAGGGTCAGAATATCGACAGCGATGCCGACGAGTCCCCAGACGACGAGCAGCGAGACGACGGCAACAAGCAACAAGCCCACCTGGAGCGCCCGGAGCACGAGCCCGCTGAGCGTCGTCGGGATGTACTCGCCCGCCCTGTCGAGTGCGTCGCTGGCGCGGCCGGCGGGCACGAACTCCCTGCTGTACACCGCCAGCCGCCGGACAACGAAGGGCGCGATTGCGATACTGACAGTGACGGTGATGGACAAAATCCCCACACTCACCGCGAGTCGGCCCTCGGTCGAGGTCAGCTGCTCCAGTACCCTCTGTGCGTCCGGGGGCAGCAGTGTGTTCCACAACACGGCGACTGGAACGGCCTGTATACCCGCGAGAAAGCGGGGCGGTGACTTGGGCCTTGGGTTCAGCCGTCCCACCGCTGGCTTGCGGTTGCCGTCACCGACAGCCCCTCGCTGTGGGAGAGGACTGGCGCCCCTTTGGGCCGGTCGAACCCGTTGGCCTCGAAGATAGTCGACTCCGAGACGGTCCAGGTACCCTCCCGGAGCCGCCACGGTTCGTGGCTGATGTCGGCATACCGGATTGCCCCATCCGGCCCCTCAGTAAAGTAACAGTACCGCTCGACGAGGAACTGTTCCACCGTCCCCGGGTCCGGCCGGTAGGAGTCGCCCTCGGGGCCGTACTCGGCCGCGAATGAAAGCGGGCGTGTCCCTGGCGTGCGCCGTCGGCTCCGGAACGTCGTCCGCTCGCCGGGGTCGTACACCATGTCAGCGTGGTAGTACGGCAGATGATTGAACACCCGTGCGCCGAGCACGCCCAGCAGGTCGTCGGCATCGAGGTTGAAGAAGTAGATGCCCTTCTTGCCCTCCAACTCAACATACGTCCGGAGGTTCAGCTCCGGCGTACTCAGACCCACCGCCGCGGGCAGCCCCTTCGGGCGGATGTCACCGATGACAAATGGGACCACCGAGAGGTAGGCGTCCCCCTCGAAGGTATCGAGGTCAAGCGCCCGTGGCAGGTGCGGGCGGACGACGCTGTGGTCGACCGGGTAGCTGGCGAAAAACACGTCGCGCCACTCCATCTCGAAGGCTGGCATCGACAGTGCTAAGGGCTGGACGACCCCAAAGATTGTGTTCGGGTCAGGCCGTGGGCGCCTGGTCGTCCTCGTGAGGTTGCCCGCGGTGCTCGTCCAGATAGACCCCGAAGTAGCCATCAACGGCGCTCAACACGACCAGATAGAGCGTTAAAACGGTGGCGGCGACCGCAGGCGCGACGGTCATCAACCCCCCTTCAAACCCGACACCGACTGCCGTGGGCGCGCCAAAGAGCCCGGTGATGAGCGAGGCGAACAGGAGTGCGATGAGGGCAGCGGCGACGAGGCCAGCGAGGCCGCCGACCCGTATACCGTCCATGTGGGTCCCCTTCTGGAGAGAGCCCGTGACCAGCCCGTCAAGAACCGGCGAGAGCGGGACAAAGAAGACAACGACGCTGACGGTTGCGCCGATGATGGCGTTAGTCATCGTGTTGGGGCCGGCGATGCCCACCTTTGGGCGGCGGGTGCGCTCACGGCGGCGGCAGGCGAAGAAGACGACGCCACCGATGACCAGCAGGAGGCCAACGGCGGCCAGTCCCACGCCGCCCCACCACGCCAGCGCGTGGCTGATATCGGCGAGTTCGGCGTCGCTGAGTGTCGTGGACTGAATCGTTCCCTCGGCGACGAGGGCGGCGATGTCCGCGCGGTTCGCGGCGGCGTTGAGGAACCCGCCGAACACCGCGACCGACACTCCCATAGAGACCAGCAACGCGGCCACGAGCCAGTCGACACCCTTGCCGAGAGCTACCGTCGTATCACTTTCGCCACCCTGTGTTGTGGAGTCATCGGTTTCGGTTATGAGTGTCACAGTACTAACACCTACACACAGCAAATAACATCTGACTGATACTATTTGATACACTAAGCCCGGCTTGTCGGCCGCCCGGGTCAGGCCAGCGACCGCTCGATGAACCGCTCGCGGATGTGTTCGGGGGGGACCGGACACTCGTCTTTTCGGCCGAAGATGCGGTAGCGGTGCTCGGCCATCATGTCGTACGCGCCGTCCCGCAGACTTTTGGGGAGACGGCGCAGAGGGCCGACGAGTGGCAGCGGCCCGTCGAGTTTCTCACAGACCCGAATGATAGCGTCGGATTTGGTGTAGGTCTCGCCGTCCTCGACGAGAACGACCGACTCGAAGTAGTCGGCAGCAAGAGCCGTCCGGGAGAGCAGTTCGGCGCCAACGTCGGACTGCAACGGCGCGAACAGAATCTCGCCCGCGTCGTCCAGCCGGACGATGGCTCTGATGGTGGCGTTACAGAGGTTACAGACGCCGTCGAACAACAGGACTGGCCGGTCGATGCCGTTGACGATGTCGGCGGGCGAGCGGTCGCTGTCGGTGGGTGTCCCGACGCCGGACTGCTCGCTGCGCTCGGCCATCTCAGACGCCGCGGTCCTGCATCTTCTCTTCATCGGGCAGGTCGACGTTCGCGTCGCCGCTCATCCCCTCGCCAGCGTTGGAGGCGATATCGACCAGCGTCTCGGGGTCGTCCCAGTGGTTGACCGCCTCAACGACGGCGGTGCCCATCGCTTCGGGGTTCTCGGCACCGAAGACGCCGGAGCCGACGAAGATGC
>CAZOQK010000033.1:0-15703 GCA_964581735.1 uncultured Halobacteriales archaeon | reverse complement strand
CAACAACGGCGTCTACCGCGCCGGGTTCGCAAAGAAACAGCAGGCGTACGACGACGCCGTCGATGAGTTGTTCGACGCACTGGACCACTGGGATTCGGTGCTTACCGACCAGCGGTACCTCGCCGGTGACCGCCTGAGCGAGGCGGACCTCCGGATGTTCGCGACGCTTGTGCGTTTCGACCAAGTGTATCATACCCACTTCATGTGCAACAAACGGCACATCCACGAGTACGACAACCTCTGGCCGTACCTGCGTGACCTCTACCAGACGCCCGGCATCGGCGAGACGGTCAACATGGACCACATCAAGGAACACTACTACACCACCCACCCGGATGTGACGCCCTCGCGGATTATCGCGGCCGGGCCGGACCTCGATTTCGGGGCCGACCACGACCGGGACGAACTGCCCGGCGGCCCGCCGGAAGCGCTGTTCCAGACGGCCTAACGCGACAGCAATGGCCGGGGGTTTGCACTGTGACACCTGCGACGCCGACGTGTCGCGGGCGGATGCGACTCGGACCGAAACGTACGGTGGCCTCGACAGCGACCGCTGGCAGACGCTGTGCTGTCCGAATTGTGGCTCGCGGCTGAAGACAGTCTTTGTCGGCGGGGAGTGAGTACTGACTCATGTACCCGCCGTCGACCGGCAGGACTGTGCCGGTGACGTAGGAAGCCTCGTTCGAACGGAGCCAGCGAATCGCGTCGGCGATCTCTTTGGACTCGCCGAAACGACCCATCGGGTGGAATCCGCGGACGTGTGCCTCGTTCGCTCGCTGGCGGTCACGCCCGCATCGGCAAACATCCCGGTGTCGGTAAAGCCGGGCGCGACGACCACGGACACCCCGCTCTCGCCGAGTGCCAGCGCCACGTCCTTGCCGATGCCCGCCGCGCCGCCGGTAACGAGTGCAACCCTGTCGGTAAACGAACTTATGTCCACGGGGATGGGCTCTGGAGTTCGGTGAGTGACGGTCGATGTGAACAGCAGGAAAGCCCCGGCTGTGAACGCTCCCGTGACTCGCTGCGCTCCTCACTGCGTTGCGGTGCTTACGTCCTCAGGGTTCGCGTTCACAACCGCCCCTTTCAGTCCCATCTGATAGCTGGACGGGACAGTCTACGCGGGAGGGACTGAAGAGGGCCACACTATCGATGAACCCAGATGTTCGGAACAAAAAGCTCTTTACCGGTATGGAAGCTGCAAACGGCTTCCGTGCACATCAGAATGCTCCGCGTTCTGGGGACAGCCCGTCAGGAATCTCCGATTTCTGAGGGCGATACAAGCACCTCCTGGAGCGTGGTCCGAGAGAGCAGAGCTCTCTCGTCATGCCCGAAGGGCGTTGCTCTTCGGTAGCTCGCGGAGCTTCGCTCCGCTCACTCCTGAAAACCTCCGACTTTCTGCGACAGCGGGTCGCAGGAGTCGATAGTACAGGGGCTTTGTTGCTGTTGTGAGCCGCCGTATTGAAAGAACGAACACCACATACCCGGTAGCGCGAGGATTTTTAATCACAGGGCCGAACCGTTGTGTATGGCCGAGTCGCAGTCGTTGTCGCTGGGTGTCGACTGGAGTTCGGGGTCGTGGTTCGCCGTTGCCTTCGACCGGGCGGGCTTCGACCACGCCGCCGTCTTCGAGGAAATCGGCGAACTCTGGCACCGCTACGAGGACGCCGCCGAGCGGGTGCTCATCGACATGCCCATCGGGCTCATCAAGGATGGGGAGGAGAGGCGAAAGTGTGACGAACTCGCCCGGAGCGTGCTGGGGCCGCGCAGTCGCTCGGTGTTCACGCCACCGGTGCGGGAGGCCACCCGGCGACACGGCTACAAGGCCGCAAAGCGGGTCAACGAGCGCAAGTCGGGCCGGAGCCTCTCGAAACAGGCGTTCAATATCAGCCAGGGTATCGCCGCCGTCGACGACCTGCTCCGGAACGTCCCCGAGGCCCGCGACGCCTTCGCGGAGTCCCACCCCGAAGTCTGTTTCCGGGCGCTGGCCGGTGAGCCGCTCGAACACTCCAAACGGAAGGCAGGCGGGTACGCCGAGCGGATGCGCACGCTCGCCACCTTCGACGCGGACGCGCCCGCCGTGGTCCAATCTGCCGCCGAGGCGGCTGGTGGCGAGGATGTCGCCGTCGACGACGTACTCGACGCGACGGTGCTGGCGTACGCCACAAAGCCCGGGCCGGGCGAGCGGTACTCGCTCCCGCTGGACCCGCCGACCGATGCCAAGGGATTGCCGATGCGAATTATCTACCGAGCGAGCGAACCGCTGGTAGAGTGAGGGGTGCCGACCGGCCCTATCGCTCGTCGACACGAAGAATTGAAAAATCAGCTGCCGGAAAGCGACAACTGCGTTCGTTTACAGGCGGGTGACGTTCGTCGCCCGCGGGCCTTTCTCTGCCTGCTCGATGTCGAATTCGAGCTCCTGTCCCTCTTCGAGGTCCGGACCGCCAACGTCCTCCATGTGGAAGAACACGTCTTCGTCCGCATCGTCAGTCTCGATGAAACCGTAACCGCCGGTGTCGTTGAAGAAATCAACCTTACCTTTCGCCATTTCCTTTCGTTAATGACGGGGCAGCGTAATAATCCTTGCGAAAGTATCGGTTTGCTATGAACAATCCGCCGCCAACAGGCCCCGAGACGAACCCATCCGGTATCTGCGTCCAGCCGCCCGTCCCATCCAGCCCCGTGGGACGACGTGCTGTCCTGAGACAGCAAATAGCGGGGCTTTTTACCAGTGAGTGCGTGCGACTGCGTATGTCGGACAGCATCACGTCGCTATCACTCTCGGGCAAGGTTGTTCTTCTCACCGTCACACATCTCTCACAAAGCGGGGAGACGCCCGTCCACACCGGACAGGTCATCCGTGCCAACGCCGAGCAACTGGAGTCCGTCGACATCGACACGCTTGGCAAAGTCTCCGAAGCCGAAGTCAGCCGCGCGCTCAACCGCCTCGAAAGCGAAGACCTGGTGACGATGGCCGACCAGAACGATACCTCACCGGTCGGCAAAGGGCGTCCGGCGTACACGCTCGCCGTCGACGACAGCGACGTGCTGGCGGCGCTCGCCGATCAAGACGATGTCGCGCCGCTGGTCGAACAGGTCGACGATAGCTGAGGTCAGGACTCGAAGCGGTCGCGCTCGACCGTCTCGAGGGCCGCCCCGTCGGCGCCGTCGAAAAAGACCCGTTCGAGCTGTGTCGCCAGCTCCCGGTAAGCCGCTGCGGGCTCGCTTTCTGGCGCGGTGCCGACGAGGGGTTCGTCACCGACCACGTCGAGGTCGGCCGGGATTGCCCCTACCACCGGAAAGTCGAAGGCCTCGCTGATGTCGCCGATGTCGGTGTCATCGGTGACCCGGACGATGAGCGCGCCGAGAATCTCGCTGTCGACGCGCGTCGCCAACTGGCCCGTCTTCGTCGTGTCCGTCAGCGAGACGTAATCCGGCGTCGTCAACAGCAAGACGCCGTCAGCTAGCTCCAGCGGCACGGTGTTTTCCTGTCTGAGTCCCGCCGCCGTATCCACGATGACCACGTCGTACGCGCGCCGGAGCGTCTTGATGACCGTCCGGAGTTTCTGCGGGTCAGCTTCGGCGTACGCTTCGAGTGCTGGCTCGCCGGGGATGATGGTCATCCCGCCCGGCGTGTCGGTGAGCGTCTCGCTGACCGTCGCGCGCCCGGCGAGGATGTCGTGGAGACTCTCCTCGTGGTCGACGCCCAGCATCTCGCTGACGTTGGGCATCCCGAGGTCCGCATCGACCACCGCGACATCGTACCCATCGGCTGCGAGCACCGCAGCCACGTTTATCGCCGTCGTCGTCTTGCCGACGCCGCCGTTGCCACCGGCGACCGTACACACGTAGCCAGCCATTCGGCCGAACCATCGCGGCCACGTTTCTTAAGCGTTCCTTCAGAACGCCCGAGCAGTCGGTCAAACGGGGCGCTCCCTGGTAGGCCCTGGCTTCGAAGACTGGACACCATCCAGTGAGGCGCGTAGTGTGTGTTCCGAGCGGTGCTGCCGGTTCTTTCTCCAGAAAACACTTAGGCCAATATTCCATTCGCAAAAACATGTCTGACGGGGAAGCGACCGAGGGCGGATCCGATAGCGGGCAGGTCCTGATTCTGGCCGGGCTCGGTCTGACAGTGCTGTTCGGCGTCGTTGCAGTTACCGCGGGTAGCAGCGGGCCATCGGACAGGGTCGAGGTAAGGTCGACCATCGTCGGCGGCGATCGGTTCGGCAACCTCTCGGAGAACGCGACCGACGCGGGAACGGTGACCGGGGCCAGCTACCGGACAACCTTTCCCACGTTCCCGGCCATCAGCGAGTTCGACTCGGGAATCAGCTACTACGTCGAGTATAACGGGCGCTTCTACGGGGTCAGGCCCGACGAAGCCACCGGCAACGAGTACCGAGTTGAGGTGACCGAAGCAACGAACAGGGTCCGCGTCGTCTACGCGGACCTCCCGGCCGAGACCCGAGATGTCATCGACCGGGCCGCAACGCAGGACGGGCCGATAAACGTCTCCGAGATGCCACCCATCTATCAGTCCGACGGACTCTCCAGCAGCCTCCTCGGGAGTCAGCGGCTCTACTACCTCTCCTGGAACGGCACGTACTACACGGTCGCGACCTACGAGCCAATCGAGTTCGTCAACGGTCCCTCGGGCGGCCAGATTCTCGGCGCCGTCGGCGCCGCCGCCGGACTCATAATCGCCCTTGTCGGCGTCGGGATGCGACTCCGTGAGTCCTGACCGGGTCACACGACATCCGGTTCGCCTGTCCCACCCCTCCCGGGTCGACGCTCGGCCGAGTGTTTTCGCCACGCTGGTGCAGGGAGCAACAGCCCGCTTAAAAATAGTTGCTCACGTCCGGAATCTAAACTCAGACGGCAACAGAACCGCTCGCCATCGTCGACTCGTCGCGCGAGTCGAAGACTCGGCTGTCAGGAGTGTTTCGTGGTTGCCTCTGGCGCTTCCAGCCGAATAAGGTTTTGCGAATTCGGCGGTAGCGCGATGGAGTCGAGGCCCTCACAGGCCAGTATGTCCGTGATAGCCGATATGAAAAAGTACGGCGCTCCATCCGGCACCACGACCGCATTGTATTCAAGTTCAATAACTGACACTATGAGGAATATTTTCGCGCAGTCGGCGGTGGCGGAGTCCCTCGATGATGACGGTTCCTACCGGCTCAGAGACGCCCCAGCGCAACCGCCGAGCCGTCGGCGACCACTCGGGTATCGTCCGTCAAGACGAACTCGGTTATCTCGCCGCCAAAGCGGAGTTCGTCGACGCCGCTTGCGGGGTCGACCCAGTCCAGCGCGTTGTAGCCGTCAGTGCGTCCCTCGGAGGTATCGGTCGGTGTGATGCCGTTGCTGGTGGTGACACCGAACGGGCCGAAGCCGATGCCGCGGCTCTCGACGCGAAACCGCCGGGTCGGCGACTGCTCGTCAACGGGACGTGCGGGCCACCGGGTCGTCGGGTCCACGGTCGTTCCCTGCCAGCGGACATCGCGGGGCCACGCAGCACGAGCGCCTCAAGGTCACGATTTCCAGTCGAGTACGTACCACTCTCAAATGCAAACCGAGTGAAATCAGAATGCCGCCTCCCGGATTTGAACCGGGGACAGCTCGATCTTCAGTCGAGTGCTCTCCCAGTCTGAGCTAAGGCGGCGCGCCGTTCGACGTTCCGAGGGTCGGTAAGAGAAGTCAAAAGGATTTCGAAAGCCCGCGGCGGTGTGAACCGTCACAGCCACTAATTGCCCGCGGGGTCAAACGAGGATGATGGACGGTCGACTCTACCTGCTGTTCGTCACGGCCTTGTTGCTGTTTGCGCTCGCGCTCACCCTGCCTGTCATCCGTGATATCGTCCTGGAGGGGTTGGGCCGGCACCAGCAACGAAACATCGACCGGGCCGAATCCGACGGGGAGACCGAACGCCGACACGACGGGCGTGCGGCCGACGGGACCGACGCCGCCGGTCGGCGCTGTCCACACTGCGGGGCGAGAAACGACCGGGAGCGCACCGTCTGTCAGGAGTGTTCCGAACAGCTCTGAACCGCCCCCTGAAGCCAGCCGAAGTGACTTTGGGACGGCCCGACAACGTGTGTGTATGACAACTGAGGACGTGGACGATGTCGACAAGGCGATTCTCCACGCGCTGCAGGAGGACGCGCGCAACACGTCGTCCGACGAAATCGCCAAACGGACCGGGACGGCTGGCAGTACGGTTAGAAAGCGCATCCAGCGGCTCGAAGCCGACGAGGTCATCAAGGGGTACAGCGCCGACGTCGACTACGGAAAATCGGGGTACTCCCTCCGGATGTTGCTGTTTTGCACGGCGTCGATTCCGGAGCGTGGCGACCTCATCCCCGAGATTCTCGAAATCTCCGGGGTCGTTTCCGTCCAGGAACTGGTCACCGGCGAGCAGAACCTCCTCGTGACGGCAGTCGGCGAGACCGACGACGATATTACGCCGGTGGCACAGGAACTGCTCGGTATGGGCCTGACCGTCGCCGACGAAGTGCTGGTCCGAACCCACCAGACCACCGCGTTCGACGAATTCAAGTGTGAGTCGTAGGCCGTCCCTGGCGCCCGCGCCGTGAACGAACTGATACATTATGTGCCGTTCGAGAACGGATTGTGATTTGCCGACCGCCGAGTGCGGCCGCCGCCCGCGGCGTGGCCGGAACTGTGTGACGGGATACCATTCCACGAGAAAGGGGAAGCGATAGGACGACCAGCCGCGGCGAGAAGGGCCAACGGCACGGTTCTCGGCCACAACGGCGACGGGAGCGTGGCTTCGAGTTAGGTGAGTAATACAATGTTCTTTAGTCAGGATTATCGAGAACGATTTGTCCATACAGGAAGATTTATTTCACAAATCGTTCTATATCGAGTGGAGCACGCACGATAGCGGTCCACCCGCCGGGCGCTGCTCGAGGAAACCCATGCCAGAACACGACCACACCAGGACAGTCGCACAGGTTCCGACGCCATCGGACGACACGCCGCTGACGCCGGTGGCGCTCACGCGACTCATGTGGGCGTTGTTCCTCGGGAGTCTCGCGGCCCTCGCCACACAGGTCTGGACCACCAGCACCTGGACCGTCGATGGAGTTGTCGCCGTCGACGGCCTGACGGTCCTGTTGTGGGCCGTGGCCACCTTCTTCAGCGCCATCGTCCACTCCTACTCGCGCCGGTACATGGCCGGTGAGGCCCACATCAGCCGCTTTTTCCGCCGTATCTTCGCGTTCACGCTCGCAGTGATGATGCTTGCCGCCACAACCCACCTCGCGCTCTTTGCCGCCGCGTGGCTCGCTATGGGACTGACAATGGCATCGCTCATCGGCCACGTCCGTGGCTGGCCACAGGCACAGGCCGCCGGCTCACTCGCACGCCGTTACTTCATCGCGAGCGGCCTCCTCGTCGGTTTCGCCGGCGGCGCCTTCTGGCTGGAGACGGGCGCAACGACCCTCTCAGGGGTCGCCGACGACGCCGCCGCGCTCTCGGGAACGACGACGCTCGTCGTCGTCGGCGCGCTCGTCCTCGCGGCGATGATTCAGTCCGGGCTGCTTCCCTTTCACACCTGGCTCCTCTCGTCGATGACCGCACCCACGCCCGCCTCCGCGCTGATGCACGCGGGCTTTGTCAACGCCGGGGGCATCCTGCTCACCCGCTTCGCACCAGTTTTCGCCGACAGCGTCACCCTCATGACGGCTGTCCTCGTCGTCGGTGCCACGAGCGCGCTGCTTGGTAAACTGCTGAAGTCCGTCCAGGCGACGGTCAAACGCCGGCTGGGCTGTTCGACCATCGGGCAAATGGGCTTTATGCTTCTGCAGGTCGGGCTGGGCTTTTTCGCCGCCGCGCTCACCCACCTCGTCCTGCACGGCTTCTACAAAGCCTACCTCTTCCTTTCAGCCGGCGACCAGGTCGACCAGAAATCCCCGCACGCGTCGGCGAGCCCCTCCGTGGGCGCGCTTGACATCCTCGCCATCGCCGTGACGGCCGTTCTCGGCGGCGGGGTCTTCGCGTTCCTGACCGGCAAGGGCACCGCGGCCGACTCCGGACTCCTGCTCGTTCTGTTCGTCGTCCTCACGACGATGCACGCCGCCCGGGACGTGCTGAGTTACAGTTCCCTGGGTCCTGCCGTCCGCTACTCGGCCGTGCCGCTCGTAGCCGTCCCGGCAATCGCCGTCTACGCCGCCGCTTACGAGGCCATCGCGGCGCTGCTATCGGGCCTGCCGGTCGTCACCGCCCCGACGGCACTCACGCCGGTCCACTGGCTCGTCGCCGCCGTCTTCGTCGCGGCGTACGCGGCCATCGAACTCGGCGTCTACACGAGGAGCAAGCGCCTCTACGTGGCGCTGCTGAATGTCGGACAGCCAGCCGCCGACACCCTGCTGACATCCACGGAGGACTACAATGAGTACTGACGACGCAATCGACGGTTGTATCGAACGCGCCGCCGAACCGGTCGGCCGCGTCTGGCCGCTGCACTCATTCGTGACGGCGAACCCGCTTGCCGGATTCGAAGACCGGCCGTTCCACGAGGCCGTCGCCGACTCGACGGCCCTCTTTGGCGGGTGTGGCTACCCCAGCGCCGACGTGTTCCGCTCGGCCTGGGAGGCCGGCGCCATCGACGAAGCAGCACTGGCCGAACATCTCTCGGCCCACGGTTACGACGCCGACCCCGAGGCGACGCTCGCAGAACTGGCCGACGAGGATGAGTCCACGCGGGACACCGCGCCCGAAACCGACCGCGTCGGGGTCGTCCTGACGAAGTGGCTCGAAGCGTTCCTCGACCAGGGGGAGGCCGACTGGGTGTTGCCCGGCCGCGAGGACGGCTTCTACGAGGCCATCCGCACCATCGCCCGCCACGACGGCGACATCCCCGACAGCGAACAACTGGCGACGCTGCCCGCCGACCCCGTCGCCGCCGTCCGTGAGGTCCTCGCCGACGTGCCCGAAAATGAGTGGCAGGACATCTTCACCGCACACTTCGCCGCGCTGCCCGGCTGGACCGGGTTCATCAAACAGCGCGTCGACGCCGACGGGCCCTGGCAGGACGCCGCCCCCATCTCCCTTGCCGGGTATCTCGCCGCCCGGCTGGCGCTGACCGCCCAGTTCGACGCCCCCGTCGAGCCCGCCACCGTCGAGGCCGAGACCGACGAGGAGCCGCCGCTGGCCGAACTCTGGCTGCGCGCCTGGGAGGACAGCTACCGCGACGACCTCGTCACGGCAGTGACCGAGGAGGCCGCGGCCGTCGACGGCGGGGACGACGAGCGCACGGCCACACAGCTCGTGTTCTGCATCGACACCCGCTCTGAGATTATCCGCCGCCACGTCGAGACGACGGGAGCCTACGAGACACACGGCTACGCCGGTTTTTTCGGGATTCCGATGCGTCACACGGGCCACGGTGATGCGGTGAGCGTCGACGCCTGCCCGCCCGTCATCGACGCCGCCCACCGCATCGACGACGAGGTGACTGACCCCGAGACCGCCGCGGCCCACGACCAGCGCGCCGGCCTGCTCGAGACGGCCAGGCACGCGGTCAAGACACTCAAGAGCAACGCCGCGACGGCGTACACCCTCGTCGAGACCGCCGGCAGCGGCTACGGGGTCGCCCTGGCCGCACGCACGCTCATCCCCGGCGCTGTTTATGACCTCTTCGATGGCGTCAACGAGCGCATCCCCCACGACCACGAGTTCTGTGAGCCCGCCCTCGACCACGAGACCGGCGTCAAGGGCGACCTTCCCAAGGGGCTGACCCACGCGGAGAAAGTGGAGTACGCCGCCACCGCCTTCGAACTGATGGGCATCGAGACGTTCGGTCGCCTGGTCGTGTTCACCGGCCACGCCGCGACCACCGCGAACAACCCCTTCGACTCCAGTCTGGACTGTGGTGCCTGTGCCGGCAACCCCGGCGGGCCGAGCGCCCGCGTGCTCGCGACCATCTGTAACGACGACGCCGTCCGGGCCTCACTGGCCGACCGCGGCATTGACGTGCCCGCGGACACCCACTTCCTCGCGGCCGAACACGACACCACGACCGACGAAATCACGCTGTTCGACGCCCACGCCCCCGAGAGCCACCGCGATGATATCGACGCGCTCCGTGCTGACCTCGCGACCGCACAGCAAGGTTCGGCCGAGGAACGCCTCGACGACATGGACGCCACGGCCGACGACCCCGTCCGTGAGACGGAGCGCCGCTCGGTCGACTGGGCACAGACCCGCCCCGAGTGGGGGCTGGCCGGCAACGCCGCCTTCGTCATCGGCCCGCGCGAACTGACGGAGAATCTCAGCCTCGACGGGCGTGCCTTCCTGCACTCCTACGACCACACGACCGACCCCGGCGGCGACGCGCTCGAAGCCATCATGACCGGCCCGATGGTCATCACCCAGTGGATCAACAACCAGTACTACTTTGCGACCGTCGACACCAGCGTCTACGGCAGCGGGTCGAAGGTGACCCAGAACCCCGTCGGCAACGTCGGCGTCGTCCAGGGCAACGGCGGCGACCTGATGCGTGGCCTCCCCCTGCAGTCACTCACCGCAGGTGCCGACGACCCGTACCACCAGCCGCTGCGTCTCTCGACTGTCGTCCACGCCCCGCGTGACCAGGTCGAACGCATCCTCGCGACCCACGAGGACTTGGCGACGCTGCTGGACAACGGCTGGCTCTCGCTGACCGTCGTCGACCCACAGCGCGAGGCCGCCTTCGAGTACGCCGGCGACCTGGCCTGGGAGCCGGTCCGCGAACTCGACGCCGCCAACACACAGCAGGCCCCGGCGGCCGCCGACGACTGACTCGCCGGCAGTTCGGGAGTGAAACCGGGACAGTCCGGCCGAGCGCGGCGCCGACGAAGCCGAAGCGGAACTGGCTGACGACGAGTGACGGTTTTCGAATTTAAACAGTCACGTCATATGAGACCGTCTTAGCCGAGCCACGCTATTTCAGGCTCCCCTGACTCAGAGTTGCCTGCTGAGTTGGCCCATCGAGATTTTTTCGTTTTTTTGTGAACTCTTCAGGTGAAAACGGTCCACAGCGTATCTTTGAAATCCGGTCCTGGTCTGCTTCGGTCAGTTCCCTGTCGTAGACGCCCTCGTTGAGATAGTATCCGAGAGCCTCGCCGAGGTACGGGGGAACCGCGTTCCCGATTTGCTGACGGACGGAGACGAGTCCACCTTCGAGTCGGTACGAGTCCGGGAACGTCTGTAGCCGCGCACCCTCACGAGGGGTCAGTCCACGGTCCTGGAAAGGGTGGATACAGCGAGCGCTCGATGGTTTCGACATGTTGCTCGTAATCGCCACTGCAGGCTCCTGTGAGTCGAGCCGCGAGTAGGAGTTGTGATAGCCCGACTCCGGCTGGAGTTCATCGGGGATTGCCGTCCGGTTACCACCGTCGGGGATGTGAGAAATCATCTCCACCATGTCGTCGGAGTGGTTCGCTACCTCGTGTGCGGTGAGTTCGTCGTTGTCTCCGCGCAGGTCTTCTTGGAGAACCGTCTCGGGTTCCTGAACGTATTCAGCTGCTTCCTCACCCGATTCGAGTTCTGGGAGGTCGCCTATTCCGTCGATGACGCTGGGCGTTTCGACGGGGTTGATTTCGAAGCCATTGAGGGGGTTGTTCGGCGTCCCGGCTTTCGTCGCAAGCACCACGAGTCGACGGCGGTGTTGCGGAACGCCGAAGTCAGAGGCCGTGACGACGCGGTGGGTAACCTCGTAGCCGATGTTGTCGAACGACTCTTTGACTGCGTCGAGGAACTTTCCGCCAGCGGTCTTCTGCATCCCGCGCACGTTCTCGAAGAGCGCGGCCTCCGGCTGGAGTTGGTTCACCCAGTCGATGAAGTGCGTGAAGAGGTGATTTCGCTCGTCGGAGCCATCGGGACTCACGACTTCAGAAAAGCCCTGGCACGGCGGCCCACCGGCAACGAGATCGACAGTGTCCTGCCCGACCAGTTCTGGAATCTCAGTAGAGTCGACCTCCCGGATGTCACCGGTGATGTCCTCGGGTTCCATGCCTTCGCGGTTGTTCGCGAAGGTCGCGCGTGCATTTTCGTCGACTTCGACAGCGTGTTGCAGTTCGAATCCAGCCCGCTCTAAGCCCACAGAGAGTCCTCCTGCGCCCGCAAACAGGTCGACGTACGTCAACTGCTTTGCTCCCATCTGGGCGAGTTTTTGGCGAGTTCGTACTTAATCATTCGCACTGCGGCGTAAGTAGTTGGTAACTATATGGTAGATTAGTTCTTATCGCTTGGTATTCATCGCCCAGCAAGGTGATGCAAACTTTGGGATCCGAAGACGACGGTGTCGACGACGAACTGCTGGACGAAGCTGCCTACGTCATAGGCTCGCAGTATCGGACCTCCGTTCTGGAAACGCTGGCCGATCAGCCCTCGACGCCGACCCAGATTGCCGAGCAGCACGACGTGGCCGTCTCGCACGTGAGCCGTGCGCTCTCGGAACTGAGTGACAGAGACATCGTGCAGTCCCACAGCAGCGGGTCCCGGACTAAGCTCTTCTCGCTCACGTCCCACGGCGAAGAGGTCGCTTCCCTCGTCAACGAACTCGAAGAGGGGGGAGACGAGTGACCGCGGACCGTACCGATGTTGAAGACGAAGCCATCGAAGAGTTTCTTGACGAGTTTTTTCCAGATGAGTATCGGCACGACCCTTCGGAAGTCACATCAGAAAAAGAGCAAACCATCGAGGCGCTCTACGAACGGGCTGGTGACCTCTTTGACGACTCGAAGGGGACGCTTGGCCTTGCTCTGGACTTCCTGATGGTCGCCGAGAATCTCGCCCAAGTCGATTCGTGGCTGTCGGGCTACGACCCCAAGTTGACGAGCGACGACGTGCTGGACCACTACGAACAGGGTGCTACGAAGTCCACCCTGACGCTGAAATTCGAGGGAGAGCGGGAGAGCATCCGGACGGTTCACGACGACATCATCGACCTGTTCCGGGAGGATTTACAGCGGACGAACTTCCCGAGTTCGCCCGGCCACCACACCGGCGAGTGGGAACGCTACCAGGACCTACTGGAGATGGGCTTTCGACTCTCGCGGCCGGGGAGATACGAGGCTGCACAGCGCCTCTTCGATTTGGGTCTTGAACGACTCGACAAGCGGACCGTAAAGAGGCGCGACCCGCCGTTCCCGCAGCCGTTCCTGGAGATTCTGCGAAACTACGAGCGGAGTCACCCCAACGAACTCGGCGGGTCGGCTTACCAGGCACTCTGCTACGGGTACGTCAGGACCGAGTGGTCACACCTCTCACTGCGGGCCAGCAAGGTCCGCGTTGGGTCATCGCGGCAGAACCGCTACGGTGATATCGACGGGTATCTCGGACCGGACCTCATCATCTCCGTCGAGGTGAAAGACAGGGACATCACGAAGTCGGACGTGGGTAGCGAGCTCGGGACGATGGTGACGCTGGCCGAGCAGTCGACGGCCATCTCGATTGCAATCTGTCGGTCGATGTCTGAGGAGGCGAGGGCCGAAGTCAAGGAAGCAGGCGTGAAGGTACTGACCGACGAAGATTTCAAAGGCCGGCTGGAGATGTGGGATTACCACAAGCAGAACAGGGCAGTACAGGGGATGGTCCACTTCTTCTCGAACATCGAAGAGAATCCACAAGGGACCCAGCGGCTACTGAGATTCCTTGAGGATGTGGACCCCGATAACCCGGCTCTTGCCCATCTCGAAGACAAGTGATAGCTTTTGCAGTGAGTTGGTAATGTGGGGAGTCGAACCACGGTCACTCCCGCTCGCTCACTCCGTTCGCTCGCCTCCCGTTCCCTGGTTCGACGCCGCCCTCTCGGCACTGTTCGTTGCTCACGTTCGTTCACAACAGAATAGTGGGTTCGGGCGGAGTCGAACCACCGGCCTCGGCCTTGTAAAGGCCGCGTCATAACCAACTAGACCACGAACCCTACACACCGAAAAAATCCAGCCCAGGGAATAACGCTTTCTCTCTCGGACGGAACCCTTACCCCGGCCACCACATACACTCACCTATGGACACGCGCCGGGTCGTCGCCGCTCTCCTCGTCGCTGTCGTCGGCGGCGCCGCAATCGTCCTCGTCTTCTTCCCCGGCCTGCTCGTTGGCGACCCCGGCCCGTACAACACCACCACCGTCACCGTCGCCGACGGGAACGGCACCGCCCTCGCGACCGTCGACGTGCGCGTCGCCGACACTTTCGAGAAACGCTACACTGGCCTCTCTGACACTGACTCGCTCGCGCCTGACGAGGGAATGCTGTTCGTTCACGACACCGAAGAGGAACAGAGCTACGTCATGCGCGGGATGGACTTCCCCATCGACATCATCTTCGCCGACGCCAACGGCACCATCGTCCAGATAACCCACGCCGGCGTCAACGGCGCAAACGCCCCCTACAGCGCCCGGGGGAAGTACGTCCTCGAAGTGAACCGCGGCTGGGTGAACAGAACCAGTGTCAGCGTCGGTGATAGCGTCCGGATCCCCGGGCGCGTCGACTGATGCCGACGAACTTTTGCGGCCGCGTCCTCTAATATAGTTGTGGATATCGACGCCGGCCCGGATTCCGACGCCTTCGAGAAAGAGCGCGGAGCGGTCGACCGCCCGATGTACCGGCTCTACGCCGAGTACGGACAAGGCCGCAAGACATATTTCATCGTCGGCCTGCTGAGTTCCGTCTTCGCCCGACTGCTTGACCTCCTGCCGCCACTGTTGCTTGCCGTCGCCATCGACGCCGTCTTCCGCGGCGAGGCGGCCTTCTCGCTGTGGCTCGTCCCCCAGTCGTGGCTCCCCGCGACCAACACCGGCCAGCTGTGGCTCACCGGCGGCATCATCGCCGCCGCCTTCGGCCTCGGAGCCGTCTTTCACTACACCCGAAACTGGGGGTGGAACCGCTTCGCCCAGGGAGTCCAGCACGACCTGCGGACCGACACCTACGACAAGATGCAGCGGCTGAACATGGACTACTTCGCCGATAAACAGACCGGCGAACTCATGTCCGTGCTGTCGAACGATGTTAACAGACTTGAAAAGTTCCTCAACGACGGAATGAACTCCGTCTCCCGGCTCGTCATCATGATCATCGGCATCGCGGTCATCCTCTTTGCGCTGAACTGGCAACTCGCGCTCGTTGCCCTCCTGCCGGTCCCCATCATCGCGTTTTTCACGAAGAAGTTCATCGAGATTATCCAGCCGAAATACGCCGATGTGCGCTCCTCGGTCGGGTCGCTGAACTCCCGGCTTGAGAACAACCTCGGCGGGATTCAGGTCATCAAGACCAGCAACACCGAGTCCTTCGAATCCGAGCGCGTCGAGGATGTCTCCGAGGACTACTACGACGCAAACTGGGACGCAATCAGGACCCGCATCACCTTCTTCCCCAGCCTGCGCCTGTTCTCGGGGCTTGGCTTCGTCGTCACCTTCCTTGTCGGCGGCCTCTGGGTCATCGAGGGTACCGTCAGCGCCGGTGTCTTCGTTGCCTTCATTTTCTACACCCAGCGCTTTATTTGGCCGATGGCCCAGTTCGGGCAGATCATCAACATGTACCAGCGGGCCTACGCCTCCGCAGAGCGCGTCTTCGGCCTGATGGACACCCCTGATCGCATCGGGCAAAAGGAAGACGCCGAGCCACTTGTCGTCACCGACGGCGACGTGGAATGTGACGACGTGACCTTCGGCTACGACGAGGACCCAATCATCCGGAACGTCGAC
>CAZOQK010000032.1:0-15925 GCA_964581735.1 uncultured Halobacteriales archaeon | reverse complement strand
CGACCCCGGCCTGCGCGAGGAAATCGCCCGCCGCGAGGGGCATATCCCCGACGATGCCCCCGAGTGGGCTGTTGAAGGAGCACTCGCCCGCGTCGAGCGCGCCCGTGAGTGGGCGCGGCGCACGGGCAATGAGTTTGATTACGAACTCAAGCGCACCGAGATGCCCGAGACCGACTTCGACAGCAACACCGAAGCGGCACTCGATGACCTCGCTGACTTCGTCGAAGCGGACAACGACGGCGGGGCGATTCAGGGCGAGATTTACGAGACAGCAAAGCGCTACGACATCGAGATCGGCGAGTTCTTCGCGGCGGGCTACCGGCTCTTTTTCAATGACAAAGAGGGACCGAAACTCGGTCCCTTCCTCGCGAAACTGGACCAGGAGTTCGTGGTTGCGCGATTGCGTCGTGAACGGTGAGTCGGATTCACTGCCTTTTTGAGCGGTGTTTTGCGGTTCATCGCTTAGCACAGCAAGAAAGCCCCGACAGTCTGGACTCGGGGGGCTTGCTGCGCGCCTCGTTCGCTGTGCTCACTGCGGTGCTTGCTTCGCCCGCCTTCGTCCAGACTGTCGCCCCCTTTCAGTCCCACCCGCGTAGACCGACCAATCAAGTTACAGGGTGGGACTGAAAGGGGCAGTTCGCTACGGGAAGCACGGCAAAGCAAGCACCGCAACGAAGTGAGGAGCGCAGCGAGTCGCGCGAACGTAGCGAACTGTGGCTTTCTTGCTGTTCACATGCACCGTCACGTTCGAAGTGATTAAACGACGATTGCGAGGAACCAAACGCTCTTTGGCGACTGTCCCTATTTACGGGCAATGGCAAACACCCTGCTGTGGGTGCTCGCTGGCATCATCATCTACACGCTCGTCGTGATGTCCCTGCGAGCACGCGGTGTCCTCCCCGACTCCGTGCACGTGTCCGGCCCGATTATCACGCTGCACACGAAGTACGGTCGGCAGTTCCTGGACAGACTCTCCCGCCCGCGGCGGTTCTGGCGGGCGTGGTCGAACATCGGCGTCGGCATCTCGTTGGTCGTGATGGTCGGGTTCGGGGCCGTCATCTTCGCCTCGGCACTCCTCATCGGCCTCCGGCCCGAACAAGCCGCCCAGTCACCTATCAGGAACCCCCAGAACGCGCTGGTCATCCCCGGCGTCAACGAGTTCCTCCCGCTCTCTGCGGCCCCGGAAATCATCACCGGGCTCGCGCTGGGCCTCATCGTCCACGAGGGGGGCCACGGCCTGCTCTGCCGGGTCGAAGACATCAACATCGAATCGATGGGGCTGGCTCTCTTTGCCTTTATTCCCATCGGCGCGTTCGTCGAACCCGACGAGGGTAATAGAGCCGAGGCGACCCGCGGCGCACAAACCCGGATGTTCGCCGCTGGTGTCACGAACAACTTCGCACTCACTGCAATCGCCTTTCTGCTCCTCTTCGGGCCAGTCGCGGGCTCGATTGCCGTCGCGCCCGGCGTCGCCGTCGGTGACACCTTCCCCGGTGGGCCCGCCGCCGAAGCGGGCATCGGCCACGGTGACCGCATCACCGCCGTCAACGGGACGAAGGTCAACAACGCCACGGAACTAGACAATGCACTCGCGGGGCTTGGCGGGACCGTCGCCATCGACCTCGCTGACGGCGAGAGTGTCACCGTCGAGCGCTACCCCGTCGTCACCAGAGTCATCGAGGGGCAATACTCGAATATCTCCTTTGAGAGTGACGAACTCCCACGCATCGAGACGGTCAACGGAACGGCCGTCGCATCCGAGCATGACTTCCGCAAGGCCGTCACCAATCGTACGGTCGTCCGACTTGGAACCGACCGCGGCACACAGACCATCCCGGTTGGCGTCTTCGTCGCTCAGGTCCAGTCCGACCGTCCGCTGGCCGATGCCGGCGCGTCGACCGACACCTCAGCAATCATCACCGACATTGAGGGCGAACGCGTCGTCAACGCCTCCGCGCTCGGGCCGGTCCTCGATGAGTTTGAGCCCGGTGACGACGTGACCGTCACGGCCTACGTCGACGGCGAGAAGGAGACGTACAACGTCACGCTCGGGGATCAAAACGGCGAGGCCTACCTCGGCGTCGAACCCCGGGCGGGCTACTCCGGGCTGGTCGTCGACGACTTCGGTACCGACGCCTACCCCGCCGAGACGTTCCTCGCGTTCCTCGGTGGCGGCACCGACGGTGCCGGCGGCATCTTCGCCGCTGTCTCCGCAATCCTGTTCATGCCGTTCCTCGCGGCCTTCTCGCCGGAGTTGTCCTACAACTTTGCGGGCTTTGTCGGCGAGATTACGAACTTCTACACCGTCACCGGCCCGCTTGGCTTCCTCGGATCGGGTGCGGTCTTCCTGCTCGCGAACGTCCTCTTTTGGACCGGGTGGATAAACTTCAATCTGGGCGTGTTCAATTGCGTGCCCGCCTTCCCGCTGGACGGGGGCCATATCCTCCGGACGAGCACCGAGGCCGTCGTCTCGCGCCTGCCGGTTTCGGACAAACAGTCCCTGGCCTCGACAGTGACAATGGGGATTACGGTGACGATGCTCATCGCCCTGCTGGCGACAATTCTGGGCCCGGCACTCCTCTCCTAAAAGCCAAACTTCCTTACTCCGGCCCCGCTATGTACGAGTATGCCAGACCGACGTGACCCGCCACCGACCGACGAAGGGTGGTACACACTCCACGAGTTCCGGCAGATCGACTGGGATGCCTGGCGCAACGCCACCGAACGCGAGCGACAGCGCGCGCTCGACGAGGGCGTCGACTTCCTGCAGTCCGCCCTCGCCGTCAAGAACGCCAAGGAGGGGGCGTCCGCGCTCTACTCGGTTCTCGGGCACAAAGCGGACTTCCTCCTCTTGCACATGCGCCCGACGACGGCCCACACCGGCGCGCTCGAGCGCCGTTTCGAGGGGACCGACTTCGCCCGCTTTACCGAACGCACGACCTCGTTTGTCTCCGTGACGGAAGCGTCGGGCTACTCCGAGCGGGCGCGGGAGTACTTCACCGGCGACTTGGACGAGGACTCGGGACTGTACAACTACATCCAGACCCGGCTCAAGCCGGAGATTCCCGACGCCACTCACGTCTGTTTCTACCCGATGGACAAACGCCGCGCGCCCGAACAGAACTGGTATGACTTGCCCTTCGAAGAGCGCGCCGAGCACATGGACGCTCACGGCGACATCGGCCGGGACTACGGCGGAAAGGTCAAACAGATGATAACCGGCGCAATCGCGCTGGACGACTGGGAGTGGGGCGTCACGCTCTGGGGTGACGAGCTGGCCGATATGAAGGACCTGCTTTACGAGATGCGCTTCGACCCCTCCACCTCGCAGTACGCCGACTTCGGCTCGTTCTACGTTGGCCGGCGGTTCCCGGCGTCTGACCTGCCGGCACTGCTCGCCGGCGACCCGGTGCCGACCGACGAGGCCGAAGGGACGGTTGCCGACGCCGGAGCCGTCCACCCAGCCGAGGCCGACGCCCACAGCGAGGACGAGACAGCACGCGCTCACGCCGACGGCGGCCAGGGCGACGGGGACACCCACGGGAGCGCCCACCCCGGCAGCCCGGCCGAAGGCGACCACCCACACGACGGGGACGGCGAGGACGACGAGGACATCGACGGGCTGCTCGCGACGCTTGGGTTCCATGCCGGCGACGACTACGAGGACGGTGACCACGCGCTCGTGCTCTACTCCGACGCCAAAACCGGGGCGGTCGGCGAGGAACTTGACGGCCTCCGGAGCAACTTCGAACACTACGACTCCCACGTCGCGTCGACGGTCCGGGCCCACGACAGCAACACTGCGGTCGTCAGCATCTGGGCCAACGAGGGGGCGGCCGACACCGCCCACGGCTTCCTGACCGACCTCCCAGGCGTCACGGAGACGGTCCGTGGCGACCTCCACGGCGATGGCGGCCACGCTGGCGAGGAGGCCGACGACCACGTCGCCAGCCACGATGGCGATGATGGGGACCATGCCGACGACGACCACCCCGACGCCGCCGGTGGCCGCCCGGACACCACCGTTTCGGGCGCCCATCCGGTCGAGGAGCGCGACCCCGAGGCGATGAGTGGTCTCCTCGGAACCCTCGGCCTCCACGGCGAGGACTACAGTGTCGGTGACCACGCGCTCGTGCTCTACTCCGATGCCGACGCCGACGACCTCGCCGACGAAGTCGACGGCCTCCGCGGGAACTTCGATTATTACGATTCACACACGACGACCGTGGTCCGCGCCCAGCAGGGCCGCTCGGTCGTCGTCAGCGTCTGGGACAACGAAGGGGCGGCCGACACCGCCCACGGCTTCCTGACTGACCTCCCGGGCGTCACGGAGACGGTCCGTGGCGACCTCGAAGGCGGCGAGGAAACCGACGACCACGCGGGCACCGATGACGGCGGCGCCGAGAGCATCCGTGAGGAACTGGCCGACCTCGATGTCTACGCCGGCCAACCCCATGGCGAGGACATCTACGCGCTCGTGCTGTACTCCGATGCCGACGAAGCCAAACTGACTGCGGATGTCGCGGATCTCCGGGACGGCTTCGACCGCTACGATACCCACGAGGGCACCGATGTCTACGCCGACCCCGACAGCGGGACGACGGCCGTTGTCAGCCTCTGGGAGACCCAGGACGCCGCCGACACCGCCAGCGGGTCCTTGACGGACCTGCCGGGCATCGTCGGCTGGGCCGGTGAAGGCGACGGTTTCGGTACGATGGGGATGTTCTACACTGTCAAACCTGAACACCGCGAGGACTTCGTCAAGAAGTTCGACACTGTTGGCGGCGTGCTCGCCGACATGGACGGCCACCGTGAGACGGCGCTGCTCGCCAACGTCGACGACGAGAACGACATGTTCATTGCCAGCCAGTGGGATTCAAAAGACGACGCGATGGCGTTCTTCCGCTCGGACGCCTTCACCGATACGGTAAGCTGGGGCCGGGACGTGCTCGCGGACAAACCTCGGCACGTCTTCCTCGCGTAACCCCCGACACCCGCTTACTACACTCCTCTTCGAGAACCCACCCCAGCGCACGCCTGTAGTACGTGAACAGCTGCCGGATACTCTTGTTTTGCACCTCCTCGCTGTCGAGTTGCTCCTGGAGGAACTCGTACTGCTCACGGACCTTGCTTTCCTCGCGCATACGCCGTGGAAGGACCGAACGCTGAAATGGCTTCAGCCCACCCGCGGATTCCTCGGTCAGCGCGGGCACCACCTCGAACAGGTCGTCGACGATGCCGTAATCGGCGATTGCGAAGATGGGCGCGGAGGGGTCCTCGGTGATGGCGACAATTGTCTCTGTGGCTTTCATTCCAGCAACGTGCTGACCGGCACCGGAGATGCCGATGGCGATGTAGACATCCGGGGTGACGACCTTGCCCGACTGGCCGACCTGTCGGTCCTTTGGGAGCCAGCCGTTGTCGACGGTGGACCGGGAGGCCGACACCGTCGCGCCGAGCGCCTCGGCCAGGTCATGGATGATGTCGAGGTTGTCCTCCTCCTCGATACCGCGGCCGACGGAGACAACCACGTCGGCGTCGCCGATGTCCACGTCACCGGCGCCGACCTCATAGAAGCCGGTGACCGTCGATCGGACCGCGCTCTCGTCGATACTCGCGTTAAAGACCGACACTTCGGCGTCGCCGGCACCCTCGGCGGCGGGCCACTCCCCGCCCCGGACCGTGAGGACAGCACGCTCGCCCGCTACTTGGATGGGTCCCTCGGTCTTCCCGCCGTACTGCTCGCGGGTGACTGTCAGCCCCCCCTCGGCATCGACTGCGATTGCATCGGTCACGAGTGGCCAGCCGAGGCGCTGGGTGAGTGCGGGCACGTAGTCCAGTCCGTTAACGGAGTTCGGAGCGAGGACGTACGTCGGGTCGACGGCGGAGACAACCTGCTCGACGGCTCGGACGGACACGTCGTGGTTGAACTCCTCGCCGTAGTCCACGGTGTGGACCGCGTCGACGCCGTCGCGGTTCAGCCGCTCGGTAAACCCATCGACATCGCCGCCGACGACCGCGACGTGGAGGGCACCACCCGTAGCGTCGGCCAGTTCCCGCCCGACAGTCAGCAGTTCCAGACTCACGTCACGGAGTTTGCCACGCCGGTGTTTTGCGACCGCGAGGACGCTCATGCGTCGACCCTCTGGTCGCGGAGCAACTCGGCCAACTCCCCGGCCGTCTCCTCGACGCTCCCCCCTCAGTTTCGGGTTCGGACAGGTCGGTCAGCGCCAGCGACAGCGGTAACTCCTCGGACGTGAGCCCGATGTCTTTGAGTGTTTTCACGTCCAGCGGTTTGCTCTGTGCCTGTCGGATCCCCCGCAGGCTGGCGTACCGCGGGTCGTTGATGCCGGTCTGGATCGTCGACACGGCTGGGAGCGCCACGTCGGTCAGTTCCTCGACGCCACCCTCCAGTTCCCGGTGGGCGCTCGCGGCCCTCACTGCGTTGTGGCCTTTGTTCCGGGAGAGCTCCGCTCTCCCGGCGGCTGGCTCCGCGAACCCCGACGTTCGGAAGAGCTTCGCCCTTCGGCAGTATAGAAGACGCGTTGTGTCTTCCGTGCACACCAGAACGCTTTGCGTTCTGAGGACGACACAAGCACCTCCTGGGGCGTGGTTCGAGAGCGCAGAACGCTCTCGTCATGCCGGAAGAGCGTCGCTCTTCGGTAGCTCGCGGAGCTTCGCTCCGCTCACTCCTGAAAAGCTCCGACTTTCTGCGACAGCGGGCCACGGGAGTTTCATGAGCAGGGCGAGACCGAAGGTCTCGCTGGCCGTGGGGCGCGCTCAGGTGTGCGCCACAGACGAAGCGAACGGACCCTCCTCAGACGAGTACCCTGAGTCTGACGGTGGCGAAGCACGTCGGGGCGTTCCTGTTGGTCACAGTGGTGATCCCAGTCGCTCCATCTTAGTTAAAAACTACCTCTCACCCCGCCCTTACTCTTCGAGGTCGGTGACATCCTCGTCGGGGAACGAAATGAGGTTCTCCCGGCCGATACGGAGTTTGTCTATTTGTCCCTCCTCCTCCATCGAGGAGAGCAACTGCGACACTTTTGCGTTCGACCAGTTTGTCTCTTTGACGATGTTCGCCTGTTTCATCCGCCCTCCGTTCTGTTCTAGCAGGCGCTCGACGCGCTCCTCGTCGCTGAGCAACTCCGCGTCGATACCGTTCTTTGACCCGTCCCTGCTCACCTCGGCCGACTCCCCGGTGGCCCCGGTGCGTGCTGTCTCGGTCGCCGGGCCCGGCGGTCGGTCCGGCCCCGAATCCGGCTCGGCCGGCGGCGCACTCCCCGACCGGTCTTTACGCAAGCTATCGAGCAGGTCACGGTCCCTGGCCAGCAGGTAGCCGACCACGACCGCGCTGATGCCCAGCGTCACGAGCCCCACCCAGAGCAACGACCCGCTCTCGGTGTCCTCGTCCGGCGTTCCGGTCGTGGCCGTGGTCGGTGCTGGCTCTGTCGTCCCTGGCGGGGTCGGCGTGACCGTCGGCCCGCCGTTGCCCGTCTGCTCGAAGGTGGCGCTGAGTCGCTCGGCGGTGAACTCCTCCGGCCCGGTCCACTGTATCGCTCCGCTCTGGACCGGGGCCGCCGCGTCGAAGACGTTGTACCCGTCCGGTGGCTCGATGACGAGCCGCTGGTCCGCGTAGAGCCCGTCGAACCACGTCTCCCCGCCCGTCGTGAACACGTCGTCGATGTAGAGCCGGTCACCGTCGAGCCGTCCGAACGCTGTCCAGGTGAATGAAATCGAGAGTGTCCCGGTCCCGTTGGTCGCCGTCCCGGTCCGGGTCGCCGACCGCGAGACGTTCGTAATCTGCATTTCCCGCCCGGTCGAGTCAGCGGCGAGCTGGCTCGCCGGTTCGTAGCTCCGCAGTCCGAGGTCGCTGGTCTCCCCAGCCTCGAACTCCTCTGCGAGTGACTCGAAGGCCGCAGTCTCGTTTTCGGAGGTGAGGGTGAACGTCTTCGAGACTGTCCAGCGGGCGTCGCCGTTTTGCCGAAGGTCGACGACGAACGTCTGTGTCTCCGCCGTGTCGCCCGTCTGGGGCTGTCCGGCCGGGCCATCAGTGGCCGTTGGGGGGTGGCCGGATACTGCGCCGCCTGTCGGCACCGCTGTCAGAAGCCCCAGCATGACGAGGCTGAGGACGAGGACGACCCGGGACCCCGAAACCATACCATTCTGTGCTTCGCCTGACGGCAAAACCCTTTCCATCGCGTGATAAAACGTTAAACCGATTCCTAAACCGTCTCGGCGCCGCTCAGACGTTCGTTTGGAGGGTGAAGAAGGGACTAACTTTTGTAGGCGGGGCTGATACGAAACCAATAGATGTCACGGATGTCGTTGCTCGTCGGGGTCGCCCTCCTCATGCTTGCCGCCCTCACCATCGGTGCCGCCGCGTCCGTCGCCCCGGCCGGTCCGGCCGACCCGACCGGTGATCTCCCGGGACCGGCGCCCCCGACCGTCGAGAACGCTTCCGACACCGCCAACTACCTTTTTCCGGATACCGGCATCGAGCGCCGGTCATACGAGCGGGCTAACGTCGATGTCGGGAGTGCCGTCGCAGCCAGCGCGACACGACTCGACGGCAAACACCGCGAACGGACGCTCGAAGAACGACTGACGAGTCGGCCCGACGACGGTAGCCAGCGCCTCGCCGTCGCGGAGGCTGTGCTCGCGGACGCGCAGGCCCGCATGAACCGCCTCAACGCCCGACACGAGGCGCTGTTCCGGGGGTACAACAATGGGACGCTCTCAGCCGCCGGGTTCCTCCGGCAACTGGCCCGCCTGGAGGCGGAGGTCACCGCCCACACTGCGTATCTCGATGCTATTGAAGCCGACACGCTCCGGTACGTCGACGGTGCCCCGTCGAACTTCGAGACACGGCTCTCGACGACCCGCACGCGGACTGTCACGCTGCCGGGCCCGCTGGCCGACCGCATCAGCGCGGCGCTGTCCGGGACCGCCGACCCGGCCGTCTTCTTCGCGGAAGGTGTCGACGACGCCCTCATCCTTGGGACCGTCGACGACGGGCGGTTCTACCGGCAGGCCACGGTGCGGGACGCGTACCGACCGGCGGAGGCCAACACGCTGACAATCGAAGGCGCGCTCCAGCGCGCCAGGGAACTGTACACATGGGTCTACTCCGGCGGACAAGGATTCCAGCCCGAAATCGGCCGGTCCGGCCCCGGCCTCTACCGGTTTAGCGCCGACCACCCACAGGGCAGCCTCGTCTCCTACATCAGCAGCTCGACGACCGATGCGTTCCACGAGATACACAGGCTCGATGCGGCCGACATTCCGGTCTACCGCACCGCGAAAAACGGGACTGACGGGCTCAATCTCACGGTGACGACGACGACAGTAACTGGCCCAATGCGCGTCGAGACGGTGACACCGGCCGGGATTCAGCGCAATGCGACCGTCCTGATAGACGGCGAGCCCGTCGGGACGACGGGGAGAGATGGCACGCTCTGGACGGTCCGCCCGTCCGGGACGTTCACTCTGACCGTGGTCGGTGAGGATGGAGCAACCGCATCACTCGGCCGGACGCAGTTCCTCCGCGTGCCGTAGACTGGCCGCTCTCCCCGGGACCCCTTGACCCTACTCCGGTGCCTGTGCAATCGTGGTAATCGCACGCGGACTCCCCGGCCGGGACTGCTGGATGTGGTGTTCGAAGTCGGTGTAGCCGGCGTCGTCGAACATCCGGTCGGCTTCCTCCTCATCGTAGAACAGCATGATTGCGTCGGCCATCTTCTGGAAGACGCCGTTGTTGGGGTAGTCGGGGCCGACGACCAGCACCCGCCCGCCGGGTTTGGCGACCCGCCGGAGTTCCCGAAGCGCGGTGACGGGGTTTGGCCAGTACTCGATGGAACCGGAGGACCACACCACGTCGAAGGCGTCGTCGGCGAATGGGAGCCGCTCGGCGTCACCGAGGTGAAAGCGAACGGAGCCACGCTTGCCGAACTTGGCGTAGGCCTTTTCGAGCTGGTGGGGACTCTGGTCCAGGCCGCAGACGTGTTCGGTTTTGGTCAGGAGGCCTTCGGTCCCGAAGCCGGTGCCACAGCCGACATCAAGGACCTGGTCGTCGGGGTCGATATCGAGCATCTCAATTGCCTCATCGCGCATCTGCTCGTCCCAGATGAAGGGGTTGATGCGGTCGTAGACTTTCGAGAGGTATTTGTAGAACGTCCGTGCGCGGGACTTGTTTTCGAGGACGCCCATCGGTCTAACGTTGGGTCCTCACCGTGATAATACCCCGGATTTCGGGCGGCGACCGTGTCGTGTACGGGCCCGCGTGACGTGCCCTCACGCACGAGTGGGCTTCGCAACTATGAAATAGGCGTTCGTGGTACATTCAGATGATTAGAGAATGCCAGAGACACAGGTACTCGAGCGCATCAAGGACGCCGAGCGCGAGGCCGAGGAGATCGTCGCCGACGCCGAACAAGAGGCCGAGGAGCGAATCCAGGAGGCCCGCGAGGAGGCCGACGAGATACGCGCCAAAGCGGAAACCGAGGCCGAGGCAGCGGCATCCGAGAAACTCGAGGATGCCCGCACCGACATCGAGGCCGAACGCGAGCGCATCCTCGAAGAGGGACGCGCGGAGCGTGAGGAACTCGAAGCGGCCGCCGAGGACCGCGTCGAGGACGTGACCGACTACGTGACAGACCTGTTCGAGGAGGAGGTACATGCTCAGACCTGAGCGGATGAGTCGCGTCTCGGTGACCGGGTCCAAACGCGTCATCGACGATGTCATCGGGACGGTACACGGCCTCGAGCTCCTGCATGTCACCGAATACGACGGCTCCTGGGAGGGCTTCGAGCCCGGTGACCCCCAGGTGGGTGCCGACGAAGCCTCCGAGAAGCTGGTGACGGTTCGCTCACTCAAGTCCATCCTCGGCGTGACCGAGGAGAACGCCGGGCCGAGCAACCAGATCGTCACCGGCAAAGCCCTCAACGAGCAACTCGAGGAGATTCGCCAGGAGGTCAACGAACTCGACGACCGACAGGACGACCTCCGCGACGAACTCCGGGGTGTCGAAGAGCAGATCGGCACGATGGAACCGTTCGTCGAACTGGGAATCGACCTTGACTTGCTTCGAGGCTACGACTCGCTGGCGGTCAGCGTCGGCGAGGGCGACGACGACTCGGTCTATGACACCCTCTCCGAAAGCGGTATCGAGACCTACGAGGTCTTCAAGGAGGACGACATCGTCGCCGTCTTCGCCCACACCGACGAGGGCACGCTGCAGGACGCACTCGTCAACGCGACGTTTACCGCACTCGAAGTGCCCGATGGCGAGGGCGACCCCGGGGAGTATCTTGAAGCGCTCGCCCACCGCAAACAAAAGCTCGAGTCGAAACTCGACACCGTCGAGAACGAACTCGAGGAGAAGCGCCTTGACGTGGGTGGATTCCTGCTGGCGGCCGAGGAGGAACTGACCATTGAGGTCCAGAAACGCGAGGCACCGCTTACTTTCGCCACGTCGGCTAACGCCTTCGTCGCGGAGGGGTGGATTCCCTCGCCGCAGGTGCCCGAGTTCGAGAGCGCACTCTATGATGAGGTCGGCGACCACGTCGAAATCGCGGAACTCGAACAGGCCGAGTACGACGACGAAGGCCACGTCGTCGACCACAGCGAAATCAGCCAGGGCGGCGAACCCGGTGGCCAGCCGGCCGCCGCAGATGGCGGCGACGACGTGGCCGCCGACGGCGGGGAGCGAACCAGTGGTTCGCGTGTCTCGTCGGAGCCACGCTCCGACGGCGGAACGGTGACGATGGGCGCTGCGAGCCCGCCGGTCATCCAGAACAGCTCCGATCCGGTCAAACCCTTCGAGGCGCTCGTCGAGGTCATCAACCGGCCGAAATACTCGGAACTGGACCCGACGCTTATCCTGTTCCTGACGTTCCCGGCCTTCTTTGGCTTCATGATCGGGGACCTCGGATACGGGCTCCTGTATATGGGTCTTGGCTACTGGATGATGAAGGCCTTCGACAGCAATATCGTAAAGAGTCTCGGCGGCGTTGGCTTGCTTGCAGGTCTCTTCACCGCGATTTTCGGCTTCCTCTACGGCGAGTTCTTCGGGCTCCCGATGTATCAGCTGTACCCGAGCGGCGCCCCGCCGATTCACAAGGGACTCCAGCCTCACTACGTCTACTACGCGTACGCGTGGCTTCTGGTGAGTGCAATCGCTGGCATCTTGCACCTGGTCGTTGGCCGTATCTTCGACTTCGTGAACAACCTCGACCACGGCGTCGGGACGGCGCTTCTCGAGAGCGGGTCGTGGATTCTCATGACAGTTAGCCTGTGGGTGTGGGTCTTTACCCGGACCGCAACGCAGGCGAAGCCGTCGTTCATGTGGGAAGTCTTCGCGACGACGGGCATCGAAAACCCCGTGACTGGCGAGGTCATCGAGAACGTCGCGCTTCCGCTCGGTTTCACCGGCTTCGAGCGCGTCGGCCTCTTTACCGTCCCGCTTGGCGGGTTCGACCTCATTGTCGACCCCGCACTGCTTGGAACGTTCCTCGGACTGGGACTGATCGTCTACGCCGAGGGTGGTATCGGGCTCATTGAGTCCATCACCGAGACGTTCGGACACGTCATCTCATACACCCGGATTGCGGCCGTCCTGCTGGCGAAGGCTGGCATGGCACTGGCCGTCAACCTGCTCGTGTTCGGGGCGACCCTGACCGACGGTGAGTTCCACTTCATATTCTTCATGGATGGGACGCCCGCGCCAGACGACATCGTCTTTGCTGGCCTTGTCAACGGCGATGGCGCAGCGGCGCTCATCGGCGGCGCAATCGCTGGCATTCTCGTGCTCATGTTGGGTCACCTGCTGGTGCTCGTGCTGGGGATTACCTCCGCGGGCCTGCAGGCGGTCCGTCTCGAATATGTCGAGTTCTTCGGCAAATTCTACGAGGGCGGCGGCAAGGCGTACTCACCCTTCGGCCACGAGCGCGAACACACCAGCGAGTAGGCGCCCGTCCGGCCGCTTCTTTTTTCCTTCGTGGGTAGTGGCGACGCGTTCGGTTGTGGTATCGGCGACTGGTATCAGTTGACAACCGCGGGCGAGAGGGCCGCTAAACCGTCTGAAACGCCATCTGACGAAGTGTTTTGGGAAGTTTTATGCCAATGGTGGAACGAGGTCCGCTTGTTCGAAACCGAGCAACCTGAGGACTACAAAATTATGAGTGCACTCGTAACTACGTTGAGCGTCGTACTGGCTAACGCAACCGCAGCCGCTGGGTCTGCTGAACCCGCAATCCCCGCGACCGCCGCCGCAGCGCTGGCAGTCGGACTGGCTGCTCTCGGTGCTGGCTACGCAGAGCGTGGCATCGGCTCTGCAGCAGTCGGAGCAACAGCCGAGGACGGCGATATGTTCGGTCGGGGCCTGATTCTGACGGTCCTACCGGAGACACTCGTTATCCTAGCACTGGTCGTCGTGTTCCTCACGCTGTAAGCGCCCCCTTTCTCGTATATCATTCATGAGCCTCGATACAGTCGTAGAGGACATCCGAGACGAAGCGCGCGCGCGTGCGGAGGAGATACGCGATGAGGCCGATTCGGAGGCCGAAGAGATACTCACACAGGCGGAAGCCGACGCCGAAGAGATTCGCGAAGAGCGCGAGCAGGGAGTCAAGCGCCAGATAGAGCAGGAACGCGAACAGAAGCTCTCCAGTGCGAAACTGGAGGCAAAGCAAAACCGCCTCGAAGCAAAGCGTGACATCCTCCAGGATGTTCGCGCCGATGTCGAGGCGTCTATCGCCGAGCTAGACGATGGTCGGGAAGAGCTGACACGGGCACTACTCGAGGACGCCGCCACGGAGTTCGACAAGGGCGACGATGTCGCCGTCTACGGTCGTGCCGACGATCAAGAGCTTCTCGACTCCATCCTCGAGGAGTACGGTGGCTTCGAGTACGCCGGGAAGCACGAGTGTCTCGGCGGTGTGGTCGTCGAAAGCGAGAGCTCGCGTGTTCGTGTCAAGAACACCTTCGACTCCATCCTCGAGGGGGTGTGGGAGGACAACCTCCGCGAAATCAGCGAACGGCTCTTCGAAGACCAATGAACACGCGTACCGAACAGAATCAGGGCGCAAGCAACTACGAGTACGTAGTAGCCCGGATCCGGTCGCAGCAGGCCTCGTTGTTCGACGACGACGATTACCGGAAACTGGTCCGGATGGGTACTGCCGAAATCGCCCGGTTCATGGAGGAAACCGAGTACGAATCGGAGATGAACGCGCTCGGCTCCCGGTATAGCGGCGTCGACCTCGTCGAGTACGCGCTGAACCGCAACCTTGCAAAGCACTTCGACGACCTGCTAGAGTGGTGTGACGGGCGACTGTATGACCTCGTTGCTCGCTATCTCCGGAAGTTCGACGCGTGGAACGTGAAGACGGTCATCCGTGGGCTCTACTCCGGGGCCGACCGGACGGAGGTCGAGGACGACCTCATCCGGGCCGGTGAGTTTTCCGACAAGCAACTCGAGCAGCTGCTGGCTGCCGAGGAAATCGCCGAGATCGTCAGCGTGCTCTCAAACACCATGTTCGGGGAGGAGCTGACCGCCGCACTCGAAGACTACGAGGACACCGGCACGCTGGTGGCACTCGAAAACGCTGCCGACCGTGCGTTCTACGAGACGCTGCTCGAAGGGCTCCCGGAGAACGTCGAGAGCGACTCGGCGACCGGGCTCTATCTCGAGTTCCTCCGCGGGGAGGTCGACTTCCGGAACCTCCGGAACGCGCTGCGGATCGCCCGTAGCGGTACCGAAATCGACCCCTCAGAGTACTTCATCGCCGGCGGTCGGCTGTTCGACAAATCGGAGATGGACCAGCTTGTCGGGAATCTCGACCAGCTCGTCGAGCACATCCGCGACAGCACATACGGTGATGATTTGGACGATGCGCTGGCCGACTTAGAGGAGGCCGACGCACTCATCGAGTTCGAGCACGCACTCGATGCCGCACTGCTCGAATATGCTGACCAGCTGTCGAACCGGTACCCGATGTCGGTCTGTCCGGTCCTCGCGTACGTCCTTTCGAAGGAACGCGAGGTCGACAACATCCGCGCCATTGCGCGCGGCCGGGAGGCTGATCTTGAGCCGGACGAAATCGAACGGGAACTGGTGATGCTATGAGTCAGGAAATCGCGGTCGTCGGAGCGCCCGAGTTCACCACGGGGTTCCGACTCGCCGGCGTCCGCAAGTTCGCCGAGATTCCGGACGACGAGAAAGACGACGAACTCGACGAGGCAGTCAGTGAGATGCTGGCCGACGACAACGTCGGTATCGTCGTGATGCACGATGAGGACCTAGATCACCTCTCGCGAGGTGTTCGTAAGGATGTCGAAACGAGCGTCGAACCGGTACTGGTGACATTGGGCGGCGGTGCGGGAAGTAGCGGCCTGCGAGAGCAAATCAAAAGAGCCATCGGTATCGACCTAATGGAGGAAGACTAAATGAGTCAAGCAACAGAATCAGACGTCCGTGAAGACGGCGTCATCGAAAGCGTAAGTGGCCCGGTCGTGACTGCGAAGGATCTCGACGCGCGGATGAACGACGTTGTCTACGTCGGTCACGAGGGCCTGATGGGCGAAGTTATTGAAATCGAAGGGAACCTGACCACGATTCAGGTGTACGAGGAGACCTCCGGGGTCTCGCCGGGTGAACCCGTCGAATCGACGGGTGCGCCCCTGTCGGTCGACCTCGGGCCGGGGATGCTCGATTCCATCTACGACGGCGTCCAGCGGCCGCTGGATGTCCTCGAGGACAAGATGGGGTCGGCGTTCCTCGACCGTGGTGTCGACGCTCCGGGTATCGACCTCGAAAAGACCTGGGAGTTCACTCCCGAAGTCTCCGAGGGTGACGAGGTCGGCGCTGGCGACATCGTCGGCATCGTCCCGGAAACCCCGAGCATCGACCACAAAGTGATGATC
>CAZOQK010000031.1:0-16102 GCA_964581735.1 uncultured Halobacteriales archaeon | reverse complement strand
CGTTGTGACAGTAGACACAGTCGAAGTTACACCGGTCAGTCAGGGAGACGCGAATCCCCGTGACTTCCCGGCCGAAGTCGTCTTCAAGAGGCATGTTATATTATCTTTTCCGCGAACATATTAACGTTGCCACGTGTTCCGGTTTTGCAGCCACCTCGGTGGACATCTCGATACCGAGAGTATCACTTTCGGACCAATCGCGTGGACTTTTGTCCGTCCCGATGGAAGCAACGGTATGGACGACGCTGGCTTCTCGACTATCGTTGGGTTCGCTGATGCCCGTGACCGACTGCACAACGCGTGTGGGGCACACGGTCGCTCCGGGTCGTGCCCGGTGGGGGACGCGAGCGGGCGCGTGCTCGCAACCGACGTTACCGCCGACCGTGCCGTGCCACACTACAAGCGCGCGGCCATGGATGGGTTTGCGGTGCGCGCAAGCGACACCTTCGGGGCCAGCGAGCGGTCACCCGCGACGGTGACCGTCGCGGCGGACCGCGTTGAGACTGGCCATGCCGTTCCCGTCCACACCGGTAGCGAGCTTCCGCCCGGCGCAGACGGAGTCGTCATGATAGAAGACACTGAACGCCGCGGCGGCGACCTGCTCGTCTACGAGGCACTCGCGGTCGGGGAGAACGTCTCGCCAGCCGGTGAGGACGTCGAGAGCGGCCAGCGCCTCTACCGGGCCGGCGAGCGACTTCGGATGTCCGACCTCGCGATGCTCCGGGCGACGGGCCACGAATCGGCTCCAGTGGTCGAACGACCTAAGATCAGCGCCATCCCGACCGGTGAGGAACTGGTTCCGGCGGGCGTCGAGCCGGCGCCGGGGGAAATCGTCGAGACGAACGGGCTGTTGGTTTCGACGCTGGCCCGGCAGTGGGGGGCCGAGCCGACGTACCGCGATGTCGTGACCGACGACAGCGAGGCACTCAAGCAGGCAATCGGGGCCGACACCGACCACGACATCGTGGTGACGACCGGCGGGTCATCCGTCGGCGACCGCGACCTTGTCGCCGACGCCGTCGCGGACATCGGCGAGATGCATGTCCACGGCGTCGGCCTCACGCCCGGCCACCCGGTCGGGTTCGGCACCGTGGACGACACGGTCGTCCTTGTCTTACCGGGGTATCCCGTCTCCTGTCTGGTCACGGCTGTCCAATTTCTCCGGCCGGCAATCGCATGGCTGACCGGGACTGACCCCACCCCACACCCGACAGTCACTGGCCGCCTCGCCGGCAAGATACGGAGCGAACCCGGAAACAGAACCTTTGCACGCGTTAGGTTCGCTGCCGACAGCGAGAGCGAGGCACGGACCGTCGAACCGGTCCGGACCAGCGGCGCTGGCGTCTTCTCGAGCGTCACCGTTGCCGATGGCTGGGTGGAAGTTCCCGACGAACGGGAAGGGATTCCAGCCGGCGAGACGGTCACCGTCCAGCAGTGGGAGCGCCCGCGCACGCAGGCCCCCGGAGCGGAGTGAGCGGGGATGGCACGAGCCGACCGCACCGGCGTCGTCCTCGCCGGGGGACACTCGACGCGGTTTGGCGACGCCGACAAAGCACTCGCCCCGGTCGATGACGACCCGATGCTCGTCCGGGTCGTCCGCCGACTCGCCACTGTCGTGGATAGCGTCGTCGTCAGCTGTCGCAGTGACCAGCACGACCCCTTCGCCAGTGCTCTCGACGCCGTGGACCCGCCGGTCCCGATTCGATTCGTTCCCGATTCGACACCCGGCGAGGGTCCACTGGCCGGAGTTTCTGCTGCCCTCGAAGGTATCGACTCCCCGCGTACTGCAGTCCTGGCCTGTGACATGCCGTGGGTCGACCCTGAGTTTCTGGCGTATCTCTTCGCGCAGGTCGACGGGTCCGACGCGGCAGTCCCTACCGGAGCCAGTGGGTATCTCCAGCCGACACAGGCGGTCTACCGAACCGAGCGCATGCAATCGGTCGCCGCTGCCCAACTGAGCAGCGGGGAGCGGAGTCTGCTGGGAGCGCTCGACGAACTGGACATCACAGCCGTTCCTGCCGACGTTGTCGAGGCACGGATCGGTCATCGGACGCTTCGGGACGTGAACACACGGGAAGAGATTCCGGGCCGCGACTGAACGGGTGATGCGGACTGCGGATGAGAGCGGTTCGCTGTCACCGCGGACCGGCACCAGTGCTAGTCGGCACGCTCACACCGGTCGTGTCGCTCGTCGTTTGTCCGAGCATCGCAATGCGGTCTTCGACAGTTCGCACGCCACACTCGCGTTCGTGTGGCGTCACGGAGACGAGGTCGCCGTCGTCGTACTCGGCCAGCGCGAGCACGGGGAGACGGAGCGTGGCGCGCTCCTCGCCGGTCAGCCCGGAGACGCGCGTACGGTCTTCGTAGAACGGTTCCAGCGAGACGCCGTTGTGGTCGGCCCACGCCCGGAACTCGCCGACGGTGTCGAGAATCGACTCCCCCTCGACCGTTTCCACGGCCGTCGTCGAGAACCCCACTTCCGTCCCCCACACGCGGACGCTGACCGATTCCAGCGTCCCCGCGTCGGACAGGCGTTGGAGTTGTTTGAGTACACGTTCCTGACAGCCCGTCCGCGACACGAGCGACCGGACGTACAGTGTCACCGTGGGCGCTGTGGTTGCTGGCATTGTCTCACCGTCACGTCACGCTGACACTCACTTGAACGTTGCTCAGAGCAATATATAGGCGGCAGTTTCTATATAGCCACCTACTGCTGAGAGAGGACTCGGGGGAGTCGCCCGTCGGCATCGAGTTTCCGGAGTGTCTCGTAGGTGCCAACGACCATAGTCGGGACGACGAGGATGAAGATGTGTTCTTCAAGGGGGATACCGAGGAGTTCAACGCCGGTGCGCATCGGAATCGAGAAGACGCCGACCTCCAGCGTGTACCAGTCCCAGACGAACGCGGCCGGGTAGAGGAGGAGGACGGTGCGGGCGGCCTCGCGCCAGACGCCAGCGTACGCGACCAGCGACAGCGCGACAGTTCCCCAGAGCAGTTCGGTGACGAGGTAGGTGTACGCGCCAAAGACGGTGATGTCGGGCAGCACACCCGCTGCTTGGGGCGGTGGCTTCTAAAGGTTCCCTCGCCGCTACCGTGGGCCGGACTCGCCGTACTGGGAGATGCCGTAGACCAGGCCAAGAAGCAGGCCGCCGAACACGACAGTCCCGATGGCCTCGTTCATCGGCACGAACACCACGAGCAGGCCAACCACAAGTCCGAGCGCCACGAGTGCTGTCAGTGCCACGCCAGCGACGCCGACGTATCTCAGGAACGCTTCTGCTGGGTCCGAACTATCCTGTTCCCATGGGTCTTGCTGGTGGGACATACGAACATGTTCGACACCCCAGCTAATAGCTGAGAGGGGGCATTTTCATCCGCTGGGAATCGGACTCACTCATCGAGCAGCCGTCGGCTCGAATTGACGACGACGAGGGCGCTGCTGGTTCCCATCGCCAGCGCGGCAAACAGGGGATTGAGCAGGCCGGTCGCCGCCAGCGGAATCGCGACGATGTTGTAGCCGAAGGCCCACGCGAGGTTCTGTCGCACGCGCGAACGGGTCCCCGCGGCCACGCCGAACAGCGTCGGCACGGCGTCGAGGCGACCGCTGGTCACCACGGCGTCCGCCGCGTCCGTCGCCAGTTCGGTCCCCTGTGCCAGTGCGACGCCAACGTCGGCAGCCGCGAGTGCGGGCGCGTCGTTGGCACCGTCGCCGACCATCACGACGCGGCCGTGCTCCCGGAGCTGCTGGACCGCCGCGACCTTTCCGTCCGGTGGCAGTCCAGCGAACACCTCGCTCACGTCCGGGTGGTCGCGGAACCGGTCGGCAGCCGCGCTGTCGTCACCGGTCAACACCACTACCTCGCGGTCCTCGGCCGCGAGGTCGCCAACGACTGCATCCCAGTCCTCGCGCGGGCGGTCGGTGACCGTCACGATGCCGCGACAGACCCCGTCCCAGCCCACGAGCACCGGGACGGCCCCGCTGGCGGCAGCCTCGGCCGCGCGGTCGGCCAGCGCGTCCGGGACCGGGATGCCCCGTGCGTCGAAGAGGTCCGGATGACCAACGACGGTTTCGCTTCCCTCCACGGTGCCGACGACACCTTTCTGCTCGACCTCGACGGGTAGCCCGTTCTTTGGAGCCGTCTCGACGGCCGCGCCGCCGTCGGTCCGGGGGGCCGTCCGGTCGACATCGAGGGTCGGCGCGTCGGCGCCGGCGGCGTGGGCGACGACGGCGTCGGCGACCGGGTGGTTCGAGTAGCGTTCGAGCGCCGCCGCGCGTGCGACGACCGCGTCGGCGTCGTCGGCGTCGATGTCCGTGACAGTCATCTCACCGCGGGTCAGCGTCCCGGTCTTGTCGAGTGCCACCACGTCGGTCTCGGGGAGGTGCTCGAAGACGGTTTCCGAGCCGACGACCACGCCGTCTCTGGCGGCCCGCTGGACGCCGCTGGCGACCGCAAGCGGCGTCGCGAGCCCGAGCGCGCACGGACAGGAGACGATGAGGACTGTCAGGCCGACCAGGATTGCGGCCGTCACGGTCCCGCCAAGCGCCAGCGTCGTGGCGGCGGCGAGCCCGCCCAGCACTACCACGAGCGGGACGAACACCGTCGCGAGCTTGTCGGCCAGTTGCTGGATGCCCCGGCGGGAACTCTGGATGTCCCAGAGCATCCCAACGATGCGGTCAAGCGTACTGGTGCCCTCGTCGCTGGCCGCGATGACGAGCGGCCTGTCGGTCACGACGCCGCCCCCGACCACTTCGTCGCCGGGGCGGCGCGTGACCGGAAGCGACTCGCCGGTCACCAGCGCCTCGTCGACAGCGGCGACACCGTCGACGACGGTGCCGTCCAGCGGGACCCGCTCGCCCGGCTTGACAAGCAGTTCCGTCCCCGGGTCGACATCCTCTATCGGAACGATGTCGCCGTCGCGGGTCCGGGCCTCGGCGACGCGTGCCTCGGTCAGCGCCGAGAGCCGGTCGACGGCCGCGCGCTTGACGCGGTCCTCGTAGTAGTTCCCCGTCGTGACCACCAGGATGATAGCGACCGTCACGTCGAAGTAGACATCGAGCCCGCCCAGGACGGTGATCGCGGCGCTGTAGACGTACGCGCTCGTCGCGGCGAGTGCCACCAGCAGGTCCATGTTCGGCTGCCCGGCCCGGAGGCTGACGTACGCACCGCGAAGCAGCGGAAAGCCCGTATAGAGCAGGATTATCGTGGTGAACAGCCAGATTTGGCCGAGGAGATACAGGCGGCCGAAGATGCCAAAGGTGACCACCGGCTCGAACCCGAAATGCTGTGGGTAGACGAAGAGGACATACCACATCATCGTCATCATACCGAGGAAGCCGCCGATGAGCAATCGCCCGATGGTGGGGTCCTCGGTGTCGGCCCCCTCGGCGCGCTGGAACGCCCGGTAGCCGCTGCGGGTGACGATATCGGGCACGTCGGCCTCGCTGACCGCGTCGGGGTCGTAGACGACTTTCATCGTGTCCGTCGCGTAGGACGCGGTGGCGGCCTCGACGCCATCGTGGTCGGTCGCGGTCATCTCCAGGAACCGCTCGCAGGTGGCACAGTGCATCCCGTCGACCGAGAGATACGTCACTTCGCCGTCGGCGTCCTCGATGGGCTCGTCGGCCGCCAACTCCTCGAGGTCGGCCTCGGCCGGGTCGACGCCGTCAAGCGACCGGGCGACCGCCAGACACCCCTGACAACAGAACTCGCCGGAGACCTCGGGGTCCGTGATGGGGTTGGCCGGCACGTCGAGGTCACAGAGTGTACACCCGGTCATGCTCAGAGTGGCTGGTAGTAGGGGACGTGGGGGTGTGGCAGGTCGATACCGAACAACATCAGCCCATGGCTCAGCGGCAGATAACCCATGACGAGGAAGGCGACGCCCATTACGCGGTGAAGCGTCCGGCGGTGGCCAACCGACAGCGAGCCAAGCGCCAGCCCGTAGATGAACAGTGCTGGAATCGTCCCCAGCCCCAGCAGTCCCAGCGCAAGCGCGCCGCGTACGGGGTCACCGACCGCAAAGGCGTAGAGATACGCCGGGTAGAGGATGGGACAAGGCAGGAGCGCGTGAACGACGCCGACCCCGGCGATACCCGTCGAGTTGGCGACGCGGTCGACGTGGCGCGTCAGCAGGCCAGTGAGCCGTCCGAAGAGCCCGCCGAGTCCGGGCACTGAGGCCAGCGTCGCCGTGGCGGTCGTCCCGCGGACGAGATAGCTCACTCCCGCGCCGACGATGAACAGGCCGACGACGATGCCGACGCTGCCACGGACCGTCGAGGCGACCGGCGACAGCGTCGCGATGCCGCCGACGACGACGCTTCCCGCCAAACCCAAGAGCCCGCCGATGGCGGCGTAGCCGACGGTCCGTCCGACGTTGAACAGGCCGTGCTGGCGGATGTCAAACAGCGTGAGCCGGTCGGTGTCGGCTCTTGGCTGCCCTGCGGTCATCCGTTCGGCGTACATCGACACCATCGGTCCGCACATCCCCAGACAGTGTGCGCCCGCGAGAATCCCGACGACGAAAAACAGCGCTAAATCCGGGCTGAGGGTGACACCGCCGCCGTGGGTCACAACCGCGAGGCTCCCGGGAACGGTGGCGAGCAGTTCCGCCGCCGTGGCCAGACCGGCCGCTAGCATCGCTCTATGCCCCGTTGGCGTGGTCTTCGTGGTCCTCGCCGTGCTCGCGGGGTGACATGGCGATGGCAAGGCTCCCGGCGATGATGAGGACGTTCACGAGCGTGACCGCGGCGAGCCACTCCGAGTTGAACAGAATGAACGCTGCGGCCGGGACCAGTGCGAGCAGTGAGAGCAGGCCAACCACCCTCGGTGTCACATTCATGCGCCGTTCTAACGAGCGGATAAATAAGGCCGTTCAGGCCGTTCCAACATTCTGAGAATCGGGTGCCCTCATTAATACGCCGAACAACTGAGGCATGCCTATGAGCAGTGGTGCAACTGTCCCGGCCGAAAGCAGTGAGCCGGATTCAGAGGCAGAAAAGAGCGTGTCGGCGCCGCCGATGCAGGAGGGCATCGAGCGGGAACTGTCCCACGAGGAGTTCGACCCGAAAGGAACACTCACGCTGATTTTCATCTACATGGTAATTCTCGCGATTATGTGGGTGTTTATGTACTTCGTCGAGTTCCTGGGCAACGAAATGGTCGTGGTGGGGTGACAACCGATGCACATTCACAGATACGAGAAACTCTGGCTGGGACTCTCGTTGTTGCTCATCATCGGGTTCGTCGCGACGGTCACGTACGGTGCGGTCGGCGCGGGTGTGACGATGGTCGACGAGAGCGGCGACAGCATCGACCCGAGCGGCCTGCAAAACCACTCCGAGTTCAGCGATCCCGGCGTGGAGAAGGTCGGTCCCAACGAGTATGACGTGTACGTCGTCGCCCGGCAGTTCGCGTTTAACCCCGGGTCGGAGGGCTATGGTTCCATCGTCGTGCCGGCAAACAGCACCGTCAATTTCTACGTCACCTCGCCGGACGTGATTCACGGGTTCGAGGTCGTCGGGACGAACGCAAACACGATGGCCGTTCCCGGGGAAGTGTCGGAACTGACGGTTGAGGTCGGCGGCCCACAGGAGTACGGACTGCTCTGTAACGAGTACTGCGGACAGAGCCACCACGAGATGGCAGGGATGATGAAAGTCGTCCCGCAAAGCGAGTACAACGGGAGTGAGCAATGAGCGTCGAGACACAGACGTTCGCTGACCGGTTCCCCGAAGAAGCATCGATCGTCCGACGGGCTTTCCTCGTCTCCTTTGCCGCCCTCGGGCTGGGCGCCCTGTTCGGTCTTATTCAGGCGCTGCACCGGACCAACGTGCTCCGGTTTATTAACCCAGAGGACTACTACACCGTCCTCACCGCACATGGCGTGTTGCTGGTCATCGTCTTTACTATCTTCTTCCTGGTTGGGCTCTACCAGTGGGCGATAACGCGCAGCCTCGACCGCTCGCCCGAGAACATCCGGTTTACGAGGTCCTGGCTCGCGATGATGTCTCTCGGATCGACGATGGCCGGTGTTGCAATCCTGCTCGGGTTCATCAGAGAGATCGGCGTGAGCGCGGACGTTCTCTACACGTTTTATGCGCCATTGCAGGCCCATCCGCTGTTTTATGGTGGGCTCGTCGTCTTCATCGTCGGCACCTGGTTTGCCGGCGCTGACTGGTTCCGCACGTGGCTCGCCTGGCGCAAGGAACACAGCGGGGAGCGGATTCCGCTGCAGGCGTTCATGGTCCTGACCACGATGATTATGTGGTACATCGCGACCATCGGCGTCGCGGTGTCGGTCCTCCTTTTCCTGCTGCCGTGGTCGCTTGGTATCATCGAGACCGTCAACCCGCTCCTGACCCGGACGCTGTTCTGGTTTTTTGGCCATCCGATCGTCTACTTCTGGCTCCTGCCGGCGTATCTGCTGTGGTACACCGTCTTGCCGAAGATTGCTGGGGGGCGACTGTTCAGTGACCCGCTCGCACGCGTGGTCTTCGTTCTCTTTGTCCTGCTCTCGACGCCGGTGGGGATACACCACCAGTATATGGACCCCGGCATCGCGGAGAGTTTCAAATTCATCGCGATGGTGAACACTATGTTCCTGCTGTTGCCGAGTCTCTTAACGGCCTTTACTGTCGTGGCCAGCATCGAACACGGCGCTCGCCAGCGCGGCGGCACGGGACGGTTGGGGTGGCTGAAGGCACTCCCGTGGCGTGACCCTGCTTTCACCGGCATGGCGCTTGCCGGCGTCATGTTCGCTGCCGGTGGCTTCTCCGGCATGATCAACGCCGGAATGAATATCAACTACCTCGTCCACAACACGCTGTGGGTGCCGGGCCACTTCCACCTCACCGTCGGGACCGCGGTCGCACTGACGATGATGGCCGGGACGTACTGGCTGTGGCCCCAGATTACGAACCGCAAGCTCTACTCCCGGCCGATTGCGCTCGGGCAGGTCGTGCTCTGGTTCGGCGGAATGGCGCTGATGTCGAACGCGATGCACGTCGCTGGCCTCTTCGGTGTCCCGCGCCGGACCGCCGAGCCCCAGTATGCCGGCTTCGACTTCACGTCGACGTTCGGCAGCATCGGTGAACTCCGCCTGCAACTCGCCATCGGCGGCACGCTGCTGTTCATTTCAACGGTGCTGTTCCTCGCGAACCTGGCGCTCTCGCTCGACATGCCAAAACACGACGACCTGGGACAGACGCTCCCGCCCGCACTATCGGGGCCCGAAGACAGCCCGCGCGTGCTTGACAACATGCGGCTGTGGGCCGGCATCGCCGTTGTGCTCGTCGTGCTCGCTTACGCGCTCCCGCTTGGCTCCATCATCGCCGACAGCGGCCTGTTCGGCTCCGACGGCATCACCGCCGCGCCGGTCGCCGTCGCGCCGCTGCTTGACTGGCTACAGCACGTCGCGGCCGTCGTCGTGGAGGTGGCCACATGAACATACCTCTGTCCGTCCGAACCCGCGGCGGGTTGTTGGTCGGGCTGGTCGTGGCCGCCGTCATCGGGTGGGAACTCCGCACCGTCCTGGGGATGCTCGTCGGCTTCGACGTGCCAATGACGCCCTATCTCATCGCGATGATCGGGCTGTTGAGTGTGTTGGGAGTCGTTCTCGATGTCTTCCGCTCCAGTGGGGAGATGCCACGATGAGTGTCCGCCCAGCGACGCTCCTCCGGCCGATACCCTCCGGGTGGGTTACCCTCGCGGCTGCCGCAGGCGCGCTGCTTGGCTACACGCTCGCCGTCGACCCCGTCGTCCACTCCGTCCAGCAGCTCCTCTATCCCATCGTCTGGCTCGCTGCCAGCGGGGCGGCGCTGTGGCTCGTCCGCGACCGGCTGTCCGGACTCACCCCGCTCCCGATAGCGGTCGGGGCGGCGTACACGCTTGTCCTGCTGTGGACCGCTGGTCTGGTCGGTCAACCGGGCGCGGCGACAGGACTGTCGGTCCACCTGGGGCTGCCGGGGTGGAGTCCGACGGTTTTTTACACCGGGACAGTTATCTCGCTGACCCTCGTGCCGTTCCTCGTCGTTGGGTATGTGACACTCGGCGTGCTCGTGGCGAGTGCGCTGGGGGCGACCCTGGAGACGACCGCCGCGGGCGCCATCGGCCTGTTTGCGTGTGTGAGCTGTACCGCGCCCCTGTTTGCCGGCCTCGCCGGGTCGCTCGGGGCGGGGTCGCTGTTGGCCACCATATCGACCGCACAGTACCCGCTTGCGACAGCCGCGTTCCTTCTGTCGGCCGGCACACTCGTCGGCCTCACACGCCACACGGCCTGACCGGGGCTGCAAGGCCCGACCCCAACGCCCGTTTCCCCTCCGTGGGAACATGTACCAACTTTGATTATGCCACACGTCGAAGCTTCAAGACGGGAACTACGATGGATATTGCTGATATCGCTACCAGCGACTACGCAGAGATTGACGCCGACGAACGACTCGGGAAGGTTCGGGCGATCTTCGACGAGGAGAACCCACGCGGTATCGTCGTCACCGAGGACGGGGCGTATGCGGGCGTCATCACGCAGCGCCAGTTGGTCCAGTCCCACGTCGAAGACGACGCCAAGGTGCGCGCGCTCATGCGTTCGGCCCCGCAGGTTGAGCGCACGGGCGACGTGCGCGAAGTCGCGCGCGTGCTCGTCGAGGGGGGCTCGAAAATCGCGCCCGTCTTCGAGGCCGGCACGCTCTGGGGGACGATCTCCGGCGACCAGATTCTCGCGGCCGTCCTCGAGAATCTTGACGCGCTCGACGTGGCGGAGATATATACGACGGACGTGGTGACGGTCAACGAGGACACCAACATCGGCCAGGCGATCAACCTCTTCCGGGAGAACGGCATCTCCCGGCTGCCGGTACTTGATGGCGACGGCTACCTCTCCGGCGTGGTGACGACCCACGACATCGTCGACGTGGTCGTTCGGGACATGGACAAAGCGACGACCGGGGACCGTGCCGGTGACATCGACCGCATCCTCGATATCCCCGTCTACGACGTGATGTCAAGCCCCGTCGCGACGACGACCAAGGACGATTCCGTCCACGACGCCGTCAAAGAAATGCTCGACAACGACTACGACGGGCTGGTCGTCACGCCCGACGGCGAGGACCGTCTCGTCGCCGGCGTTATCACCAAAACCGACGTGCTCCGTGCGCTCACCTACACCGAAGAAGAACATATGGATGTCCAGATTACGAATATCACTGTCCTGGAGACGCTGACCCGCGAGGAAATCCGCCAGCGTATCGAGGCGGTCGCGGGCAAGTACCGCGACATGCAGGTCCAACACGCCCACGTCCGCTTCCACGAACACAAGGAGAAACTGCGGGGCACCCCGCTGATCCAGTGTCAGATCCGCCTGCGGACCAACAAGGGCCAGACAGCCGGTTCCGGCGAGGGCTACGGCGCCGACACCGCCTTCCGCGTTGCGACCGACAAACTCGAACGGAACGTTCTTGAACTCAAGGGCGTGCAGGCAGACGAGGAGTACCGCGGGCAGTTGCTGCGGAAACTGGGCGAACTCTAACCAGTCGTTTCACCCCCCTTCACGCGGGGGCACGTAGAACTGCGCCGGCACCGTGACACCGGCTTCGGTGCGCACCGTGACCGTCACCAGTGACCCGGCGGGGATGTTCTCGCCGACGCTCGTCCCGAGTGGCCCGTCATCACCCGGGCGAGTGTCCGCTCCGATGTCGAGCGTGAGCCGCGCGAAATCGATGTAGTCGTCAAGTATCGGCGTACTCCCGTCCGGGTTGAACCGGTGTTCGATACTGAAGTGCCCGTCGGCGTTGGCGCTCGCCCGCGTGGGGTGGACGAGCGTGTACGACCCGTTTGCCGTCGCCATGTCGACGGTCAGTGTGCGGGGATCGATCGGGTCCGCGGTCGGCGGCTTGCGGATGTTGACCGACAGGCCGCCGATCGCACTCCCGTTTGCCGTCCGCTGACTGTCGCTACTTAGAACGGACACTGTCGGGCGCTGTTCGGTCAGCAGGACGGCAGCGTCCCGTGGCGGGACACCGCGAAGAGCGACCGGGTCGCCGGTGGCGTTTCCGGGGAGCGCCAGCCTGAGATAGCGCCGCCGGTCGTCGGCTCTGAGCACGAGCCGCGTGTCGAACCCCTCACCCAACGGCGTGCCGACGCTGGTTCCGGCCGGCCCGTCGTCGACGGTGACGCTGTCGGCCCCCAAATCGAGTGTCAGCCGGAACCGGTCGTCGTCCCCGAGTACCGGGGCCGACCCGTCCGCGTCCCGAACCGGTGTCAGCCCGAAGTGGCCGTCCGCCGCGGCAGCGTCGGCGTCGGGATGTGTCAGCAGCGCCGTTCCGCCCGGGCCGACGAGCTGGATAGTTACGTCCCGATAATCGACCGGTGCGGAGCCGGGGAGTTTCGCGACGGTGAGTTCGACGATGCCCGCGCCCGCCTCGCTCAGGTCACTACCACGTGCGCCCACGACCTGTGGCTTTCCAGTCACCGTCCGCTCGTCGGCCGCGTCCTCGATGGCGAACTCGCCGGAGAGAATCGCCGCCCGCTCGCCCGCCAGCGGCGGCACGCGCATCGTCACCGCGTCGGTGGTCACCTCCGGGGTCCGCACCAGTACCGTCACATTGTCACCGGGTGACAGGGAGATGCCGGTGTCGGTGCCCGGGGAGAGCGGGAGTGCCAGTCGGCGTGCGCTGCCGAACCGCTGTGACGATGTCGGGGCGTCGCCGGCCGGCACCCCGACCGAGAAGGTCCCATCGGCATCGGCGTCCCCGGCGGAGCCGTGGACGAAGCGGGCGGTCCGGCCCTCGTGCTGGACGAGTACCGTCGCGTCGGTGACGGACAGCGTGGCGTCGTCGCCGGGGTGGGCCGCGAGGACGACCAGTTCGCCGACGGTGCCGTTGGTCAGTGAGACGCCGACGGCCTGCCCGACGCGCCAGCCAAAGCCGAGGCCGGTGTTGGACGGGTCGGTCGGGCCCGGACCCGGCGCGACCGTCCGGTCGGCCGTCGGCGTCGACTCCTCGGCCGTCGGTGACGGGGTTTCATCGAACCCCTGACAGCCGATCAGGAGCACTGCGAGCAGCGCCACGGCGAGAAGCCGCCGGTCCATACACCTGTATGGGACTGCGGGAAAAAAAGGGGTCGGTCGGTTCAGTCCTGCGGGATGGCGTCGTCGGGCTGCACCGTCGTCGTCACCGTCCCGGGGACGTACCGGCTCCAGAGCACGAGCAGGCTCGGCAGGACGACCACGCCGGTCAGGAACGATGTCAGGAGGGCAATGACGACGATGGTCCCGAAGCTCTGGAGGAGCGCCTGGGGAACGAGAGTAATGGTGGCGAACGCACCGGCCGTCGTAAGCGTACTGCCAAGCAGTGCGCCACCAGTCCCCGTCACCGCGGCGTCGAGTGCCTCGAAGGTGGTCTTGCCGTCGCGCAACTCGTCGGCGAAGCGGTCGCCGATGTGGATGTTATAGTCCACCCCCAACCCAACGACGAGACTCATCAGAAGCGCGGTCAGCAGCGTCAGCGGAATCTCCAGCAGATACATCCCGCCGATGACCATCCCGATGACCAGCGCAATCGGGATGGCGACGACTGCACCGAGCGAGGCACTGCCGTGCATCCCCCGGAAGACGACTGCGAGGGTGGCCAGAATCGCCACCAGCGCGAGCACCATCGTCAGCAGGATGCCGCCAACGAGTTCCCCCAGGATGGCCTCGTTGACCGCTAGACTCCCGGCGACGGTCGCCGTTCGGGTGTCGCTGCCTTCCATCACGGCCGCGCCGTCTTCGAGCTGGCCGACGACGGTCTCGGCTTCGGAGTAGTCCGCATTCAGCGAGAGCGCCACCAGTAGCGACCGATACTCGCCGTCGTCCCGTTCGATGACCCGCTGTGCGACATCGCTATCCGCCGCGTAGAAGGCGTCGTACAGCGAGTCTAAGTTCCGGTCGGGCACGCCATCACCGTTCGAATCCGCGTCGCGGAACGCTGTGGCGAAGGAGTCGTTTTGCTGTGCAACGGCCTGCATCGCCGTGACCGGCGACCGCACCGACTGTGCACCGGGCTGGTCAAGCAGGAGACCCCGCTCGGAGATGTTCCGGGTGCCGGCATGGATGCCTTCGAGGGCACCGTCGCCCGTCACGTCACCCTCTATTAATATCCGTGATTGCTGGGCCTCGTTGGCACTGGCCGGCTGATAGGCATCCTGGACGTGGTTGTACTTCTCGAAGAAGGGGTCGACTTCCCAGCCCACTGGGTCCGGCAGGGACTGTTTCCACTCGGCGACATCGCCGTCTGACTGCTGGTAACTCTCCTCGTTGAGGCCCATCCAGGCGACGCCGCCGGCGGCACCGATGATGAGCGCCACGACGAGGACGTAGGGTGCGCCCTTCCGGGCCAGTGACACGCTCCGTCTGAGAACCGGCGCGAGCCGCTTGCCCTTTCCGAGCGCCTGTTTGTGCCGGTCGAGCCCGACCCGTTCGAGCAGGCCGTCGATGCTGATTTTCAGCGCGGGCACGACAGTCATGAAGATGACAAACGCCGAGATAACACCGAGCGTGATGGAGATACCGAGGTCTTTGATGACCGGCAACGGGTTCGCGATGTTCGCCATGAACCCGATGGCGGCAGTGATGTTGACGAGGACGAGCGCCGTCGCCACGAGCACCATCCCCCGTCCCATCGGCTTCCGGATCCCCTCCCCGTCGCCGCGCTGTTCGCGGTAGCGATTGAAAACGTGGAAACTGAAGTCGATAGACAGCCCCGTGATGAGGATGACCGGCACGATGCTGATGTTGCCCGCCGAGACGCCGAGCCAGCCGAGCAGCCCGAACATCCACAGCACCGAGAGGACGACGCCCGCCATCCCGACGACGATGTCGACGAGGTCACGGTAGGCAAAGCCGAGGATGACGAGGATGAGCAGGAGCGCAATCGGCAGGACGAACCAGATCATCTCCTCGAAAAAGTGGCTGTTGTACTGGTTGAACGCCTCGGACGTAACCGCGAAAAAGCCCTGCTGTTCGTACTCCTGGGCGTTGTTGTAGAGTGCGGCGGTGGCCGCAGCCGTCGTGTTCTCGTCGGTCTCGGTGTCGAAGGCGACGAGTATCCGCCGGTCCGTCGAGGTTGCACTGTCGGTATCGAACTCCGCGGGGAGGAACCGCTGTGCGCGTGGGTCCTCGGACAGCGTCTGGCTCACCAGCCGTTCCACCTCGGCCGTGCTCGCGTTTTCGAGGGCCTGCACTTGCGCGTCGAGTGTGGCGTTGCGGTCACCGGCCGCGCGAGTGGCGACGAGATTCGAGAGCCCGACGATACCGTCCTCGTGGAGACTCGCTCCCACCGACTCGTTGTCGCTGATAGCCTGTTGATACCGCAACCCGGCGAGCAGCGACTCCTTCGAGAGGACGTTCCCGTCCTCGTCGTAGACGTACACCATCTCGAACGTGCGATTGGGCTGTTCGCTCCGATTCTCCCCGTAGTTCGCCCGGATGTAGTCAGCCTTCTGAACCCGGTCGACATCCTCAAACTGGTCCGCGCTGCTCCCTGCCTGACTGCTCGTGTCAATCATCGTCACGCCGGCGACCACGACGCCGGTCAAAAGCACCATCACGAGCAACGTGATGCGGTTGTGCTCCGTGACGAAATCGACACCCTTCTGAAGGGCGTTCCGTATCATGGTCTACCACCACTTTGTGCCACAGACCAGGTATAATAGCCCACACGACTACACAGTCAGAACCCCGCCAGTAGATTTATGTGTTAGATTACTATGGTGTATGCGAGTCGGTCTCACCCGTCAGCGAGCCACAGCCCAGCTGACCGCCGGCCGGCGATGCGGTGTGGTGGCGGGGGCGCGCCCGACACCCGACGATGTAGAACGTGGTCACTGGAAGCCGATGCGGCCGCTGCCACGGCGACCCCGTGGCTCCGGGCCGCCGCCCTTGAACTCCTCTTGCATCTGCTCGTAGTAGTCGCGGATGTCGTCAGTAATCGTCGGCCGGACGCTTTCCATCGCCTTCCGGAAGTGGCGCATCTCAACCACGTCGGCGGCGTCGTCCTCGCGGAGGGCCTCGATGGCGCCCTCCCGGGCGATTGACTCGAGATCCGACCCGACGAACCCTTCGGTAATCT
>CAZOQK010000030.1:0-16149 GCA_964581735.1 uncultured Halobacteriales archaeon | reverse complement strand
TCGACGCCCCCATCGAGTACGTCGCCTCGACCAAGCAGTACTCCGAGCGGGTCGGTCCCGACACGTACGACTGGGAGGCCGTCTGGAAACCCGGCGGCGAGACCCGTCCTGGAACCACGTTCGACGAGTCCTGGCACGCCGAGTCCGGCGAGATAATCCACATCATCGGCAGAGACATCATCCAGCACCACTGCGTGTTCTGGCCGGCGATGCTGCGCGGTGCTGGCTACGCCGAACCGCGGGCGGTGCTCGCGACCGGTTTCGTCAACATCGACGGCGACGCGCTCTCGACATCGCGCAACCGTGCGGTCTGGGCCGAGGAGTATCTCGACGCCGGCTTTCACCCCGACCTGTTCCGGTACTACATCACGACCGGGTCGAGTCTGTCCAACGACGTGGACTTCTCCTGGGACCGCTTCGCCGAGCGGGTCAACGGCGAACTCGTCGGGAACCTCGGGAACTTCTGCTATCGGGCGATGTTGTTCGCCCACCGCAACTACGACGGCACGCCCGATGCCGATGTCAGCGAAGCAGTGCGCGAGCACATCACCGACGCCACCAGCGAGTTCGAGAAGCGCGTCGCCGACTACACCCTGCGGGACATCGCGGACGTGGCCGTCTCCCTGGCGGATTACGGCAACGGGTACATCCAGCAGAGGGAGCCGTGGAACCTCGTCGACAAGGACCCCGAGCAGGCCGCACAGGTCATCCGCGACTGCGTGCAGTTGACCAAGGCGTGTGCCGTCCTGATGCAGCCGGTCATGCCCGAGAAAGCCGCCGACCTGTGGGCCCAGCTGGGCGAGTCCGGGAGCGTCGCCGATGCCGACCTCGGGGACGCACTCGACGGGCCGCCGGCGGAGTTCGACGCGCCCGAAGAACTGTTCACCGAAATCGAAGCCGAGGAAATCGAAGCCCTCAATGGGACGCTGCGCGAGCGGGTCGAAGCGGCGAGTGGCGGCGAGGGCGGCGAGGACGCAGGGAGCGAAGCGACCGAGTCCTCGAACGCGAGTGCCGACCTCGAACCGCTCGCCAGGGGGCGCATCTCCTTCGACGATTTCCAGGAGCTGGACATCCGCGTCGGAGAGATTACCGCCGCCGATGACATCGCGGACGCGGACAATCTGATGCGCCTTGATATCGATATCGGCGTCGAACAGCGTCAGGTGGTCGCCGGCATCAAAGGCCTGCACGACGCGACGGACCTGCCGGGAACGGCGTGTGTCCTGCTGGCGAACATGGAGCAGGCGGAGCTGTTCGGGTACGAGTCAGACGGCATGCTACTGGCGGCGGGCGAGGACGCAGACATCCTCACGACCCACGGCGACAGCAGGCCGGGGACGAAAGTTCGCTAAACGAGTCAGGCTTTTGCTCGTGGGTCCTCAAACATGTGTATGGGAAGCGACCCCGACGACGGGGAGGACGAGTGGCGGTTTTCGCTCGAAGACCTCGAAGAACGCGAGGACGGCGAGGACCGCGAGGACCGCGAGGACGCAGGGGGCGAAGCGACTGAATCCCCAGGTGCGGGCGGCGACGCCGTCAGAACGGGCGAGTCCACGAACGGAACCGCCGCGACAAACGGCGCAGGCGAGTCCTCGTGGGAGTCCGGCAAAAAGGAGAAAAACGCGGAGGACGGCGGCGGTCTCGACGCCGGTGTCGCAGGGCGGATGGACTTTTCGGAGGGGCTTGAAGCGGGGGATATCGACGTGGAAAACGCCCTGTTCGTCGTTCTGGGTGTCGTGCTCGCCATCGCGTTTTTTGTGGGCTTTCTGAATCTGGTGCCATGAGTCGGGAAGCGAAGTATTCACTATGCGCCACAGATAAGATCAGGGTATGAGCGACAACGACGCGAGTGTCTCGCGCCGTGGATTCATCCGGGCAGCCGCAGGCACGACAGCCGCCGCGACGGCCGCCACAGGAACGGCCGCGGCACAGAGCAACGCCTACGGGGGGTATCTCTCCGACGCGAACGGGTACGCTGGCACGACGGCGGAGTACACCGACACCGACAGCGTCACCGTTGAGGTCGGCGCCGGAAGCAACGGGTTCGGATTCAACCTGCCCGCTATCAAGATCGCGCCCGGCACGACGGTCACCTGGGAGTGGACCGGCCAGGGCGGCGCCCACAACGTCGTCGCCGAGGACGAGACGTTCAATTCGGGCTCGACGATGAGTTCCGGCACTTACGGGTACACCTTCGAGGAAGCAGGTGTCTACCAGTACTACTGTAGCCCCCACAGGGGCGTCGGGATGAAAGGCGTCGTCGCCGTCGGCGACAACGCAGAGGGCGAGGTAGCGCCGGCCTCGGAAGTCAGCTACGCGGGCGAGGGCAGCAGTAGTACAACGACGACGAGTGGCGGTGGCGGCGGTGGCGGCCAACCAGACCTCGGCGGGTATCTGAGCGGCGCCAACAACTTCGGCGGCTCGGTCACCGACGAGCGGGGCAAGAGCAACGTGACCGTCGATGTCGGTGCCGGGAACGGCCTGGCCTTTGGTCCTGCGGCCGTCCACGTCGACAACGGCGCGACGGTCACTTGGGAGTGGACCGGCCAGGGCGGTGCCCACAACGTCGTTGCCGAGGGCGAGACGTTCAATTCCGGGTCGACTCAGGGGTCGGGCACCTTCGAGTACACTTTCGAGGAGGACGGCGTTTATAAGTATTTTTGTGTGCCCCACAAGGGCAGCGGGATGCTCGGCGCGGTTGTCGTCGGGACGAACTATCCAACGATAGCGACCGGCGGTGATGTCGGTCCGGGCGACCTCCCGAGCAGCGCGAAGACACTCGGCGTCGCCACCCTGTTCGTGATGACCGCCACGCTCGGCCTCGCTTACTTCTTCATGAAGTACGGCGGCGACTACGGCGACTTCGAGGAGTAGACACCCCGGCATGTTCGGGAGTCGGGGGCCGCGGACTTTTCAGCGAGGAAACAGTACACATATATAACATGGCAAAAAATGAGAAGGTAGTATGAAGCTAACACGACGGCAGTTCCTGGCTACGGGTGCAGTCGCAGGCGCTGGGGCGCTTGCGGGATGTGACATGATTCCGTTCATCGGCGGCGGTGACGGCGTCGGGAACTTCAGCAACTGGGTCCCGGCAGCGGGCGAAATCGACCCGTCGAGTAGCACCACCAGCTTCGATGCGAGGAGTCCAGCACAGGTCAACGGCAACAGGACGAACCTCCACCCGAACACGTACCGGAGCTATCAGTCGAGCTACCGGACAGGCGTAGACTGGAAGTCCCTGACTCTCACGCTGAGCATCGAGGGAGGGGAGGTGTTCACGGGGTCGTACAACACCGATGACATCAAAAGCGAACTGACGACGGCGAACGGCCGGAACGACCAGGGGAAGTACAGCCAAAACGACTCGGAGGGGAGCTACGAAATCTACATTCCGAGCAGCGCCGAGGGCGCCGAGAGCGCACAGAACGCCTACGCGGTCAGCGGTAACGCGATTGTCCGTGCGCAACCGACCGGGAGCCAGTTCCAGGATAACTTCAGTTCCGCGGTCGCAAACGCCAAGGCCATCATCGGCGTCGGCGAGGACGGCGAGGGTCGGGCAGTCGACAACGACGACACGTTTGACACGCTGGCGGACAACATCAGCGGGACCATTGCACAGGGGAACACCAGAGAAGAGCCAGTGGGGGGCAACGCCGCGTCGGTGCCCCAGGGCAACTTCGAGGGCCTTGTCGCCGAGGGAACCTCAATAAGAATCAACGGCGGAAACTCGGAGGTCAAGCAGGTGTTCGTCTTCGACAGCGAGGGTGATGTCGACACCGGCGACCTCGAAGAGTACGTCGAGCGCAACGACACGAACGGCGGGACCTGGGATTACACGCGCAATGTCAGCGTCAACCAGAGCGGTACGGCCGGTATCATCAGCGGGCAGCGCGACACATACAGCATTGGTCGCGGCAGTAGTATCATCAGCGGGCAGCGCGACACGAGCAACTTCGGCCAGTAATCACAGCGAGTTCGGCGTCTTGTGTACGTCAAGGGAAACGTCGCGGGGTTCGCCCTCCAAGTCGGCGACGATGCGCTCGACAATACGTTCGGCTTCTGCGAGCACCTTCGGTCTCACCCGGTCGATGAGCCAGTCGAGTGACACCGTCGCCGGGAGGCCGAGCGCGCCGCTGTCGGCCGACCCGGGTGCGAACTCGATGTAGAGGCGCACGCGCGTGGCTGTGGTGTCCGGGTCGGGTGCCGACTCGGGTTCCGGGACGACCGCCCAGTGGCCGCGCGCGTCGAGGTCCTTGATGAGGCGCCAGTCGATGCGGTTTGGCGGCTCGGCTTCGGTCACCTGTGACTTAGCGGTGTAGGAGAGACGCCACCAGGAGAAGGTGATATCGTAACGGGTTCCCGGCGACCCGTCGCCGCCGCGGCGGCGCACCTCGTCGAGGTGTTCGGAGTAGCGCGCGTACCGGGGGAAATCCAGCAGAAACTCGTAAATCTCCGTTGGGGGCAAGTAGACCACCGTACTGACGTCGACAGCATCCACACCGGTACAAAGGACTGGACAACTTAGTGTTTGTGCCACCGGACCGATGCCCTCGGTGGTAATGAGCCAGTTTTACAGTAGCTGCGGCCAGGGATTGAAACGATGCAACGGCGGGATGTGCTGCAGTCGCTGACCACGGTGGCAGCGGCGACAGCCGCTGGGCTCGCGGGCTGTAACACGACCGACGGGGACGGTGGCGGCTGTAGGACACCCAACGGCGGCCTCGAAGCGGCACTCCCGCGGGGGAACGGCTTCAACGACCCCAGTATCGACAGCAACAACAGCGCAACGGAGGTCGGGGGAGCGACCGAACACGTGCTCGGGGGCTACACCACCGACGACGAGACCTACCTGTTCGTCATCGCCGAGTACGAATCGAACGCCGCCGCACGGACCGCCGCCAGCACCGAGGACAACTGGCTCAGCTTCGGTTACAACGTCACCGGCTACGTCGTCGTCGACAACTACACCTACGTCGCGATGGGGGCCGACGAGACGAACGTCACCGACCTCATGACCGCCGCCGGGCCGCTGACCGCCGACTGTGCGAACAACGAAATATCGTTCCTCTGAGTGGTTCGCGGCCGCTCATGGAGACATACAACGAACGGGACAGACGAGCGGGTGAAACGGAGCGGTCCCCTTCTCTCGAAAGTACTGCTGGAGAGCCGGTACACCGCCAACGCGTTCACTGTGTATCGTGACAACCTATCGATATACAATGGAATATTTTAAGTCAAGCAAAGGAGATGTATGATTTGTTCACACATGGAACGGCGTGACGTGCTCAAATCAGCATCGACGCTCGCAGCAGTATCGACAGTGGGACTGGCAGGCTGTAGTGGCGGCGGCCTCCTAGGCGGGGGCGGTTGTAGTACGCCGGACAGTCTGAGCGACTCGTACCCGGAGGGAGACAGTTACAATCAGCAGCAAAAATCGAGCGGAAGTGGGAGCGATTTCTTCGGTGAGAACGTAGAAGGCTTTGCGAGTGCCGCTTACACTGGTTCCAACGATAACCGGTACACCTTCATCGCACTCGAGTACAGCAACGAGTCGGTTGCTTCGGACCAGACAGAGAACGCGTCCGATGCGGGTGGCGGTGGTTCAGGTGGTGCTACTCCGACTACTGCATCGGGATACATCCAGGCTGGTGCCTACATTTTCGTTGCTAGTGGACCAGACGAGAGTTCGGTGACGAGTTTCATGAAGGCATCACCGACTTTCAGTGATGGCTGCGTCGACAACAACCTCGAGTTCACATAGGCACCCACGTATCTTTTCGATGTGACACGAGGGAGCAACAGCAGTACCCTTATTTCCCCGAGCCGACATCCCCTGATAAAGGCGAATGCAACGGCGTGAGGTACTCAGGGGGGCGGCACTCGCCGTCACTGGTATGACGGTAGGACTGGCCGGCTGTGGCACCACCAGTGACGACGGTGCAGACCCGACGCCGGAACTCGTCGGCGACCACCCCGAGTGTGTCCCGCCGGAGGGGGCACTCGCGGCTGCCCTGCCCACCGGCGAGGGATTTCGGCGCCACAGCGAGGTGACGACAAGCGACGCGAGCCACGACGACAGTGTCACACGGACTGCCTACGCGCTCTACAACGGTCCCGGCGGCGGGGAGTACTACTGCAGTATCACCGAGTACGAGTCGACGGCAGCCGCCGGCGAGGGGACCACCCAGGTCCGCCTGGAGGGGGGCAACTCCAACGCGGTGCTGGGGCTGGTCCAGTTCGACCAGTACGTCTACTTCGGGGCCGGTCCCGACCGGGAGCGGGTCCGTGACCTGCTCGGGGCAGCCGCGCTTGACGGGGCGTGTCTCGACAGCGCCTTCCGGAGTCTCTCGGGGACGGCCACGCCGGAGCCGCTGTGAGAATCCGTTAGTTTCTGGTCGGGGAGTGCAAAGAAGGAGTATGGAGACACGAGATGTCTGTATCATCGGCGCCGGACCGGCAGGACTGACGGCGGGCATCTTCACCGCCCGCGCGGAACTGGACACACTCGTCGTTGACGGTGGCGACCCGATTCTCGAACGCAACGCACACCTAGAGAACGTTCCCGGCTTCCCCGCCGGTGTCAACGCACGCCGGTTCTTGGAGTTGACCCGCGAACAGGCCAAGCGCAACGACTGTGGGATTCGTGAGGGCCGCATCAAGGAAGTCAGCCCACGAGAGGACGGCCGCTTCGACGTGACCGTCTCGGGGACCGAGGGCCGGCTCGTCGTCGAATACGTCGTCTGTACGTCCTGGGCCGACAGCGAGTATCTGGCCGACATCGACTCGGTGGGGCTCATCGACCGCGGCAGCAAAACCTACGTCGACGTGGACGAACACGGGAAGAGCAACGTCGACGGGCTGTACGCCGCCGGTCGCCTCGCCGAGACCCACCACCAGACGGTCGTCGCCGCGGGTGACGGTGCCAGCGTCGCGCTGACGGTCATCGACGAGTCGGACGTGCCCTTCTATCACGACTGGGTCGCCCCCGAGGGATACTTCACTGAGCGCGGCCGGGAGGTACCGCCGGGGTGTGAGGAAATCGACGACGGGGAGCGCCAGCGGCGCGAACGGGAAGCGCGCGAAGTGATGCGCTCACACTTCAGCGAGCCCCATCCCGAGGAGCCGACACAACACCCGAGTATCGAGGAGTGAGTTTGGGGTTCTGTTACTATTTGAATGATTCAAAACAGCACGAAAGCCCCGGCCGTGAACACTCCCGCGCCTCGCTGCGCTCCTCGGCCTCCGGCCTGCGGTGCTTGTTCCAAGAGAGCTTCGCTCTCTCGACGTTCGCCTCGCGTTGCTCGGCTCACCGTCGTCGGGGTTCGTGTTCACGGCCGCCCCGTTCAGTCCCGAAGGACTCAGTTCGTTCGTCTTTTGCCCCTCGCAAACGCTCCGCGTTTGCTCAGTCCCACCCTGTAGCTGGACCGGTCAGTCTGTGCGGGTGGGACTGAAATGGGCGGAGCGTTTGCGAGGCGGTTTCACCGCCTCGACAGTCGCGACGCGTCGCGCCGCACAACCGCCGTGGGCTCGCAAGAGCTTTGCTCTCCCGATGACCATCTGGACGAAGGCGCGGGAAGTAAGCACCGCAGGCTGGAGGCCGAGGGGAGCGGTTCAAAAAAGTTCTTTTCTCATACCGGAAGGGCTGCGTTCTTCCGTAGCTCGCGGAGCTTTGCTCCGCTCGCTTCCGGAAACCGCTGATTTTCGGAGACAGCGACCGCACCGGGTCCCGCAAGAGCCGAGCGGAGTGGGGCTCTCGGTCTGGTCGAACAGTGAACGGAGTGAACCGTGAGACAGACGCTCGGGGCTTTCTTGCTGTTTTAGTTCAACTCACTGTAGTCCGAACGTCGGACGACTAGTCGTGCCCGGATTTATACCCGAGCGCAACGGGACTGTAGGTATGCTGGACGGAGTGAACGTCGCGCTGGGTGTGACGGGGTCGATTGCCGCAGTCAAGACGGTCGAACTCGCACACGAACTCCGCCGACAGGGCGCCGCGGTGCGGGCAGTGACCACGTCAGCCGCAAAGGGCATTATCCACCCGTGGGCGCTCGAATACGCGACCGAAAACCCCGTGATCACCGAAATCACGGGCCGGGTCGAGCACGTCGAACTCTGTGGTCGGGACGGGTGGGCCGATGTCCTCCTCGTCGCGCCCGCGACGGCAAACACCGTCGGAAAGATGGCCGCCGCCATCGACGATACGCCGGTGACGACGACGGCGACGACGGCACTCGGCGCCGACGTTCCTGTGGTCGTGGTCCCTGCAATGCACGAACCGATGTACGACCACCCCGGGGTACTGGATGCGCTGGATCGGCTCGAATCGTGGGGCGTCGGCTTCGTCGACCCGCGTATCGAGGAGGGGAAAGCCAAGATTGCGACGGAGGCGGACGTAGTGACCGAACTGGCGCGGGCCACGACCGAGGGGTCGCTGGCCGGCGAGCACGTCGTCGTCACGAGCGGCGCGACCACCGAGTCCATCGACCCGATTCGCACGCTCTCGAACCGGGCGTCGGGCCGGACCGGCCGTGCGGTCGCTCGCGCCTGCTACGCCCGCGGTGCGGATGTGACGCTCGTCCACGGCGTCGTCAGGGCTGGCGGATCTGAGGGCTCGGCAGACCACGGCTTGTCTGCCGGTGGTCCCGACTCCCAGTGGGCGACCGTTGAGCACGTCGAAAGTGCCGCTGAGATGCTTGCCGCCGTCGAGGAACACGCCGCCGACGCCGACGCGCTGATTTCGGCGGCGGCCATCTCGGATTACACCGTCGAGCAGAGCCCGGAGAAAATTCGCTCGGGCCAGGAGAGACTAACGCTCAACCTGGAGCCGACGCCGAAACTCATCGACACCGTCCGGGAGGCCCACCCTGGCCTGCCGATTGTGGGATTCAAAGCCGAAACCGAGGGCACAGAGAGCGATATCGTCGCCCGGGCACGGGACTTACTCGACCGGGCAGGGCTTTCGTTCGTCGTCGGGAACCGGGCAGGCGTGATGGGCGACGACGAGACGGCGGCAGTCATCGTGCGTGGCGAGGACACCGAGCGCGTCAGCGGGACGAAGACACACCTCGGCGGGCGCGTCGCCGACGGACTCGCGACGACGCTTTCGACACCGGAGTAGGGCCAGTCTACCCGACGTGGGGCGTCTCGAGCGCCGAAGGAGTACGCAAACAGCGAGCAAATGAATCGATGTATGGCGCAGCTATCGGTTACCGATATATATGATAGCATTTATATCCCGCAGCGGCGTTCAAATGTGTGAAGCGTAACTGCTGTCCGGCAGGCGGTAGGAGTCGGTTACGAGGCACGGCCGACTCGCTGGCTCGGGCGTAGGCGCAGGCTACGGGAAACCCATGGAACTGAAACGACTTCTCAACGACGACGACGCAGTCAGTCCGGTTATCGGCGTCATTCTGATGGTTGCCATTACAGTGATTCTGGCAGCCGTCATCGCGACGTTCGTGCTCGGACTCGGTGAACAGGTAAGCGACACGGCTCCGCAGGCGAGCTTCTCGTACGATTATGAAAATATCAGTAGTGGCGTAAACGATTCCTTTTCCTCAAGTGTCATAAGCGCTGACGGCAACGTCACTGCGACGCACGTCGGCGGTGCAACAATTGAAGCCGGGCAATTGTACATATCAAACGCTACTGATAAGTTCGCCTGGAGTGACAGTAATGACAAATACGGTAGTTCAAGTAAAATTTCTTCCGGGAACTCAATTACGATCGCAGCGAACGGCGGTGAGACAGTCAGTATCATTTACCAGAACGAACAGAATACCGACTCTGCAACGCTGAGCAACTACGACGTTCCGAGTAACAACTGACGGCGACCCGCTTTCACAGCGGTTTCGGGGGCTGGGAAAGTATGCAGTTTCGACCTAAACACAGCGAACGCAGCGTGGCGCCGATTATTGGCATCGCTATCGCTATGACACTCGTCTCGCTTCTCGCGGGTGTCGTGGCGGTGGTCGTATTGGCTGCCGAGGGGACAACCGGCGACAGCGGGCCCGACATGGAGTTTGCCTCCGAGTACGACAGTGACGCCGGCGCGACGACCGAAGACTCATTTGACAACACCGGCGACAGCTACGACGGCCTGTTGACGATTCGCTACACGGGTGGTGACGTGGTTCAGGCAGAACAGTTACTCGTCGCGGGCGCGGGGGCGGAACCCGGGCGAACCGCATTTTCCGCCGCGGCCGAGTACAACGTCACCGAAACCGTCGACTCGGGCGACACCATCACGGTCTGGGTCGACAGTACCGACTCGGTGGGCATCGTCTGGAACCACCTCGAAACCGAACAGTCCGCGACAGTCGATAGCTGGGACGGCCCTGATAACTGACGCCTACCAGCCCCGAAACATGGCGTGTGCCACCGCGTATCAACCGTGATAATCGTGGTCGTGCCCCAAACAGCTGTTTGCGGGCCGCTACAGGGTTTCTTCTGGTTGTGAAGTAACCTCAACACTGAGAATCAGCGGTGAGAAGACACTCAACTGACCCTCACTAATATATACCTTGCAAATTAAGGCATCGGCTATGCGTCTACGACAACTACTGGAAGACGACGACGCAGTCAGCCCGGTCATCGGGGTCATCCTGATGGTCGCGATTACGGTCATCCTGGCTGCAGTAATTGCATCCTTCGTGCTCGGGTTGGGGCCCGGGGAGGCACAGCCGTCCGCGAGTTTCAGTTTCGAAGAAGATTTTTCCACCAGTGACAATGAAGTAGTCGTTACCCACGACAGCGGTGACTCAATCGACGCAACAGAGCTGTACCTCCGAGGAAACGTGAACACCAGCGAATCGTGGAAAGAAAAAGGCGGTGCTGCATCTGGGAGCGATGATTCGAGCGAAGTTACATCCGGCGACAGTGTTGGTGTTGATGTGACTCCAGGTGATTACGAAGTTCGAGTCGTCTGGGATAACGGCGACAACTCGGCAACGCTCTCGAGTAGCTCCTCATAACAACATCGAAATTCGTTCTTTTTTAGCGCGCTACCCCCACCAGCGGTAGCACTGTGCGACGATTTTATCACCCACGCTCGCGCAGTGCCGGTGATGACCTCGGGCCGGGCCATTGTGCTGGCCGCTGTTGGCGTAATCTGTCTCGTCACGGCAGCGTCGGGAACGCCGCTGTGGACCGTCCCGGCACAGGGCTCGGGCCAGCCACCGCTGGGCGAGGGGACCGCGTCGGTGTCGGTCACCTCCGCGCCAGAGCAGGCGACGCTCGAACCCGGACGACAGGGTGGCGACGTCTACTATCTGAACGTCCCCGACACGGAGGTGGAGATTGCCCAGTTGCGCGGTAACCCGCTCCTGACCTACGCTATCGACATCGACAAACTGGGCTACAGCCGGAGTTCGGTGACCGGACTCGCGACTGTCGGGGACGGGAGCGCCAGTCTCTCGCTGTCACAAGACACACTCGACGGGGAGCGGCTGACACAGGACCAGTATGACGGGACACTTCGGCTCGTCCTTCGCGGGGATGGCGAGGAACAGGTGCTGTACGACCGGGATATTACAGTCGAGGTCCGACAGTGAGCAGGCGACTCGAAACTGGCCGCGGGCGCGCCGCGGCACTCGGCCGCTGGGCCGGGAAGCGCGTCTTCGGTGACCGGGTCGGGGTGGCGCTGTTTCTGACGACGCTGTGTTTCGTGACCCTCATCTGGCGCGGCGGGCTCTTCATCACCGACAGTGCGACGTTCGTCCGCGGGTTGGAAGCACTCAGCAACGGTCACTTCTGGCTCGACCGGGCGGGCCCGGACGCTTTTGTCGCTCCCGGGACACACGTCCGCGATGGGTTCGTCTACGGCCGGAACTACGGCCAGGTTATCATCTCATTGCCGGTGCTGTGGGCGCTGCAGGCGCTCGATGCAGTCGTGAGTCTCCGCGTCGCGCTGATCGCCGGCTGGCACCTGCTGGTGCTGGCGCTTGTCATCCAGTTACACAAACTGACTGGGTACGGCCGGCGACTGCTGGGCGGCGGGAGCGGGCTGGTCGTCGCGTCGTTTCTGGCAAACGCCGCACTCACCCGGACGTTCGGCGCGGTCTCGCTGTCGTTGCTCGCGTTGCAGATCACCGCCGCGCTCGCGGCAAGTCTCGTCGCGGTGGTCTGTTATCGGCTGATCGCGCGCCGACACAGCACACGTCTCGGACTGTTCGCCGGCATCGGTGCCGTCGTCGCGGCGCCGGTGGGGTTCTGGGCGACGATTCCAAAGCGCCACGCGTTCTCGGCGTTGCTCGTCGTCGGCGTGTTGTACCTGTTTTATCGGAGTCGTGGCCCGGACGCGACGTGGGCAGTCAGGGGAGTCGGTCCGGTCCCGGTCTCCCGGGCGGGCGCGTACGTCCTCGTCGGGCTCTTTGCTACGATTCACGCCGCCGAAGCGCTGTTTGTCTTCATCGTGCTCATGCTCGCCGACATCCCGACTGCACCGTCGAACGACCGACGCACGCTCGCGTTCGTCGGCGGGCTCTTCGCGCTGTCGATGATTCCGTTCTTCCTCATCAACAGTCTCGTCACTGGAGAGTTGGTCCGACCACCACGGGCGATGGGGAAACGTGGACTCACCGCACCGGCCCAGGAGAACCTCGGGACTGTGGGGGGCAGAGGCGATGGCGGGGGCGGCAACAACACGACCGGCGGGGCCACGGGCAGTTCGGGAGGGGGGATTCAGGAGTTTCTAATAAATCTCGGTGCGGGGCCGGTCGGTGTCGTCGTCGGGCAGATACTGGAGTTGAGCGTCGCTGGCCTGAATTCGCTGCTCAACGTCGATGCGCTCAGGCGGACGTACTTCCTGAGTAGCGTCGACGGAATCGCACAGAACAATCGTCAGTTCCTCGGTATCAACCTCGCGCTCATCGAAGCCGGGCCGCTCCTGGCTGGGGCCGCTGGTGCGGTCGTCGCCGGTGTCACTGGCGGCGTGGGTCGGCTCCGGGACCGTCTCGACGCGACCGATGTGTTGGCACTGCTTATTTTCTTCGCGTTCGTCCTCATTTACAACTCCCGGCTCCCGCTCAACACCCAGGTGACTGTCAGGTATCTCCTCGTGCTCTACCCGCTTGGTGTCGTCCTGCTCGCTCGTTCGACGCTAGTCAGGCGGCTACTCACTGACCGGCGGGACCTGGTCGTGTGGTCATACACTGCCGGTGTCGCGCTGGGAAGCCAGCTCCTGCTTGCTTACTTCGTCGTTGAAGCGTATGCAGTCGGCGAGGCAGCCCGCGTTCACGCACTCATCGGGGCCACACTCGGCCTCTCCGTCGCTCTCGTGTCGGTCGTAAGCGTCGTCGACAGACGGGCGGACCCGCTTGCCGCGGTGGCACTCGGGCTCGCGGGCGCGGCCGCGACGGTGTTCACGCTGCTGGCTGGCCTCTCGCATTTCGCGTTCGTCGGGGAGTTTATTCTGCCGATCGTCGGTCTCGTGAGCGACCTCATCACGGCCGCGGGCTGATGAAGTACCTTTTTGTTCTGCCTGGCAGTACCCCTGACATGGACCGACTCAAAGAGTCGCTGCTCGAAGCCCCCATCATCGAAAAGGAGGGGTATCACTACTTCGTGCACCCCGTCAGTGACGGCGTCCCGATGTTGCGACCGGAGTTACTACGGGAAATCGTCATCCGGATCATCCGGAAAGCAAACATTGAGGATGTCGACAAGATCGTCGCACCGGAGGCGATGGGGATTCACATCTCGACGGCCGTCTCGCTGATGACCGACATCCCCATCGTGGTCGTCCGCAAACGGAACTACGGCCTTGACGGCGAGGTCTCGCTTTCCCAGATTACGGGCTACTCCGAGGGTGAAATGTACATCAACGACGTGTTCGAGGGCGACCGCGTGCTTATTCTCGACGACGTGCTCTCGACGGGTGGCACCCTCCGTGGCATCACCAGCGCACTCGACGACATCGGTGCGGACATCGCGGATATCATCTGTGTCATCAAGAAAACCGACGGCGAGAACAAGATCGCCGACGCCGGCTACGAGCCGAAGACGCTCATCAACGTCGTCGTCGAGGACGGCGAGGTGGTCGTCGTCGACGAGGAAGGTGACGGCTGATGAGCGACCTTGATGAACTGCTAGCGTCGCTGCACGACCACCTCCAGGCCACGGAGGAGCTCCCGCTGGAGGAGTCGGCGAACCGACTGCTCGGTGAGGCCGAGGCGGTCGCGGCTGACGCTGCACAGAGTGGACTCGGCGACGACATCGCCCGCGAACGCGTCGAGAAAGTGGCCGAGTTGCTCGCAGAAGTCGACGGCACCGGCCACGACGAAGGCGACCAACACGTCGCCGCCGCACGCCGTGCTGCCGACCGCATTCTCGACCAGTAGGTCGTCATCTCGGACAGCGAGCAGCTTTTTCCGGTGCCCACTCGTTGTCCGCCCTACCGGTACACGAGTCACGCGGATCGTCAGTCGTGTGAGACACGCAGCAATCGGTTGCACCGTCGGTGCAGCACTCGGCGCACTCGTCGGCGAGAAACGAGTCGACATCGGCAACCCTATTGGCGGTGTCAAAAACAAACACCAGGGCAGCAACGACGACTGAATCGGCCCGGTTGCCCCACCCTACGTGTCGATTTTATAGCTCAAGTAGAAACGCACGTAGTATTTTTGCCACAATTACTGCCAGTTTCGATGGTTAAATTCCCTCTTGCTCGAACACACCGGTAAAAAGGGACTGGACCATAGCGGTCGAACAGCCCGGCCGAACAATGCAGTTTTACTCGATTCCCGTGTCACCACCAGAACCACTCCGGCGGAGCATCGAGGTCGAATACTGGGTCGTCGACGACGAGGGACGCCTGGTCGAACCCACAGGACTACTCGACGCGACGGAAGGCGCGGAGCGGGAGTTCGTCGCACCGCTGCTCGAAATCAAGACGACACCCTGTGAGACGACCGCCGAGTTGCGTGGGGAGTTGTTCGAGCGGCTGGGCCGCGTCCTCCGACAGGCCAAGGAACTGGACCGTGGGCTCGTCCCGCTGGCCACACCGGTCCACGCCGTGGAAATTACCGACCTACCCAGCGAGCGAACCGAAGTTCAGGATATCGTCGTCGGCGGGGACTTCGAGTACGTCCGCCACTGTGCCGGCACCCACATCCACGTCGAGCAGGTGCCCGGGCGCGAACTCGACCAGTTGAACACGCTCGTCGCCCTCGACCCCGCGCTTGCGCTCGTCAACTCCTCACCGTTTTTCAGGGGCCGTCACATCGCTGCTGGCGCCCGCTCGAAACTCTACCGCTGGCTCGCATACGACGGCCTCGACGGCCAGGGGCGCCTCTGGCCCTACGTTGACGAGCGCGACGAGTGGGATGTCCGTCTCGAACGCCGCTACGAGAAGTTCCGGAAGGCCGCTATCGACGCTGGCATCGACGTGCGGACGGTCGAGGAACACTTCGACCGCGAGAGCGCCGTCTGGACACCCGTGCAGTTCCGCGAAGAGTTCGGCACCGTCGAGTGGCGCTCGCCCGACGCCACGCTCCCGAGCGATATCATCCGACTTGCCGACACCGTCGCCGACACCGTGGCACATCTCGACGACGTGACCGTCCACATCAACGGCACCGACGGCCGCCGCGCCGACGACGCCATCGTCCTGCCGGAGTTCGACGCTGTCATCGAGTACGTCAACGACGCGATTCGGGACGGCCTCCACTCGGATGCCGTTCGCTCGTACTTAGAGCGGATGGGCTTTGATACCGCCGCATACGACCCCATCTCCCACGACATCGACCGCCCTGGCACGCTCTCGCGTGCCGACGCTCGCGAGCTTCGACTGGAGTACGCGGGACGGCTCGAAGACGACGTGTTGCAGGTCCAGCCTGCTGCTGATGACTAACGAAGGTGGTCGGTAACGAAAGCGGGAGGTGGATTTGAACCACGCGAGACGCTCGCTACGCTCGCGTTTCTCTTGTTCGAATCCACGCCGCGACGACTCACTCACGGAAGTCGCGCCGAGGTGGAACTCGGCGCTCGTGTGTGAGTTCGTGAGAAGTAGCGGGAGGTGGATTTGAACCGCGGTCGTTCCGCGTTGCTCCACTCCCTGCTTCAAATCCAGTCGCTATTTCGACACTCCCGAGACTCGTCGCTGACGCTCCTTGTCTGTGGTCGCGTCAGAAATAGCGGGAGGTGGAT
>CAZOQK010000029.1:0-16913 GCA_964581735.1 uncultured Halobacteriales archaeon | reverse complement strand
CGGCGACATCGAGGCGCCGCCGGTGACCTTCGAGGAGATGCTCGAACACACCGAGGAGAACGAGGTGCGCTGTGCCCACCCCGAGACGGCCGAGCGGATGCGGGATGCAATCGACCAGTACCAGCAGGAAGGCGACTCCATCGGCGGCTCTATTTACTTCGAATGTCGCGGCGTGCCTCGCGGACTCGGTGCCCCGCGTTTTGACTCCTTCGCGGCCCGCCTCGGGCAGGCAATGTTCTCGATTCCCGCCACCTCAGCTTTCGAGTTCGGCAAGGGCACAGAAGCAAAGCGGATGCGTGGCAGCGAGCGCAACGAGGACTGGGAGTTCGACGACGGCGAGAGCCACCCCGAAACCGCCAGCGAGGCGGGCGACCCGGTTCCGGTCGGCAACGACCACGGCGGCCTGCAGGGCGGGATTACGACCGGCGAACCAATCTACGGCGAGGCGACCTGGCACGCCCCCACTTCGATTCCGAAAGAGCAGGTCACCGCCGACTGGGAGACGGGCGAACGCAAGGAGATACAGGTCGTGGGCCGTCACGACCCCGTCTTGATGCCGCGTGCGGTGCCCGTCGTGGAAGCCATGTTGCGCCTCACAACCCTGGACTTCATGTTGCTTGCTGGCCGCATCAACCCTGACCGACTCGACGGACAGGTCGGCGAGTACGAAACCGAGTATCACCCGCACAGCCCCGTGAACGACCCCGACGACGCAGACACCCACGCCGAAACCCTCGACGACGAGTAAATGCTCCCAGCCCTCCAGTTATCAACCACAATCGCCGGTATCGCCCGCGAGAAATACGCCGAGTGGGGCCTGTTCCAGCCTGATACTCCCGGCAGTTGGCTCGAGCGCCGCTACACGAACGACGCCTCGCAGTTCGTCGAGGTTGGCGGCGCCCGCGTCCACTACCGTGACGAGGGACCCGAGGACGCGCCGGTGCTGCTGGCACTCCACGGCGCCTACTCCTCGCTCCATACGTGGGACGGGTGGGTCGACGAATTCGACGGCATACGCGTTGTTCGGCTCGACCTCCCCGGGTTCGGGCTGACCGGCCCGAACGGCGCCCGCGAGTACAGTATCAGCTACTACGTGGACTTTCTCGACGCCTTCTGCGAAGCGCTCGACATCGATGACGTTGCGGTCGCCGGGAACTCGCTGGGGGGCGCTATCGGCTGGCGCCTTGCGGTCACCCACGACGAACGTGTCGACCGGCTCGTCCTGCTCGACGCTGGCCGACAGCAGTTGCTCCCACCTGAGGGCAGAGTGTTCACGTCCCCGGGTTTCGACGTGGTGCCGCGGTACTTGACCCCCCGAACCTCCACGCGGGCCATCCTTCGTGATGCCTACGGCGACACGGACAAACTGACCCGGGACACGGTGCGGCGGTACCACGACCTCCTGCTCCGGACCGGCAATCGCCGGGCCGTCATCAAACTGGCACAGACCGCGACACCGGCTCCCTTCGACCCGGATACGGTTCCGTGTCCGACGCTTATCCAGTGGGGCGAAGAAGACGACTGGCTCCCGCTCTTGCTGGCCGAGCGGTTCGCCGAAGAGATTCCCGACGCACGGCTTCAGACCTACCCCGGCGTCGGGCACATTCCGATGGAAGAAGCCCCAGAACGGACGGCAGCGGACGCTGCCGCGTTCCTCCGATAGCCGCTCGTTACTGGGAACACACTGGCCGTGTGCGTCGGCAAACACTGAATGAGGAGCTTCCGGGACCGGCCAGACAAAAGCCCAGCGTCTCGCGCACCGCCGAACGAAAAGTGCCAAGACGCTACCGGGCCGAACAGGTGGTATGGCTACGCTCGCTGTCCTCGCGGACCCGCCGGTCGAGGGCGTCGTTCTGTCGGAGATAGAGGAGTCGGTACCGCTGACCGCTGCCGAAGCGACGCGGCTGTACGAGGCGATGCTGACCGACATCTGCCGCGGGATTCAGGCAAGTTCCGGGGAGTTACTGGTGAACTACCGCCCCGCCGACCAGGTCCCCGCCGATGTCGACCCGGAGCAGGCGCTGCGGGACCTCCTGGCCGAGAAACTCGAAGAGCCCGAGGAAGCGCGCTACGAAGTCCAGGTCGGCGAGACGTTCGCCGGGCGCGTCGGGAACACGGCGACACACCTACTGGAGGAGGAAGGCGAGGACAGCATCGCCGTGGTCAAGCCGACGGTGCCGTTTCTCGGCCGCGAGCAAATCGGCTCGGCGGCGATGAAGATTCGCTCCAGTGACCTGGTACTTGGCCCGACGACCGACGGGCGCGTCTACTACGCCGGCTTTACCGACCCCTTCGACTTCGAGAACGCCTACGAGACGCCCGCCGTCGAGACACTAACAGAACACGCCGGGGACGCGGATTTGGACGTGGACTTCCTGCCGATGGAGCAGGTCGTCGAGACGGGACAGGACCTCGCCGACGCCGTCGCACAGGTTCGGGCGCGACTCCGCGCAGGGCGGAACGTCCCGCTTGCGACCGCCGAAGTGGTGACCGAACTCGGGCTGTACGTCGAGGAGTGTAAGGAGGGCATCGCTGTGGCGCGGACCTCCAACGGGGACTGATACTGAGTGCTGGGTTATCTTCACAGAGGGTAGCAAGCGGTGCCAGCGGAGCAACTCTCAGCACGAAGGTGGCTCTCACCAGCGGTGCCGACTCGCAGTACTCAGCATGAATCGGGCGGCAGTTCGCGTCCGGTGGACTCTTTACCGCTCCGAAAGACGGTTGTGCGTCGGTCGGTCCCGTGCAGTCCCTCGGCGTGCCCGGTGTTGCTGTCGCCTCTGGCCGGGGTCGTGTCACGCAGCGTTGCCCGCGAAGGTGTCAGGGGTCGGCCGGTCCGTCGGCTTCGTCGGGTGGCCCCTCGTCGGCCGCCGCTGGGGGTGTATCGTCGTCCGAGTCAGCCGCGACGGTTTCCATGACGAAACTAGCGGTTCCGGCAGCGGCCAGACCGATACCGAGCGCGCGGAGTTGGCGGAGGTATCGCGGTTTCGCTTCTAAATCGCTCGCGTTCTCGAAGTTCCGTCCGAGCATCCGTTTCACCATTGTCACGCTGAATTGCGGGCCGACCGCAGCGAGGACTCCCTGGCCGAGCGCCCACAGTGCACCGATTTTACGACGTTTTGAGTCGTTCATGCATCGAAAAATAGGGGAGTGGGGGACAAGAATATTGCGGGTATTATACAATATTTAGAGCCCTAACGGCGTATATATCATCGGCAGACGGGCATCAATTAGATTTGTCCCGGTCGTCATTGTACAACTACCGCAACAGAAGGTATTATTAGATTCGCGAACAACATAGAGATATGGAAACTAATGTCGGTTCCATGGACCGGAGCGTGCGGACACTGATCGGTGCAGTTGCCGGGTTGCTCTCGCTTGCAGTACTCGCAAACTCGGTGTCGCTTCCCGACATCGCCTCGCCAGTGTTTGGCCTGATCGCGATTATCATGCTGGGGACTGCGGCGACGGGGACCTGCGGGCTGTACTCGGTGCTGGGCGTCGACACCTGCCAGGCCAACGTGAACCGCTGAGCGCCGTCACTGAGAGCGACACACTTAATCCTTCCACACCCCGATCTATGCCTGCGCCGACGGGCCGGCCGCGGGCTGAAAGGCGGGGTGGCAGAGCGGCCTATTGCGCCTGCCTTGAGAGCAGGTATCCGAGAGGATTCCTGGGTTCAAATCCCAGCCCCGCCGCTTGTGAGTGACCGAACGTGTACGAACAGCGGCGAGAGTAGGATTTGAATCAGGGAGCGGGAGCTGAGCGAAGCGAACGTGGTTCAGATCCCAGCCCCGCCGTCAGACCCCCTCCGGTCGTCCGACCAGCCCTGCATCGCTTCGCTCAGCAGGACTACCAGTCGCCACGACTTTGCCCGTCCAGCCCCTGTTTACCGTCGATGGTCCGACGCCGGACAGGCGACGAACTCGATCTGCTCAATGCGTCGATTCAGACAGCAGGTGGGGCGCTCGTCTCGACAACGCTCTATGTCCTCAGCGGGCTGGTGTACGCCGTCGTCACTTCGCCCACCGCCGTCGGGACCTACTTCTTCGTCACTATCTCCATCGCGTTGGTCTTTCGCCCCGTCCGGGGGCTGGGACAGACACTCCAGAAAATCGGGAGCGAACCCGGGGAGGCCATCGGGCCGTATCTCGGCCTGGCGCTGCTGGGCGGCATCGGCTACCTACTCGTGACCGGCGGTGTCGTGGCGGTGGCGGCACCGACGCTGGCCCGATACACGGCGTTCGACGCGGGTGTGGTGGCCGCGGCGGGGCTGTACGCCGTCGGCGCGGTAGCCGGGATGGTCGTGCCGAGTCTGCTCGCGGCGGCCGGCTACCCGAGCGCCGAGACGTGGCTGGACAGCCTCCAGAGCGGCCTCCAGCTCGTCCTTTTGCTGGCCTTTGCCGGGGCGTTGACGACGGCTGGTGACCTGATGATCGTGGTCGCCGGGGTCCGACTGGCCGTACTCGTCCCCGTCGCCGTCGTGGTCGGTGTCGTCCCGCGACTGCCGGACCGCCACGCGGCCGGGCGGGCCTGGGGGTTCGCGAAGTGGAGCGTTCCCGACCAGGTGCTCGACCGGTTTTCCTACAATATGCCCGTCTACGTGCTGGGGGTGGTCGCGACGCCAGCGGCGGTGGGAATCTACGAGACTGCAGACCGCTTTGCGGACTTCGGTGCGACCATCTCCTGGCGGCTCTCCTCGCCGTTGCTGACGAAAGTCAGCGGCGATGCCGCGGCCGGGAACCGGGCGCTGCCGTACCTCGATGGAGCACTCACCGGCGGCACCGGCGGCACCTTCCTCGTGTTCGGGTATCTGCTCGCGGCCCACGATGTCGTCGCCGGCATCGCGTTCCCGACGGCCCGCGACGCGTTCGGGGCGACGCTCCTGGTAGTGGGTGGCGTGAACCTCGTCCGCGGGTTCTGGACGCTTGCCTCCCACGCCATCGAGGGTGTCGGAAATCCCGACCTGAGTTTCCGGACGAAACTGTACGGCCTCGTACTCAGCGTCCCCATCCCTGTCGTGTTCGGCGCGGAGTACGGCGCGCTCGCTGGCGCAGCGGGGTATGCCGTGATGAATCTCGTAATCTGTGCCTACGTCGCCTACTACGCCCGCGGGGTCTTCGGCCGGGTGCCCGTCGACTGGCGGCTCGTCGCCCACCTCAGTGTGGGACTGCTGGCGGCCGGCAGCGTGGCGAGCGGGGTTGTGGCGGTGGGCGAAACCGCTAACGTAGCGCCAACGGTCGTCGCAGCGCTGGCCGCCGGGGGCGCAATCGTGGGCTTCTGTGGCCTGCTGGCCGTCGTCTCTGCGCGGAGTCGGGCCGTCTTCGGCCGGGCAGTCACGCTCTCTGCCGACCGCGTCCGGTCGCTGTCCTGAGTCACTTCCTGACGCGCTCGCGGATGTTTGCGGCCAACGACTCGAAGTTGCTCAAGTCCTCGATGTCGTGTATTTCGTCGCCGACAGCGAACTCGCCGGGGTCGGCGACACGGGCGCAGATACCGCCGTTACCGTCTGCCAGCGCCCGCATCAGCCCGTCCTGTCCGGACACCTCTTCGACGTGGCGACAGGGCGGCCGTGGCCGGGTGCCTTCGAAGGTAGCAGCGCCGAGTGAGAAACGCTTGTCCAGTAGGTCGTGGACATCGCCCCCACGGACCACGACGTTGCGCCGGTGCTGGCCGTCGAGTACCGAGTGGGTAGTTCGTTCCTCGATGGCTTCGAGGGCTTCGGCCTGGACGAGCGTGACCTGACACACATCGAACGGCGAGTAGTAACCGCGGCCGGTACAGTAGCGGTCGCCCGCGAGCCCGCCATCGACGGCATCGATAGCCTCGTGGGAGTCCATTGGCTCGCCGCCGGCCTCTGCCGTGTAGATGGCGTCGACCTCCATCTCACGGCGCGCCAGCGATGACCATTTGACTCTCCTCGGAAAAGGAGAGGTCGCGGGTGGCGTCGGCGGCAACGCGGACCGCGTCGCCAGTGTCAAGCACCACCTCTTCGCCGTCGACGGTCAGCGTGGCCGCGCCGTCAACGAGGACGTACACCTCTTCTTGGTCGTCGTGATCGTGGTCGTGTTCCTTGCCTTCCCAGCCCGGCGTCGCCTCGAGAACGGTGACGCCAAGCCCCTCACAATCGAGCGCGTCACGGAGGAAGTGCATGCCTGGAGCGCGCGGTTCGACCTCGTCGTAGCTGACCTTCGTGTGGGACATCGTGACGATATATGTGTGCCAGTGGTAAAAACACCGTTGCAGATGTTTTTGACTCTCCGGGGCGACGGTGGCATATGAGCGCTACTACACTCGTCTACGGCGCGTATGGCTACACCGGCGAGCTGGTCGCTCGCGTGGCCGTCGACGCCGGCATCGAGCCGATACTGGCTGGTCGCCGCGAGGAGCCACTCGGAAATCTCGCGTCGGAACTGGACCTCGACTATCGTGCGTTCTCACTCGAGGACCCGGTCGCCCCGCAACTCTCCGACATCGATGTCGTCGCCCACTGCGCCGGCCCGTTCGTCGACACCTACCGGCCGATGGTCGACGCCTGCCTTGCGGCTGGGACACACTATCTGGATATCACCGGCGAAATCCCGGTTTTCGAGGCCATCAAACAGTACGATGTCCTCGCGAGCGACGCCGGTGTCATGCTCCTGCCAGGTGCTGGCTTCGACGTGGTGCCCTCTGACTGTCTGGCCGCCCGCCTCCACGAGCGACTACCGGACACAACGGACCTCACGCTCTCCTTCGACGTGGGCAGGATGAAGGCATCGGCAGGCACGCTCAAGACGGTGGTCGAGGGTATCGGCGGGGGGTCGGCCGTGCGAAAGGACGGCCGCATCGTCTCGGTGCCGCTGGGCCAGCACACGAAGACCGTCGACACCGGCCGGGGCCCACAGACGATGATGGCGTTCCCGTGGGGTGACGTATCGACGGCGGGTTTCAGTACGGGGATTCCGAATATCGGCGTTTATGTCCCCGTCTCCGAGCGCACCCAGCAGGTCTACCGGGTCACGAACGCCCTCGGACCGGTCCTCAGTGCTGCCCCGGTCAAGCGCTCACTCCAGTGGGCAATCGGGCAGTTGGTCGACGGCCCGGACGAGAAACAGCGCGAGCGGGGCGAATCGTCCTTCTACGGCGAGGCAACCGATGGGGAGACCACCGTGCGAGCACGCGTTCGGACCCCCGAAAGCTACCAGTTCACCGCCGCGTCGATGGTCGAGATTTTGGGTCGCGTACTCGACGGCGAGGCCGTGCCGGGCTATCAGACACCGTCATCGGCATTTGGCTCAAACCTGGTCCTCGCCATCGATGGCTGTGCGTTCGAGGACCTCGATTAACTGTTGCGTTCGATGGCCCGCTGGGTGCGTTCGTCGACGCTGACGATGTGACAGAGCGGGTTCCCGGGATAGACGAGCGGGTTCTGTGCCACCCCGATGAGGAGACCGGTGAACGGCGCCTCAACGACAGTACTGGTCCCACCGAAGGGGTCGGCGATGGTGGCGATGGCCTCGTTCTCGTAGACGAGCGTCCCGCGGTCGGCGTGCATGTCCGCGAGGCCGCCAGCGTCGGCCCGAATCCACGTCTTCTCGGCACTGCCGGCGACGGTGGTTCGCCAGCCCGGCCAGGCGACAGTTTCGGAGGTGAGCAGCCCGAACTCGGCGAAGACGCTGCGCCAGGGACCGTGGTGCGGCCGAGACCGAACAGCAGCGACAGTGCGCCCCCCTTCCGAAGGATGTCTCGGCGCGGGGGCGGTGCCTGGGGCTGGCGAATCGGTTCGATTATAATCACAGATATAGACGACGTACGAAACGAGGAATACTCTGTGATTATATTCTACACGATATATTGTCGGGGCGGACCGGCAGTCACTCGCCGTTGTCCGCCTGTTCACGTTCCAGGACCGCCTCGACGTAGTATGACTGCATCGAGTCGTGGTCGCCGAGGTCGAACTCGGCGGCTGTGCCGTCCTTGAGGACTTTGCCCCGGTGCATCACGGTCACCCGGTCGACGTACTGCTCGAACTCCTCGACGTGGTGAGTAGAGACGAGGACGGTGTTGCCGTCGTCGGTGTAGTCGGCCAGAAACTCCAGAAAGCGGGCCTTCGAGACATCGTCGAGCGCGCCGAGGGGTTCGTCCAGCAGGAGAACGTCGGGGTGGTCGAGCATCGCCAGCGCCAGATCGAGCTTCCGGGCGAAGCCACCCGAGAGGTCCCCGGCGGTCCGCTGTGTGGCCCGTTCGAGACGGAGTTCCGCGACGAGCCGTTCACGCCAGTCTGCGTCGACACCGCCCATCATCTGAGCGAAGACATCGATGTTCTCGGCGACGGTGAGGTCCGGGTAGAAGTTCGGCGACTGGAAGCCACAGCCGACCCGGTCGCGCGGGACCGACACCGACCCGCCGGTGGGCCGGGTCAGGCCGAGCAGGAGTCGCAGGAGCGTCGATTTGCCCGAGCCGTTGGGGCCGAGCAGGCAGTGAAAGTCGCCGCCGCCGATAGAGAGGGTGATACCGTCGACGGCAACCACGTCGCCGTACACCTTCGTCACGTTCTCGACATCGAGCATCAGGCACTCACCCGGTAGTAGACCGCCGATAGTTTCAGGAAGACGAGCGTCGCGAGTGTAAAGCCGCCAAGCGCCAGCAGCCAGTCGCTGAACAGGGTCCAATCGAGGCCTTTCAGCATTGCACTCCGGGCGACGATCATGGTGTGGTGGGTCGGCATGAGGCGGACGAGCGTCTTCCGGAGCGCTGAAAAGTAGCCCACCGGGTAGCCAAGCCCCGAAAAGCCAACGACGCCCAGCAGCAGGACGACGTTAATAAACCGACCCATCGTCGAGAAGCGAAATGCGACCATGACGGCCATGCTGAGCGCCGAGAGGAAGACGAAGGTCATCGCCAGCGCCAGCACACTCCCGGGTGTGAGGATGTCCATCGAGTACTCAAGGTAGTTCGCGGCCCCCTGGAAGACGAGCAGGGGCAGCGCGAGCAGGGCGGTGAAATAGAGCAGTTTCGCGCCGACGACGGCCTCAAGCGAGGATTCGGCGCGCAAGCGGTCGATGACATCGGCCTCGCGGGCGAGGTTGTACGGGACGTAGGTGAACGCGACGAGGATGACAAAGACAATTGTCATAATCGAAAGGAGATACTCCGAGAGGGAGCTCTCGGGCTGGACCACTTCCCGCTGGACGGAGATGTCAGCAGGGAGGACGCGGTCTAGCTGGAAGGCGGCGATGTTGCGAATCGCTTTAGATGGCTCTTTGAAGGGGACGACACTGCCGTCGACGATGAATCGGAACGTGGCCGAGGCGCTCCCGTTGGTGATGTCGGGCGGAACCGTCACGATGGCGTAGACCGATTCCTTGCGAAGCATGGCGCGAGCACGTGATTCGTTGTCAACGACGACCGGGTCGGAAAACTGCACGAGCGTCCCTTTGATAGCAGTTATATCCGACTCGGTGACGTTCTCGTTTTGTGGGACGACAGCAACCGGGGCGTCCCGCGGGATGACTGTCTCGAACGCGACGGAGGTGTAGGCGAAGACGGCCGGCAGGAGGACGAGCAAAAACAGGAGCGCAAGGACGTTGTGCCTGCTCCAGTGGAACTCCTTGCGAAGCAGCGAGCGCAGCGACATCTATCTGCACCGCCTCCCGTGGCCGCGCTCACGCTGGTGCATCCGGATACTGGTATCCATCACGACAGCGAAGTTAGCTTTTGTGGATTGCTGGACGGTTCCGGTCGGCGGGGCGGACAGCAACAGAGAGAAATCCTTTTGCATGGCTCGCCGAACTGTCGAGTATGGACTGGCCACACGACCCCGACGGCGAGGAAGGCAGCGAAGGCCGCCGCAAGTACGGCCACGCCGTGCTCGCCAAGAAAGTCGACGAAGGCGAGGACTTCCCCTTTACCGCCGGCGAATACGCCGAGCAGTACGGCGACCACCCGGTGCGTATCGACTACGAGACCGTCGTCAGCGTCGACGACATCTTCGCCGATATCGACGGCGACACCGAGTTCGAGAACTTCCCTGAGTTTCACAGACGGGTCGGAGCCGAACTGCGCGCGAAGGACTACTGGCCCTACCGCCTCGACCACGCCTGACGCGTCGGGATTCGTTCTTTCCTTCCGGTAAAGCGACCGATGGAACGCCTGCATCCTCGGGACCCGTTGCTCGTCGCAGCGCAGAGTTTAGAGTTGTCTAATTCTGTGATTAGACTAGAATCATTATTACGTTTGTAGGAACTCATGTCCGGTAGAAATGACCGAGACAGAGCGGCCGGCGGACGTGCTGTTGTCGCGGCGGGAGACCCTCGCCGCATCCGCGGGTGTACTGGCGAGTGGGGTCGGGGGGTGTCTCAGCACCACGGCACTCGGATCCGACGGCGAGACCGTTGCAGTCGCCTCCTTTTTTACTTTCTACGATTTCGGGCGAAAGATAGCCAGGGACACGCCGTTGCGGGTCGAGAACCTCGTTCCGACCGGCCTGCACGGTCACGGCTGGCAGCCGAACCAGAGCATCATCAAAGACATCATCGAAGCCGACGCGTTCGTCCACGTCGGAAGGGACTTCCAGCCGTGGGCCGACCGCGCCATCGCGACGATACGGAGCGACGACGTGGATACCGGCCTTATCAACGTCCGGGAGGGTATCGACTTAGTGGACCTCGCGGCCAGTCTCGACCGCGGGGAGGAAGGCATCGGCGAGAACAGGGGGAAAGACCCGCACTTCTGGCTCGACCCGACCCGGGCGAAACAGTCCATCGACAACATCACCGATGGGTTCGTCGAGATACTCCCCGACCACGAATCGACGCTGCGGGACAACGCCGAACGGTACAACACGGACGTGCTGGACCGCATTGACGCCGACTACCAGGATGTGTTCGAGGACCCACCCCGACGGGTCGCGCAGTTGGCCGCCCACAACGCCTTCCAGTATCTCGGCGTCACCTACGACATCGAGATGCGCCCGCTCGTGGTCAATCTGGCCGCCAGCGGCGATGTGAAACCCTCCGACATCACCGAGGCAAAACGCGTCATCGACGAGAACGGCATCAGATACATCGGCGCGGCCGTCTTCGAGACGCGCCAGCCGGCACGGACGCTCGTCTCGGAGACGGACGTGGCGGCGTACTTCCCCGTCACGCCCTATGCTGGCGTCCGGGAGGAGTGGGTTGACCAGGGGTGGGGTTACGAGGAAATCGCGGACAATATCAACATCCCGACGCTCAATGTCGTTCTCGGGAACAAGTCACCCGACGAAGCAGGCCCGGATGGCTGGGCCACCGAGTGGAGGAACTTCGAATGAGTGCCGACACAGAGTCCCCGGTGGTTGAGTTGACCGACGTGTCCTTTGGCTACACAGCAACGCCAGTGGTGAGCGACATCTCCCTGCAGGTCGATGCCGGCGAGTACGTCGCCATCGTCGGCCCGAACGGCTCCGGGAAGTCGACACTGCTGGAACTCATCCTGGGCCTGCTCTCGCCCGACGAGGGACGCGCTGAACTGTTTGGCGAGCGGGCAGCGGCGTTCGACGACGGCGCGCGCATCGGTTACGTCGCCCAGCAGGCGAGCGCCTCGACGGGGATGCCCATCACGGTGCGGGAGGTCGTGAAGATGGGCCGCTTCGCCCACGTCGGCTTCGGTCGGCTCGGCGACGAGGACTGTGCCATCGTCGACGACGCACTGGAGACGGTCGGCATGACCCCCTTCGCGAACCGGCGCATCACACAACTGTCGGGCGGGCAGCGCCAGCGGGCGTTCATCGCACGGGCGCTGGCCAGCGAGGCCGGCCTGCTCGTGCTGGACGAACCGACCGTCGGCGTCGACATCGAATCGGTCGACGCCTTCTATGACCTGCTCGAACGGCTCAACGGGGAGGGCATCACGATCCTGCTCATCGAACACGATATCGGCGCCGTCGTCGACCACGCTGACCGGGTGGTCTGTCTGAACCGCAAACTGTGCTTCGACGGCCCAGCCGAGGAGTTCGCCGAGAGCGACGCACTGACCCGTGTGTTCGGTGCGCAGGGGACGCGGGTTGGTGAGCAATCGTGATGGGGGCACTCACTGCGCCGCTGGGGGGCGTCGACACGCTCATCACGCCGCTGTACGTCCTGCTGGAGCTCTGGTCGGCGTTCATGCTCTTCCTGTTCGACCTGACCGGGCTGGAGATGCTCCAGTACCAGTTCATGCACCGGGCGATCCTGGTGGGGCTCTGTATCGGCGTGATGGCGCCGCTCATCGGGACCTTTCTTGTCCACCGGCAACTGGCGCTCATCGGCGACGCGCTGGCCCACACCGCCTTCGCCGGTGTCGCCGTGGGACTGTTCTTGAACGCGGTCATCGACCTGGGCGTCTCGCCGTACCTCACGGCAGTCGTCGTCGCGATGATTGCGGCGCTGTGTATCGAACTCATCTCGGAGGTCACCGACGCCTACAACGACGTGTCGATGGCAATCGTCCTCTCGACGGGCTTTGCCCTGGGGACGACGCTCATCAGCCTCAACGCGGGCGGGCTGGCGGTCGGCATCGATCAGTACCTCTTCGGGAATCTCGCGACGGTTTCGGCGGAGAACGCGGCCATCCTGCTCGTGCTCTTTGCCATCATCGTCGGCACGGTGGCACTCACGAGAAATCAACTGCTGTACGTCACCTTCGACGAGACGGCCGCGGCGGTGTCAGGCCTTTCGGTCAACTGGTACAACCGCATCATGGTCGTGTTGACCGCGCTCGTCGTCGTCGGCGCGATGCAGATTATGGGTGTCATCCTCGTCGCCGCCATGTTGGTCGTGCCGGTGGCCGGAGCAACGCAGGTTTCCCGGAGCTTCACCGGGTCACTGCTGGTCTCTATCGTCCTTGCGGAACTGGCCATCGTCCTCGGCATGGGCGTCGCATACTACGGGGAGGCGACCGCTGGGGGCGTCATCGTTCTCGTCGCCGTTGCTATCTACGTCGGGGCGGTCGCCGTCGGGAAGCTACAGACGCGCCTTACCGGCGGCGCGGTCCCCGATGTCGAACAAATCGACATCGAGGAGTCCGAGGCACCGTCGGATTGAACCTGCCCTGGTGTTTGTGACCGCACAACATACTTGTAGTGGGATACCGAAGACCGGTGTATGGCGATAGATTCACACGACCAGTTCGCGATGGGACCGGGGCTGCCCGGTGAGGTCGTCAAGGACATCCTGTCGGCCGACCGGCGGCGGACGCTGCTCACGTGTCTCACCGACCACGGTGGTGAGATGCCCGTCAGCGACCTGGCAGCCTGTGTCGGCGCACGCGAACGGTACCTCACCGAGGGACACGTCGATGGCGCGGACCGTGACCGCCTCTACGACGACCTCTACGACGAGCATCTGCCGAAACTGACCGCAACGGGGGTCCTCGAATTCGACTCCATGCGTGACCGTGTGCGGCTCAGGAGCCAGACCAGAAGCGGGAAATAACTCGACCGAGGAGCCGCCGTTGGACGTGTTCAAAGATCAATAGCTGTGGCATCCAAAGCGACGGCTATCGTGGTGAACACGCAGGTCACACACGTCCAGATAGGCAACTACGGCCCGTAGACGGTGGCGCCGGAACCCCGCCGCGAGGTCGACTTACAGACGCTGCAGTCGCGGCTGTACGCCGACCTCTCATAGCTTATCAGCAACCGCGACGGCTACATCTTCTTCTCGCGGTTCGACAACATGATCGCCGTGACCAGCGGCTTGGGGATGGATACCCACGAGCCCATTCGGGAGTCGGTGGGCAACCGCTACCCGGTGACGATGAGCCCCGCCGTAGCGACCGGGCACTCGCCGGCGAACGCATTCGGGACCGTCACCGAGTTGCTACAGGAGGTGAGAAGCGCACAGGACCAGCACTGCCAGGAGATCCTGCGGGGCCGGACCATCGACGAGCAGTTCCGCGAGCCCGACGACATCCAGATTGTCAACTTCGACACCAACGATGCCACCGGCAGGTACACCAACGAACTCGACGAGTTCGACACCTTCGTTCGAACCGAGCAGGGCTATGCGGCACTGATGAAACACATGCGCGAGGCTCACGACGCTCTCTCGTTTTTTAATGGCGGCGACAACGTCACTGCCGTCTGTCCGGAGATAACAGTGGACGACTGTCACGACGCCATCGCCCACGTCAGCGACGCCGTCGGCGTCGGCCGCGGCGAGACGGCATCCGACGCCGGGTTCGACGCCAAACACGCACTCGAAGAATGCCGGGCGGCAGACACCGACATCGGGACTGCGTTCTGAGCGGTCCCGGGCTCTAACCTCAGGTCTATGACTCAATCAGTCTTAAACGTACTGGAGATACTTTTTTGCCGGTTGTGTGTCAACATCACACATATGAAGACAGAGGTTTCAGTGCGGGAAGTGATGGACCGGGAATACGTCGGTGCGACCGAGTCCGATAGTCTCGTCGACACCGTGGAGTTGTTGCTCCGTGAGGACGCCGAGACGGCGGTAGTCCTGCGTGGTACCGAGCCAGTGGGCGTATTGACCGGGCGGGACGTGCTTGCGTTGGTCGTCGACAGACCGGACACGGAGACGGCGACGGTCGGCGACGCCATGACCGAGAGCATTCCCACGGTGTCACCCGAGACATCGCTGGATGAGGCCGCCGATATGATGTCGACACGGTCGGCCCGGCGGCTGGTCGTAACCAGCGGCGGCGAACCGCTCGGGCTCATCACCGAACACGACCTGTTGGCAACGCGGACGCACAACCCGGACGCCGACATCGAGGAGCCGCCGGTCGCGGCCGTCGACTCCGACGGGACAGCACTCGCGGCCGAGACGGAGACCAAGGCCCAGGATAGCTTCGGCGACCAGGGTATCTGTGAGGTTTGTGGGACGTTCACGCGGGGTCTCGCATCGTTCAACGGGCAGTTGGTCTGTGCCGACTGCCGGGATATGTAGCCACGCGGCGGCCAAGCGAGAGCAAGACATTTAATGTCGCCCGTCGAGAGTGTGGACGACGCTGATGGACGAGGTCAGGATTTCCACGGCACGAAGCGACGAGAGCGAGGTGCTGGCCACACTGTGGGTCGACCTCGCTGACGACCAGCGGGGCTATGGCTCACACCTGCTCTCCGAAAAAAACAGACAGCAGATACGAGAGACCATCGTCCGCCACATCGTCAGTAACACGCTGTTCGTGGCCCGTGACGACGGTATCGTCGGCTTTGTCATGTTCACGATGGAGACGGCAGGCTACCGACAGGACCGGACACGGGGTATCATCGAGAACATCTATATCGACCCCGAGTACCGCGACCACGGGCTGGGGACGCGGCTGCTCAACACTGCCGAGTCCGAACTCGTCGAGCGGGGGGCCGACACCATCGCCCTGGAAGTGTTGGCTGACAACGAGGCCGCCCGCAGGTTCTACCGACGGCACGGGTACGACCCCCACAGGGTGGAACTGGAGAAGCCGGTCGAAAGCGATACGCACTCAAAGGGGGACGAATAAGCATCGAGTGCGCCAGGGGAGCTTGGGTGGTCCAAGCACCCGACTTGTAATCGGGAGTTCGAGGGTTCAAATCCCTCCCCTGGCTCTTCTCTGCGAACGTCAGTGAGCAGGAAGAGCCCTCTGTGGAGGGATTTGAACTAGACCGGGCGAGTAACGCGAGTCCGGGCGTAGTTCAAACTCCCTCCCCTGGCTTGCGAGGACGACCACAGGGAGTCCTCGATTTTGCGAACGGCGAACGAACGTGAGCCGTGAGCCGACCTTCTGCCGAGCGAAGCGAGGCTGAAGAGCTTGCGGAGTGGATTTGAACTACGCGAAGACAGTCGCTCACTCCGTTCGCGCTGTGTCTTCTCTCGTTCAAATCCTCTCCCTGGCTTCGAGGAGTGCGAGGGTCAGCGAAGCGAACCCTCAATACCGAGCGGGGAGCATGGCCGACAAGCGACGATCGCAGGGAGTCCGTGGGATTCAAACAGCGACAGGCGGTGAGCCCCGGGTACTGGCGGCCGCCCCGGCAAGGTTGAGACCAAGCCGAAGTGAGAGCAGGCCAGTCGCAAATAGCGGAAAAAGTAGCCGCAAGCGCGGACGGACGTGTCGGGGCGCCTGCGCGGTGACGGCGAGTGTTGCTGAGGGCGATAGCTACCCAACCCGGCGGGGCATAGGAACGGAGAGATGCCAACAGAGGTCCACCAACTTGACGACGGCGCGTGGATCAGCGTCAACAACTCCCGCGAGGTGAACGTCAGCGATTTGTGGCGACTCCACGAACACGACATCTGCGGGTGTGAAACTGCCGATTTCCTCGTCGAGGGGTTCGTCGAGGTCGGGGTGGACGGGCGCGCTATCGAAGCACGAATCGCCGGCCAGTGCATCGCCTGTGGCCGGAGCGGCGTCACCGACTGGCTCACCGTCGGCGTCAGCGACCCCACTACGAACACGTTCTACGACATCGACCGCGACGGTATTCACCTCCCAGGGCGGCGCGCTGATACCCGCCATCTATAAGAGATTGTTGCCGATTCTCGGAAGCGCCGGCGGTCTTTCGCTGTAAGTACGAGTGTAAGTGTCCGAAGACCAAGGATGAGACAACAGATGCCATCGAAAGTTGAGAACTGGAAGTCGGAGGTCTATGGCAACGAGATTCGCGAGCATCTCGTGGAGTTCGCCGAGAAGGGCTGGGACGCGATTCCAGAGGACGAACACGACGCGTGGTTCGAGCGGTTCAAATGGTGGGGGCTGTACCATCAGCGGAAAGGCCAGGAGTCGTATTTCATGATGCGAATCGGGACGCCCAACGGCGTGATGAAGCCCGGCCAGTTGGAGGTCGTCGGCGAAATCGCAAAGCAGTACGCCACGGGGCCGGTCGACAACCCCGAGTTCGGCGACGCCTACTGTGACTGGACGACCCGCCAGTCCATCCAACTGCACTGGATCAAACTGGAGGACATCCCGGAGAT
>CAZOQK010000028.1:14661-16983 GCA_964581735.1 uncultured Halobacteriales archaeon | reverse complement strand
GAGTACGCGACCGTACCGGTTGTCAACGGGCTGACCGACGACGCTCATCCCTGCCAGACGCTCGCCGACCTGCTGACCATCCGGGAGCGCTTCGGGTTCGACACGAGCGTCGCGTGGGTCGGGGACGGCAACAACGTGTGTCAGTCCTTCGTCCTCGGCGCGGCCATGGCCGGGCTCGATGTGACCGTCGCCACACCCGAGGGCTACGGTGTGGACGAGGATGTGCTGGCACGCGCCGCGGACCTCGGCGGCGCGCCGGAGACGACGGCCGACCCCGACGCGGCCATCGCCGACGCCGACGTGGTCTACACGGATGTCTGGGTCAGTATGGGTGAGGAAGACGAACGCGAGCAGAAACTCGCCGACTTCCAGGGGTTCCAGTTGACGACCGACCGCGTCGGCGACCGGCCGGTGATGCATTGTCTGCCCGCCCACCGCGGCGAGGAAATCACCGACGATGTCCTCGAAAGCGACACCGCAATCGTCTGGGACCAGGCCGAAAACCGTCTGCACGCCCAAAATGGGCTGTTGGCCTGGTTGTCAGAGCAGTAACGGGGACGACGCCCCGGGCAGTAATGTATATTCCCCAACCATTCACCCAACAAGTTTGGGGACATCGGTAGGTCCGACCAGTGCATGTGTACAAGTATGGAAGATAACTCGGTCCAGTCGGGGTTCGAGCGCGAAGTCGAGACCTACAGAGAGGCGGTGGATAGCCTCCAGCGGACGGCGGACGGCCAGCGAGCGAACGTTGATGGATTGGATGCTGCGATGGGTGACCTCAAGCGGTCGGTTGCGGAGATGGCTGATGCCGTCAACGAGTACAGCGACGCGCGACAGGAACTCGACGATGCTGTCGTCTCCCTGCAGAAACACGCCGAGGAGTTACAGAGCGTCTCCGCACGCACCAGTGCGACGGGCCACGGCCCCGTCGCCGGCGACTGAATCGACCCCGACGGACTGCGCACGCCGCTTTTTGTCCACTGTTTCGACCTGACGATTCTCCCGCGCCGAGCGCTTTAGACGCCGTGAGTTCAAACACGTTAGATACAGTATCGGATACCGAACGCGCCCCTCGTCGATCTATGTTCGGCACAGGCCTCAAACCAGCCGTCGACGACCTGCAAACGACGACAAGCGCGCTCGCCGAGCCGATGGATAAGCTCACCGAACAGATGACCGACCTCTCGGCGCGGATGAGCGGGGTCGCTGACGGGATGGCAGCGTTCGACGAATCGCGTGACTGTCTCGAAACGACCCCAACGACGGCACACGCCGCGCCCGCCGCTGGCGACTGAGCCTTTATGAAGTGAGACGGCCGTGTGCCACCCGTCTGACAGGCGCAATATCCGACTGCAGTATTGCGGTTCCTTCAGCCCATCCTGTGCCCGAGGGTTTAAATAATGCGATACCATCAGTTCGCGTGCAGTCGCGACTGCACGTCACACGCTCTATGGTTTATGTGCCGTCTTTCGGTCCGACACCGCACTTATGTCGCCGGCCGGGGTAGTAGTGGCCATGCTCGCGCTGTCGGACGTGCTGGCCGCTCGTGACCGGGTCGCAGAGACCGCCCGGCACACGCCGCTTGAGTACTCCCACACGATATCCGCGCTAACCGGCGCGGACATCCACCTGAAACTGGAGACGTTTCAGCGCACCGGCGCGTTCAAGATTCGCGGCGCGACCAACCGCATCGCGACGCTCCCCGAGGCCGACCGCAAGGCCGGTGTCATCACCGCGAGCGCCGGCAACCACGCACAGGGCGTCGCGCTCGCGGCCACACGCATGGGCGTCGACGCAAAGGTGGTCATGCCCGAGAACGCCCCCATATCGAAGGTCAAGGCCACACGGAGTTACGGCGCCGAAGTCGTGTTGGAGGGCGTCGACTACGACGCTGCTGCCGAGTACGCCCACGAACTCGAACGCGAGGAGGGCCGGTACTACCTCCACGCCTTCGATGACGAGATGGTGATGGCCGGACAGGGCACACTCGGGCTGGAGATTTTCGAAGACCTGCCCGGCGTCGACACGGTCATCGTCCCCGTCGGCGGGGGCGGTCTCATCAGCGGCATCGCGACAGCGCTGAAAGGGAAAGACCCGGACACCCGCGTCGTCGGCGTTCAGGCCGAGGGTGCATCGAGCGTGGCCGAATCCCTCCGGAGAGGCCGGCGGGTCGAACTCGACGCCGTCGACACCATCGCCGACGGCATCGCCACCCGGACCGTCGGCGAGCAAACGTTCGAGATTATTCAGGACCGCGTCGACGAGGTGGTGACCGTCTCCGACGACGAAATCGCCGTCGCGCTGACGACGCTGCTAGAG
>CAZOQK010000028.1:0-14651 GCA_964581735.1 uncultured Halobacteriales archaeon | reverse complement strand
AGCGGGGCAAGACCCTCGTCGAGGGTGCCGGGGCTGTCCCCCTTGCCGCGCTCATGTTCGAGAAGTTCGCCTACGACGAGGGGGAGACTATCGTTCCGACGCTGTGTGGGGGCAACATCGACATGAACACGCTGACGACGGTCATCGTCCGTGGACTGGTCGAGACCGGGCGGTATCTGCGCTTTCGGACGGTGTTGCAGGACCGGCCGGGCGCGCTGGAGGAACTGGTGGGCATCATCGCCGACAACGGCGCGAACATCTACGCCATCCAGCACGACCGAACCTCACGGGACGTGACGATGAACGACGCCGAGGTGGAACTGGACCTAGAGACCCGCGGACAGGACCACGTCGAGGAGTTGGTGGGGGCGCTCGAGGAGGCAGGCTACAGCATAGATATCCTGGTCTGAGGGGGCATCCCCTGTCAGTCGTGGTTTGTGCCGGTGTAGCCGTCGTGCTGGTGGCCGTCGAAGTCCGTGTCGGCGAGGAACCGCTCGGCGTCGTCGGCACCCTGGTCGCGCAGTCTTTCGATGAACTCAAGACTCCGGTCGAGTTTCGAGGCATACCCCAGTTTCTCGTCCAGCACGATGCGGCGAACCTCAGTGTGGCTGTACGTCTCATTCGGGAGGTCGCCCTCGTCAACCCACCCGTTGACTGTCTCGATAAAGCGCAGTTCCTGGTTCAGCGAAATGTTCCCCGAGAGTTCGTTGCGCCGGTCGCTGATTTCGTCGACGCTCGTCGGTTCGCCCTCGCGGGTCTGTGGGTTAATCTGGACGACCCAGAGTTCGTCGGGTTTGCGCTCGGGGTCGGTGTGCATCAAATCGTAGACCGGCGGGTTCTGCGAGAAGAGGCCGTCCCAGTGGTAGTGGTCGTCGATTTCGACCGCTTCGAACAGCGACGGGACCGCCGCGGAAGCGAGGATGGCTTTGGCCGACATGGTGTCCTCGGTAAATGTCTCGAACTCCCCTGCGTTGACATCGACGGTGCCGACGACGAGGCGCGGACAGTCCGGCGTCGCCAACTCGGGAATCGCGTCGAAGTCGACGTGGCGTTCGAGGACGCGGAGGAACTCCCGTTTGCCCATATCCGAAAAGGGCAGATGGTAGGGGCTGAGGCTGGGCGTCGGCGCCGGGCCGTGCTGGAGGCGGGTGCCCCAGACGACCCACTCGTTGAGCAACCGCTGGTAGGGGTCGCTCGCGGCGATATCAGCCCAGAGGTCACGCAGGGTTTCGGTCGCGCCCTCGCCGCCGCCGGTGAGATAGCCATACCAGCCAGCCAGCGCGGAGACGGCTCCGCCGGAGGTGCCACTCAGCCCGACCAGCCGGAACTCCTCGTTCCCCTCGATGTGCGGCAGGACGGTTTCGAGAACGCCCGCGGTGAAAGCGGTGTGGCTCCCCCCACCCTGACACGCGATGGCGACGTTGGTGGTCATTCAGTAAGTAAAGAGGTGGCCGCCGTCGAAAGTGAGGTCCCCGCCGTTGAGGTGTCGAGCACGCTGTGAGAAGCCGAACGTAAAGAGATTGGCCACGTCGACAGGCTCCATCATCTCCTTGACGCGGGACTCACCCAACATAACATCCTCGACGACTTCCTCCTCGCTGATGCCCCGTTCTTCGGCCGTGTCGGGGATCTGGTCCGTCACAAGGGGCGTTTTCACGTAGCCCGACGAGATGCTAAACGAGCGCAGCGTGCCCCCGCCCTCGGCGGCAATGGACTGTGTCAGCCCGCGCAGGCCGAACTTCGCGGAGATGTAGGCCACCTTGTCCTGGGTGGCGATGTGTCCGTGAATCGAGGCCATGTTGCCGATGGCGCCGACGCCGTCGTCGGTCTCCCGGATGTGCGGAATGGCGTGTTTCGCGACGAGGAATGGCGCCCGGAGCATCACGTCGTGCATCAGATCGAACTTCTCGGTCGGGAACTGCTCGATGGGTGAGATCTGCTGGAGACCGGCGATGTTGGTGACATAGCGCAGGTCGCCCAGGTCGGCGGCGGCCTCAACCATGCTTGCGATGTCGTCTTCCTCGACCAGGTCGGCGGTGACCGTCTCGACCCGGTCGGCGGCGTCGCACTGCTCGGCCTTCTCGACGGTCCCGACGAGGCCGTCCTCGTCGATGTCGGTGGCAACGACGGTGAGGCCGTTGTGTGCGAGTGCGATGGTGGTGGCACGCCCGATGCCGGAGCCCCCACCAGTGACGATAGCGACCGAGTCCTCGGTGAAGTGGTCGTCGTCGACCAGCTCGATGTCGTCTTTGGTCACTTCCGGCGGTTCGGTTGCGTCAGATGCCATGGTGTCGGACGTTCCTACTGCGGTCAACGGTAAAAAGGTGTGTTGCCACACGTGAACCAATCCGGGGCCGGCCGCTCTCACGGCGACGGCCAAACCTTGATAGCGCCGGCGGGCCACCCACCGAATATGAGCGCAGACTGTATCTTCTGCCGGATTGTCGACGGCGAAATTCCGAGCAACACGATTGCAGAAACCGACGATGCCTACGCGTTCCTCGACGTGAACCCACTCGCGCGAGGGCACACGCTCGTCATCCCGAAGAACCACCACGAACGGGTCGGCGGGATGCCCGCCGACACTGCCGGGGCCGTCTTCGAGTTGGTCAACGAGATTACCCCCGCCGTCGAGGACGCGGTGGACGCGCCCGCATCGGCGGTCGCGTTCAACAACGGTGAGGAAGCCGGCCAGGAGGTGCCCCACGCCCACTGTCACATCGTCCCCCGCTTTGCCGAAGACGGCGGCAAGCCGATTCACTCGCTGTTTACCGGCGCGGACCTCTCCGACGAGGAGATGGGCGAGGTTGCCGACGCGATTCGGGACGCACGGTAGCCGAACGATGGCAACGTGTAACCACTGTGGGACTGCTGTCGACCACCCGTTTCGCTGTAACCACTGTGACTCGCAGTATTGTGGAGACCATCGCCTGCCGGAGAACCACGACTGTCCGATGTACGTCCCCGAAGACTGGCAGGGCGGGAAGTCGACTGCTGGCAAACCAGAACAGCGCGGAAGTGGTGTCGATACACCGGAGCCGATGGACTTGAGCGACCGCCCGAAACCGGGAAGCAGTACCGCCGAAGCATCGTTAGAATCGTCACCAGCGGTCGAAACCAGTGATAAATCGCCGGAGACAGCACCGTCGGAGTCGTCCCACTCTCGATTCAGGGACTGGAAAACCCCGCTCGAAGTTCTCGGATTGCGTCTCCGTGGAATCATAAAGCACGCTGTTCGACTCCTCGGAGTTGGATTGTTGTTGCTCGCGGCGTACAATGCGCTCCTCGTTCCGGTAGCCGATGTTCCCCCACTGGCATTTTATAGAATCTCCGAAACGGCCGTCGTAACTAGCGGATCTATGTTCGTTTTTGTTGAAGATGTCGCCGCTGCACTGCTCGGTGCTGCCGTTGTGTAGTTTGTCTGATATAGGTTGAGTTTTGATAGCTCGGATAGAGACGTATCTATCGGTTTGAAAGCCCCTGCCCATTTCAGTCCACCTGACTGCAGCCACACACCTCCCCAACCGATTCACTCGGTCGCGGGCTCCCTTGTTCATCCCTCGCGCGGCGCTGATTCGCGGCCCGACGGGCACGCTCGCCAGCGCGCGCCTGTCCAAAGTGTGAGGTCAAAATAGGCCACAAATCGCGTACCTTTTTTACTGGGAAGGCAGCACAAGCGCCCATGACACAGACGTGCGCGCTCGTCGGCGCCGCCGGTGGGGCGGGGACGACACGACTCGCCGTGGAGATAGGGGCAACGCTGACGCGAACGGGGCGGGACGTGGCCGTCGTCGACGCGGCCTACGAGACACAGGGCCTGGTCGACTACGTCGCGGGCCATGTCGAGGCCGACGTGACAGAACTCGTCACCGAGGACGCGCCGCTGGAATCGGCCGTCCAGCCCACCGGGCTGGATACACCTGGCCAGCTTTCGCTCTGTCCGGCGCGTGCATCCTTCGAGCGACTGGCGCAGGCGAAGACGGCCGGCGCCGCGGAGAAACTCGAAAAGCAGATTGCCGCTATTGCGCTTTCACACGACGTAGTGCTCGTGGACACGCCGCCGGTGGCGAGCAATCAGGCCGTCGCCGCCGTGAATGCGGTCGACCGGGTCATCGCGGTCACGCCCGATACCGAGCGCGGCGAGGACGCGCTGGCGCGCCTGACCGCCCGGGTGGCAGACGTTGGCGAGACGCTGGATGCCGTCGTCGCCACCTACGCGTCGGGCGAGTCGGTCGTCACCGACGCCGACGCCCGCGTTCCAGAGAGTGAGACGCAGGCCCCGCGGGCGTGTCCGGCCACCCTCGACGGGGAGTCGGCGTTTGCGACCGCCGTGGCGACGGCAGCCGAGACCGCCGTGGCCGCTGAACTGGCACTCGACGACGAGAACGGCGGCCGACTGGACGGGCTGTTCGGATAACAGCGCGGGCTGAGACCAGCGAGCACTCGTTCTATCAGAGCAAATCGACAGTGTCGCTCATCGTCTCCGCGAGCGGGTCGGCATCCGTGCCGACAGCGAGGGCGTCCTCGATGGCCGCCCGCGCGTCCGGGAGCGGGTCGTGGGTCGCGACGTACACCGCCAGGGAAAACTCCGTATCGGAGACGCGAGTGAGCTGGCGGGCCTCGGTCCGCGGGAGTTCGCCAGCGAGATAATCCTCAATGACCTCCCGCCCCATCGGCCCGGCCGGACTCACCGACTCGCCGAGCAAGTGCAGCGTCTTCGCGGCGGTCATCGGCGCGACGCCGGCGGCGCGCCCGGCCGCTCCGACACTCCCACCGCCGGCGTACCGCTCGACGACGGTCGCGGCCGTCTCGCCGTCACACGGCAATGCCCCGGCGACGGCGTCGAGTCGCTCGGCCAGCGACCGCTCCGTCCGGTCGACGGTGGCGACCCCCCGGTCGCGCTGTTCTGTCGTCACCTCTACCCCCGCAGCGATGTCGGACAGCCCCATTATGTTGGTCTGCTCTCGCTTTCGGTTTAAATCGTCGGGATTCTTCGGCACGACGCGACCGACAGCTACCGGGTACGGACCCGTCTCACACGACTGTTACCGACCGGTCACCGGTCGGTAGTTTCGCGGTCTCACCCCCGAAACCCCGGTCAACGGCTCCGTTTTAAAAGTCCATGCCGGGCCAAGTTCTACACAAGATGTCAGCGACAACAGCGAAGCAGTGCCCGGAGTGTAGCGGACGACTGCAGACGGACGACTGCGAGACGGTCTGTACGGAGTGTGGCTTGGTCGTCGACGAGCACAACATCGACCCCGGTCCCGAGTGGCGCAGTTTCGCCGACGACGAGACGAATCCCGAACGCACCGGCGCGCCGCTGACCCGGTCGCGCCACGACAGGGGGCTGTCGACTGAAATCGGTCGGTCGACCCGCCTGAAAGGCCGGAAGCGCCGACAGATGGCGCGACTGCGCCGCCAGCACAAACGCACTCAGATTGCCTCGAAAGCGGAGCGCAATCGGGTCTATGCGTTCACCGAAATCGAACACGTGGTAAACGCCTTGGACCTCCCCGAGGACATCCAGGAGCGGGCGTGTGTCCTCTTCGAATCCGCACAGGGCGAGGGGTTGTTGCAGGGCCGATCGCTCGAAGGGTTCGCGGCGGCGACGGTATACGCCACCTGCCGAACGGCATCGGTCTCCCGGACCCTCCCGGAAGTCGTCGACGCCGCACGTGCGACGCGCGAGGAGCTGGACGCGGCCTACGGCGCCATGAACCGTGAACTGGGGCTGCCGACGGGGCCGATTCACCCGCGGGAGTATCTCGCCCGGTTTGCCAGCAAGCTCGACCTACCGAGAGCCGTCGAGCGCCGTGCCCGCGAGTTGGCCGGGCAGGCGCGCGAGGCGGGCATCGACAACGGCCGCAACCCCGGGGGCGTCGCGGCGGCGTGTCTCTACACCGCGGCCCGCGAGGAAGGTATCCATCTCACGCAGAAACGAGCGGCGGATATCGCGGACGTGACGCCGGTGACACTACGATCGACGTACTACGCCCTGACCGAGTGAACGGCGTCGGCGAGCGCGTCGAAGACCTGGACAGCGGGCCCGTCGGCGGCGACGGTTTCGATTGGGGTGCCCGCCCGCTGTGCGCGGGCGAGCCGCTCTGATTCGGGCAGCGTGAGTACCGGCGCACCCAGGGTGTCCGCGATGCGGTCGGTCTCCGTAGCGTCCGAGCGGTTCAGAACGACGCTAACAAGCGGCGTTTCGACGGCCCGGGCGAGTTCGCGTGCCCGCATGGCGTCGGCCAGTGCCGCCGCCGTTGCCTGCGTGACCAAGACACAGCAGTCGGCCGCGAGCAGCGGGACACCGGCGTCGCTGCGGAGCCCGGCAGGACAATCGACCACGACGCCGCCGTACCGCCTGTCGACCCGCCCGAGCGCATCGGCCAGCGCCGATGGGTCGGTGGCCCGCGCCCCGGCGAGCGAGCGCCCACAGGGGAGTACGTCGACGGGGCCGCCCTCGTGGACGGCTTCGAGCGGGTCGGCGCGCCCGGCCAGTACGTCGTGGAAGTCGGGGCCGCGGCCGGCGGGCAGGTCGGCCATCGAGAGGTCGGCGTCGACGGCGACCGCACCGAGCGCTGCCGCGAGGTTCAGCGTCACCGTCGACTTGCCGACCCCGCCTTTACCGGCAGTGACCGCGACGATCATGCCAGCCGTGCCAGCGTCTCGACGGGTATCTCGACGGTCTCTGCATTCGCGGCCAGTGCCCGACAACGAGCTCCCACAGCCGCGAGCGTCTCCCGGTCGGTCGCCAGTTGGTCCCGGAGTGTCCGGACCTCATCGGCCCCGCCGACGGCATCGACGGCATCGACCGCCTCCCTCATCGTCGTTGCATCGGCCAGCCGGTCGCCCCGCGCGATGCGCTCCGAGACGGCGCCGAGCCACCCCGTCACGGCGGGCGGTGGTGACGGGTCATCGGACTCGGCCGGGTCGTCTGCGTGCGCCGTCCCGTCCGCAGGGCCGACGGCGGCTGGCGGCGGTGCGCCGTCGCCCAGTTCGCGGACGAGGCTGCATGCCGTCGGCGCCGTCTCCTCTGCCGGTGGTCGCTCCTCGATGAGTTCCGCCGGCGGGCCCTTGCTATGTTCGGCCGGACAAGCGTACCCGAGCGCGAGGCGGCCGTCGACGACGCCGGAAAAGCCGCCATCGTCCCAACCGGCGGCAGGCACACCCTGCTCGCGGGGTGGCCAGACCGGGCCGTCGAGGTAGTTCTCGATTCGGACGTGCGTGGGGTCGGTACTGGACACCGAGAGGGTGACCAGCGTCACGTCACCCACAGTCGTCGTCGCGCAGTCTATCGAAACCATGGGCGGTCTGGCGCCCAATCGGATTTAAACTATGGCTCCGGCAGCGAGATGACGGGCGCGTTGAGCCACGCACTCGCCGCCCGCGGGCTATCGAACCGGTCACAGGCGAGTACGACCGGCGCGTCCAAATCCGCAACGCGTGCGACGGCCAGCGCCGTCGTCACCGGGTCGGCGTCAAACGGGTCCGACGCCCCCGGACTACCGGGTACCGTCCCGAGGGCACTCTCGTATGCGTCCCGCAGCCGGTCGACCAGATGCGAACGGGCCCGACGCCGGAGATTCGCGAGGTCGTCTTCGAGCGCGAGCCGTCGCTCTAGTCGGTCGCGGGCCTCGCGTGCCTCGCGGCGGCGGCGGTCGAGAGTCTGTCGGGCCGCTGTCACGCTCGTCTCGGCCTCCGAGAGCTCGCGGGCGGTGTCACGGAACTGCGCTGCCACCCCGTCGGTAGCCGCCTCGTCCTCGCGTCTGGCAGCCAGTTCGCCACGGAGTTCAGCGGTTCGTTCCCGGAGTCGTGCCGTCTCGCCGCTGGCGTCCGCCAGCCGCTCGCGTTGCTCTGTAGTCGGGACATCAGCAACAGAAAAGGACTGCAGACGGTCCCAACAGTCCCGTATCTCTCGGTTGACCGGCGTCGAACAGCCGCGAGCGCGGGCGGCCGCGGCCAGTGCTGTCCGGGGTCGCAGCCCCATCGCTGGGTGGACGTACCCCACGCGCTAGTGAACCGGGTGCGGTCGCCGTGCACGCACCTTGATTGACCGTTCGCCGTCGCTCGTCTCGCCCTCGCGGACCGCACGCGCGACTGCCCGAGCGTCCACGTCGGCAGGCAGGCGGACGTACCGACCGCTGTGGGGTTTGTCTCCGACGGTGCAGATCACAACTCCGTTCCCCGCATCTCCTCGGGGTCGGGGAGGTCACGCCCGCTGGCGAATCGCTCGTACGGCGTCGCCGCCTGCTCGCGGTCCCCGTAGGCCGCCGCGGCCTCGCGTACCCCTTCGCGCACCCGGTCGAACTCGTTGAACGGTTCGGTCCACTCCACCTGCACTGCAGTCCCGTGTTTGGCCCGCAAGCGAAGCGCCTGGAAGGCTCCGAACTCTGTCGCCTCTAACAGGGCCGCCCGGCCGAAGTGCCGGACGACGCTGTCCTCGTGGGCACGCACCACGTTGCGAAGCGTCCGGCGCGCCGCTTGCGAGTAGGTGATGACCAGCAGCACACGTCCGATTGCGAAGATAGGTTTCCTAAATCATTCGATTACGTCACGGGTCCGAACGGTCGTCTCCTCGGCCAGAGAGACGCTGGCGTCGAACAGCGACGTGATGCCCGCAACCTGTTTCGCGTCGTGAGCATCGGGGTCGATGTGGAAATGTGCCCGCGCCCCGGCAGCGTGGACCTGGCCCGTGATAGCGTGTAGGAACTCGTAGGCAGTCTCGAAGTCGACGTACTGGAGCATGGAGGTCAGCGAATCGAAACAGACCACCACCGGCGTGTCCCACTCCGAGAGGAACTGCCCGATTTGGATGCCCAGTCCGGTGAGGTCACTCGCCGAGGGGACCGACTCCGTGACGACATCCGCCCGATCGACGGCCGACGAGGCGTCCCCGACGGTGATGACGCCGAGATTCGCCGCGTCGTGGCCCCCGGCCTCCCACGTGTCAACGCAGGCGCTCGCCTGCTGTGTGAAGGACACGTAGAGTACGCTCGGGTCGTCGACATCCTCCGCGAGCAGCGACGTACACACCTCGCGGCCACCCCCCATCGGCGGCATCTCCAGTAGAATGTTCGTTGCCCCGTCGAGTTGCTCGGTTACTGCAGTCATATCCCCGTTGTCCGGCGGTCGTGCTTGTCGGTTAAACGCCTTTGCTTTCCTGTCAGGCCACTCAGGTGTCGTCGGCTGGCTCGACCCGAAATTCGGGTGGGTCGGCCAGGAGGTCCGCGACCTGCTCGCGGGCGGCCTGCCGGGAGTGTGCGACCACGACCACCCCCTCGACGCGCTCGTGGCCGTGTGCTCGGTAGGCCTGTGTGTCCGGGTCGAACTCCGTCGCGTACGTCCGCAGGATGCCCCGCACCTCCCGCTCTAACTCCGGTAACGAACACTCCTCGCTCTCGAAGGCGGAGAGTGCGTCCTCAATGTTGCGAAGTGCGGAGATGCGGTCCATCTATGTGGTGCGGAGGTGGTCGGTCTGTGGCTCGTAGACCTCGCCTTTCTGTTTCAGTTGCTCGATTTCGTGTTCGGCCTTGGATTCGTCCATCCCCGCCTCTTGGGCCCGTTCGATGATAACGTCGACCGGCGCGCCCTCGTCGTACTCGTCCTCGATGTTCTGGATGAGCGAGAGCAGGTCCTTGATACGGTCCCGCTGGCTCTTCGAGGTGCCCGTCTCTATCATGTCGGCGTCGAACTCGCCGGTCTCGGGGTCCATCCCGATGTCCTCCAGACAGTACCGCACGATGTCGACGGCCCGAGAGGCGTCCTCGGCTTCGACGGTATCCGAGAGGCGGATCCGGGCGCTTGCCTCGGCCAGTCGGACGAGCGCTTCGAGTTTCCGGGCCGTGACCGGCACGGCCGCATCTTCATCCGAGCCGCGGGCGCGCAGATTGACGTAAAACTCCTGAATCTCGCTTTTTGCCTCCTCGGTCATCGTCGGGAAGCAACTCCGCTTGGCGTGGGCGATATACTTCCTGAGGAGGTCCGGTTCGATGGTCGGCGCGACCTCCTCCGTGACCGTCTCGACTTCCTCCTCGGTGTAATTCGACGCGCTCGTTTCCGTCCGGTGGGTGTGGAGTTCACCCGCGTAGTTGGTCTGGATGATGTGTTCTGCGAGGTTGGCGTCCTTCTCCTCGTCCGGTTGGTCGGTGACGGTGAAGATGAGGTCAAAGCGGGAGATGAGCGCCGGTTCGAGGTCGATTTGCTCGCCGATGGATTCGTACTGGTCGAACCGGCCGTATTTGGGGTTTGCAGCGCCCAAAAGCGAGCAGCGAGATTTGAGCGTCGCGTTGATTCCGGCCTTGGAGACGCTAATACTTTGCTGCTCTAGTGCTTCGTGCATTGCCGAACGGTCGTCGGAGTTGTGGACGATCATCCCGTTTGCGAGGAAGTTGTGGGTGCCATTGACGGTGAGGTCGTACACCTTCGGGTCGCGTCGGTCGTCGAGTTCGGCCAAGAGCGTTCGGAGTCGCTGACGCTTGTTCTCGATACAGTCGAGCGCGACATCGCGGACGGTGTCGAAGGATTCGCCGTCGACAGTACCGGAGAACCACCGCGAAACGGTCGACCCGGCAACGTCCATCCGGTCTGCGAGACGCTGGAAGGAGACGTTGTGCCGGTCGAGTTCCGCACGGAGGCTCGCCCACGAATCGGCGCTTGGGTCGGCATCGAGCAGTTCGGTCGCCCGTGTCTCGATATCCGTCTCGCCAGTCCCGACGAGGTCGGTGAGCCGTTGCCGGAGAACCTCGATACGGCCGTCGTCGACGGATGGATCGGTGTTCTCGACGGCACTCACTCGTCGCCATTTCACGTCGCCCCGAATCAGGTCACGGAGCACACCGAGGTCGGTGTCGGCTGCTGTGCTGGCAACGTCTCGCAGTTCCCGCCGAACGGCCGTGTTGAGCGCGTCGTCGGTTCCCCATCCTTTCGACCCCTCCTGTTGAGAGTAGGGCGTGCCGTCAGCGAGTTCCTGTTGAGGAACGTGGTACCGTTCTTTGAACGTCGTCAGCGTCTGCCACGAACACGGCTCCGAGAGGGTTTCGCGGTCGGCCTCAGCCTGTTCCTGTCGCGCTTCGAACCGGTCGAGCACGCGTTTTGCCTTCCCCAGTGAGAAGTTCGCATCGCCGTTCTCGAAGTTGCAGTACGTCGCGTCGTTCAGTCCACACTCGGCCTGATGAAGCCGAAGCGTCTCGCGTGCCTCCTCGAACAGATGACCACAGTCGGGTAGAACATCCAGAATCGTACAGTCGCCCGAAGCGTTCTCACAAACGGCATCGAGTGCCTCCTGTTTCCGGGTGAGGGTGAATCCGACGTGGCGAGCGAACGCCGCAAGTGAGTCTGCAGCCGTAATCGCGAGGACGTAGAGGTCACGCCCCTCGTCGCGTTCTCTGTACTGTATCTGACAGGTCACACCGAACTCGGCGAGCAGCATCTTCGCGCCGAGCAGGAGTTCGTAACTCGACGAGAACAGGGTCACCTTCCTGTCGTCGACGTTACCTTCGGCATCGGCAAGCGCGCGGAGGAACGCGGCTTTCACGCTATCGTCTCCCTGCAACACTGCGGCCGGGACACGCTTTCCATCGTACGTTTCGAGATTCAGCCCCGCCCCGAGCAACTCGTCGACGTATGCTTTCCCGTGGAGTCGGACCGTTTCGACACCGTCGGCGCGCTGTTCGCTCGGATGTCGGACCGGTGTGGTGTCGAATACGTCGCGACACGCGCGCTCGAAATCAGCCAGTAGCTCCTCTTCGGCGTTCGTAAAGCGGATGCCGTAGCTGCCCTCGTCACGGTTGTAGTAGACGTTGCCATCACCCGCGATGTATCCCAGAAGCGCACCGAGTGCTGGCGGGTTCTGAGAGTGGCGAGGGAGGTCGGCATCTGCGGACGTGGCGAGGGTACCACCGTCCGACGCAGGCGTCGGAACCGAATCGGGGACGTACACCCAGTCACCCGGTTCCAGCCCGGCCGCTGGCTTCTCGACTCGCTGCCCCTCGTCGAGGACAAAAAACGGGTGGTCGGCAGTCGCAGTTACCGATTCGCCGGATTCGAGTGTTAGGTCACGAAGTGCAGACGGAGCCTCGTACTCGTGAATCGCGGTCACGTCCCGGAGTGTCAGTCGCCCGTCGTCGGTCATCGTCCACACCGTGGCGTCGACATCCCGGAGCGACCGCCCCTTCTCGTGGGACTCAACCTCGCCGTCGGGGTCCGCATCGAGTGTCAGCTCCCGAATCGGAACGATGCCGTCCCCGGTGTGGACGAGTGTCTCGCCAGTCACGCACTCCATCTTATCGAGTTCGTCCACTGCCGCAATCCCCTGGTCTGCGAGGACGAGCGCACCGGCTTCCAGTGTCCATTGCTGACCTTCACCGAAGTCGTCGCGAACTGCGGCGGCGGTCAGACCGGCAGATGATGCACCCTTGCCGGAGGTGTACACAGAGCGGGGTGCGATTTGTCGGATATATTGTAGCATCGCAGAATTGTGCGACACTACACCGTCAGAGATGTAGTTGTGCGTTCCGGCGACTTCGAGGTCGTACACCCAGTCGTAGTCCGGAACAGTTGTCTCGATAGACACGATTGGGTCCCACTGAATATCGCCCTTAACCAGCGTCTGCAGGCGTTGAACGTCCGCTGTTACGGAAAGGGCCTCGGCGATGCGCTCAGAGAGAACTTGCCTCGCACCATCTGTACAACCTCCGTCTGGTGCGACACCTTCCCGCTCGTAGTAACTGATTGCCGTCTGTGTAACATCCATACCGTCTGCGAGCACACGCTGCGAGATATCCAGTTCCGTTCGGAGAGTCTCCACACACTCCCAATCATCTTCGCCAAGGCGCGTACGCTGGTTCCGGAGCCACTCTACTCTCTCCTCGAACGTCTCGACGACCGTAGTCAGACTTGACCTGCTGGGGTTTCTGTCGCCGCGCTCGTAGTGCTGGTATGTCGAACGAGGGAGCCCACACTCAGACTGTGAAAGGGCGAGCGCCTCCCGAATCTCTCGCAACTGTGTCCCATCTAGAGGTATGATATCCGTGTTCGTGTTCTGTGAAACTCCATCGAATGCCGTTGCAGCGGTCGTTTTTCGCTCGGTTACGAATCCGACGTTCTCGACGTACGTTTCGAAATCCGAACCGCTGATTCGGAGGCGGTAGCTCCCATTTTGTCGGGGTTCGAGCGGGGTGTGCACGCCCACTTCCAAGAGGAGTGCGCGAACGTCGTCGAGGAGTTCGCGGCTCATCGACGCAACTGTCAGACTTCGCTGTTTCGTCGAAACATGCCCCTCACTGTCGATGTATGCTCTGAGGAACGCCTGCTGTGTGTCCCTGTCTGCCCGAAGAATCGGCTCCGGAACGCGCTGCGATGCGGAGTTCTTCAGAATGCACGGTTCGAGGTTCTGGAGGAAGCTGACGAACTCGCTCGAACTGCGGCACACCTCACACGCACTCTTGCCTTCTCTTCCATCAAACGTAGAGTACGGCACCCCCAGCCGTTCGAATGCGTTCTCAACGTCGTCTAAAATTTCCTTGTCCTCGTTCGCGACGGTAACCGACCCGGCGTTATCGTCCTTGAGTGTCGCGTGCCCCTCCGCGATGATGTAGCCGACGAGTCGGGCGAGCGGCGGCGTCCACTCGTCCGGGAGTGTCAGGCGTACAGCGTTGTTCGCCTTCGACCGACGGTAGTCAACATCCAGCGACGGCGCAGATTCCGTTTCGACCTGTTTTGGCAGCGCGACGAACTCACCCTCATCCAACTTTGTCGCTTTCCGGGGGGCAAACTCACCACCGGACTGAACGAACAGCGGGTGCGACGGCGTCACTTCCAACACCCGGCCGCTGGCAGTCTGAATCCGATACATCTCGTCGGGTGCTTCTCGTTTCCAGACTTTTGTCGCCTGCCGCTCGGCAAAGCGGCCGCCGTCAGTCATCGAAGGGAGCGAAATATCGACTGTATCGTACACACCGTCATCTATCGGTTTCGGGTCATCGAGATTCTCTTCGACGATGTCCCTAATTTCCCGGCGGCGACCGTCACCGAGTGTGACTTTCGTATCCCCTTTCAGGCACTTCCCCGTCCCGGGGTCCCCAATGAGAAGCATATGTAGGTCGCCACGAATCCGGGAGCCGTCGGGGAGGTGTTTCGTGACACCCGAGAAGAGCTGGAGAATCATCGCCAGCTTCTGTTTCTCGTAGCCGTAGATGGAGGGTGCGATGGCGCCGACCATCTTCTCGTAGATCCCGGACTCGTTGGAGAGTTCGACGATCTGTTTTTTATCCTCGTCGGTGATGTCCATGTCCTCGAACTGCTCGTCCTCGATGGTCACCGACAGGCCGTTCATGTAGACATCGAACATGGCCGACTTCTCGCGGTCGTTGCCCTGCTGTTCGAGTTTGAGCACGCCCGTGACTTCGACGTGGTCGCCGGCGGTCACCTCACCGGTGATGTCGTCCTCGATGTTCACGTCGATGCTCTGTGGGGTCTCGCCGCCACGCAGTCCCTCAGGCGATTCCTGGATGCGTAGTTTCTGGGCGTCGATGAACTCCGACTGGTCGAAGTTGAGGCGGAAGGGGCCCTGACGCTCACACCCCTGGCACTCGTGGGGTTCCTGGAAGTCGCCCGTCGATTGGGGGATGCGCGTGAGGGTGCCACAACGC
>CAZOQK010000027.1:9446-17212 GCA_964581735.1 uncultured Halobacteriales archaeon | reverse complement strand
GGACAAAGAAGACCTGATGGAGCGCCTGCGCGACCTCGGCTACATGTAGCGCGACTACTTTTTTCGGCTCGGGTGTCGCAGGCGCGCCGTAGGCGCGCTGCGCACCACTCGCCGAAAAAACATAGTGAAAAAGGCTCCTCGCGGACAGTAGTCCGCTCGGAGGTGCTATCGTCGTGCCTACCGCCACCGCACCGCGACCGCAGGCCTGCCCTTCCCCGTTAGTGCACGGTTCGCTAGCGCGAACACGTGCGCTCGGCTACCGTGCCTTGCTCAGTAAGCGTGCGATTGGGTGGTTCTAAATAAAGACCACAAAACACTTGAATCGATGCCAGGCATAGCGAGGTATGCTTTCTCTCCCTCCACAAAAGCGAATACCTGCCCTTTGCCTGCTTTTTGTTGGGGTGATTTTCTGCGTGACAGGAATTTTCGGAGTGGGTCCAACGAACGGGTATTCTGTTGACCAGACCGAAACGACACTCTCCAGTTTCGATGCATTGCCAGCAGACGCCCAGCGTGTCGTTGAGGAGGGCAATGGTTCTGGTCCAGTCACTGTCGAATACGTCCCTGATGAATTCAGTCCGAACAGCGTAACCCTGGTTCGACACGGAGACGACTCATTCTGTGTATACACAGAGGAGAGTTCAGGCGCCAACCAGACTGTCAGCGTTAGAGACTGTACTGACGTCACGTTCGCTTTTGAGCGCCTCTCTCCGCGCGGGAAAGCGATTGTATCAGTCACACTCGACAGTCCAGACAATCAGATTACTCTCAGCCAAGACGTGCCGCAGGGGTTTTCTGCCGGACCTGGAGATATCAGTGGATTCTATCTACCTCGAGGGGATAATCGTGTTGAGAGTGGAAACTACTACATTATCAAAAACGGCGCTGTCTATCATTTTACCATTCGAGGACCTGGCGGATTAGCGTTTGGGAATGTGATACTTGGCGGAATGTTCGTCATCAGTGGACTCACACTCACCCTGTACGGATTGAGGAGTTACGCCCACTCGACAGCGTACACTCCGCTGATTCTCCTGGCAGGAGTGTCGGTATACGTTTTGCCGCCACTGCTCGGTCTGGCCCGACTCCATCAACAGTCGCTGTGGTTGAACACGCAACCGAGATTTCTCATTGCAGTCGTCTCACTGTTCCTGGCGAGTCTATCGGTGGCCGTTTACGAGGAATACCAACAGGACGAGGAAGCCTGAGTCAAAACCTGTGGCCACGAAGCAGTCTGTATTTGTTCTGTATTGAACAGTCCACGCTGGCCGCGGGTTCGTCCCGAGTGCGAACGCACGAGGGCGAACGAGTCGGGGAAGGGCAGGGCTGCCGTGCGGTGCGGTAGATGACTACGATAGCACCTCCGAGCGGCCTACCGGCCGCGAGGAGCCTTTTTCCCCAAGTTTTTGCGAGTAGCGAGAGAGCGACGCTCTCTCGTACCATGCGAACGGGCGCTTCGCGCCCGTGAGCAGAGAGGTGCGCGCCCGCGCCGGGAGGCGCGGCGCGACACCCGACGCAGCAAAAAGTGGTTGCTTAGTCATCAGCAGCAACGCCCTTGTACGGCCCCGGCGGAAGCCGGAGGTCCTCGAGTTCGGGCAGGTGTTTGATGTTGAAGACGATTTGCAGTTCGTCGGTCATCGGCTCGCCCACACAGGAGAGGTAGATGTTCCGGTCGAGCATCTCGTCGGGGAGGATATGGTTTGCCGGAATCGAGAGTTCGCCGGAGACGACCTTGACAGCACAGTTCGCACACGCGCCGCCACGACAGGAGAAAGGCCAGGTCAGCCCGTTGTTCTCCGTGCTCGCAAGGAGAAACGAGTCCGACTCGACCAGCACTTCGCCGTAGTCGGTGGCACCGAGGTCGGCCTCGGCGGCTTTCTCGAAGAGGTCCTCGTCGTCCAGTTCCCAGCCGAAGTCGTCGAGTGCCTCGTAGTTCAGGTATTCGACGCGAGCGAGGGAGTCGTCGATACTATTCTCGTCGTCCTCGGTCTCGATACCGTAGTCGGCGGTATCGAGGTCACGTGCGAGGAGTTCGTCGTAGGCTTGCTTGACGGCGCGAAACTCCTCGATGGAGCCACCCTGGTCGGGGTGGACATCCTTGACCCGTTCGCGGTAGGCCCTGACCACGTCTTCCTCGGTGGCGTCAGAATCCAGCAAAAGCACCTTGAACGGTGAACTCATCTGATCATACTATGGAAAATCCGTGCATATACTTTTTCCTCTCGGCCGGAAAATCCGGCAATCCACGGCGTCTGCCCTGCCGTTCTTCTTCATCCAGCCCCTGACTTGGGTATGCACTTGTTCTGGCACCGGCGTGACCTGCGGACTCCGGACAATCGCGGGCTGGCACTGTCCACAAACGACGGGAGCGTCCTGCCCGTGTTCGTTGTCGACGAAGAGCTACTGAAACAGGTCGGGAAACGGCAGCGGGCGTTCTGGCTGGCTGGGGCCCGTGAGCTTAAGCGTCGATACCGGAGTCTGGGCGGGGATTTGCTTGTTCGTGCGGGCGAACCGAGCGACGTGCTGAGCGAGATTCGCGAGGAGTACGACGCCGACCGGGTGTATTACAACCGCCACTACCGCCCGGCGCGACGCAACCGCGAGCGACGCGTCGACGAGGCGATGCCCACGAAGGCAGTCACCGACCAGGTGCTGGTCGCGCCGGACCGCCTGGCCGACCGGTACCCGAACCACGGCCGGTTCTACGACGACTGGCAGGACGAACACAAGCACACCCCTGCCGAGACGCCCGACGGGAGCGACATCGTCGATGCGGGCGACGACGTGACGGCGCCGACCGTCGATGCGGACATCGAACTGCCCAAGGCGGGCTATCGGGCTGCGCGCGAGCGCTACGACCAGTTTCTAACTCGGGGTATCGAGACGTACAACGACACCCGCGACGACATGCGGCTGGCTGTCGAGCGCCCGGTCGGGGCTGTCTCACGGCTCTCACCGTATTTCGCGGCGGGGATGCTCGGCATCCGGGAGGTGTGGGCCGACGCCAGCGAGCGGCGCAACGCTGCCAGCGGGAGTGCCGGCAAAAACGTCCAGAAGTTCCGCTACGAACTCTCCTGGCGCGAGCAAAACTACCACCTGCTCTTTCATAACCCGGACCTCCTGACGGCCAATTACAAATCGTTCCCCAGCACCATCGCGTGGGAGAACGACCCCGACCACATCGAGGCATGGAAACGGGGCGAGACCGGCTATCCGCTTGTCGATGCCGGGATGCGCCAGCTCAACGGGGAGGGGTACATCCACAACCGCCCGCGACAGAACGTGGCCTCCTTTCTGACCAAACACCTGCTGACCGACTGGCGAATCGGGGCGCGCTACTTCGCGAAACAGCTGGTCGACCACGACGCAGCGAACAACTACGGCAACTGGCAGTGGACTGCCTCGACAGGCACCGACAGCGTCGACGTGCGCATCTTCGACCCCGTGGCGCAGATGTCAAAATACGACGACGGTGCGACCTATGTCAAAGAGTACGTCCCCGAACTCCGGGATGTCTCGGCCAAGAGCGTCGTCGACTGGCCGAACCTCTCCGATGCTGGCCGGAAACGGCTCGCGCCGGATTATCCCGACCCAATCGTGGACCGGAACGACGCCTACGAGCGCGCACAGCGGGTGTTCGAGGAGGCGCTCGGCAAGCGGTAGCTACCGTTCCTCGACCCGGACCGAACAGTCCAGACAGACCGTCTCACCGCTGATGTAGTTCACGTCGGGTCCACCACAGTCGGGACACCGGAACGTGCCGTTGTTGTACTCCGTCGAGCCACGCGGGACGTGCAGAAAGCCCGCGCTTTCGACGGCATCGACGATACGGGGGAACCGCTCGCGTTTGACCGTCGCGCGCCGGGCGAGATACGACGGGTCCCCGGGGTCGTCGCCGTGGAGGTCGTCCCATTCGAGATCGTGGCCAGTGTTACGCGACGCGTGAAGGACGAGACGGTTGGCGGCCTCGAAGATGGGGCCCGTCGACGCATCGAGCGGGTCGTCGGGGGCGTGGTCGTAGTAGAGGCGCTCGGCACGGTCGTAAGCGTCGCTCGCGGTGTCCGTCGCACCCCGGAGAACGGCGGCATCGGCGACGAACTCCTGACAGACCGCCCGGGCGACGCCGGAGTGGACGTACTCGCGAAAGTCCATCGCGAGCGGTGTGGCTGTCAGTGCCCGGAAGCGGGCGCGGTTGTCGGGGCCAGCGACTCGGTAACACAGCGATGCAGTGAGCAACGAGGCAAGGCCGTTGGCCGGACGGGCGCGAGAGTCGACGCTGAGTACGTCGCCGCCGTTCTCGCCGTCGCCGAGCGCGCGGTGGGCGGCCCGCGTGTAGGCGTCGCCGGCGGCGCGCCAGTCCTCGTCGACGAGTGCCGAGACAGCCGTGTCGCGGTGGGGGTTTGCCATACCTCAACCAGGGACCGAACGGGCAAAACACCGGTGGTCGGCGGGGGTAACTGCCGGGATTTAGAGTTCCGTCGCGACGTGGTGGGCCGCGAAGGTGTCCGAGAGGTCGACATCGAACCGCTCGGCGAGCAAGGAGACGGCCAAGCGCTGCGCGAGCGCGTGGGCGTCTTCGTCGTTGAGTACGTCAGTGAAAACGCGCTCGCCGGGGAGCGGGTCCGCACCGATGGCCTCCCGGATATCGTCGGCAGTCGGGTCCGAAAGCATCGTGGCGACCGCCTCCAGTTCCAGCGCGACGGAGATGCCAGCGGCGAGATACCGCGCTGCGCGCTCCTCGGGTGCCGGCACGTCGACGATAGTCGAGAGGTACCGGGCGGCGGCGGTGTCGGCGAGGTCGACTTCGGTTTCGAGCCACTCCCGGACGCCGTCGCGGTCGGCATCGGTGACGAGGTCCTCGACGGCCCGACCCGCCAGGTCGGCCTCCTCCTCGGCAACGTCGTGGAAACTGTCGCCGACGATGACAGCGTCGGCCCCGGCGTCGAGGATTCGCTGGGCGTTCTCGCGGTTGTCGAGGCCGCCGCCGTACCAGACGCGGGACCACGCCACCCCGTCGGCGATTTCGTCCAGAATCCCGACAGCCTCGTCGCCGCCGAAAGTGCCCGAGTACTCCAGATAGATGACTTCGCTTTCGAGGTGGTGTTCGGCGGCCATCGCGTGCTGTTTGGCCTCGCGGGGTGTCAGCAGGTCTTCCTCGCCGACGTTGGCTTCGCGGGCGGCCGCGCTGTCGACGTTCATGATGATGTACGCCTCGAAGACCGACTCATGGAGAATCCACGACGCCGCGAAGTTCGAGAGGCGCTTCTCGATGGAACTGCCGAGCGCAATCGGGAGTTTCCGCTCGATGAGGGTCGGCGCCATCTCGTCGCGGATGTACTCGACGCCCTGGCCGAGCGTGCCGACGAGCGACTCGTTGTCGCCGTTGAGCACTTCGGGGATAGCCATGAACTGAGCTTTGTCCCGGACGGCCTCGGTGACGTGGGTCGAATCGCTGGGTTCGTGGAAGGCGGGCACTCGCGCGGCGTTGACGAGGTCGAACGTCTCGATGGTGTTCTGTTCGGTCACATCCTGTGACCCGCCCACGGAGACGGCACCCGTATGCGAGAGATACAGCGGGTACGCCAGCGGCAGGCGCTTTTTTTCCTCGGGATCCACCTTGGTGATGTGGTCCCACGTCGTCGGCACCGGATTGGTGTCCGCCGACAGCAGCGTCCGCCCGCCGATGGAGACGGCCGCCCCGAGCGTGTCCAGTTTCTGCACGATGTCTACGAGCGACGGCATACTCGGACACTCACCCTGCCGTTTCAAAAGCGTACCCACTCAGCGTGTGGTGTGTCCTCATTCCTCGTCGTCGCGTCACTCGTCGGGCCACCACACGATACCCAGCAACATCATGCCGACGCCGAGCGTGGGGGTGGTTGGTTCGGGGATAATAAAGAAGACGAAGCCGACGGCGATGAGGACGGACGGCTCAACCTCGCCGACGTGGTCGGAGAGGTCCATACCGGCGCTTCGAAGGCCGCTGTAAAGACAGTGGGGGGCTACCGTGGGAGCACACCCGGGTCGCCGGAGCGGTAAATGTACTCCGTTGCGATACCCGTCAGCGTCGAGTCGACGGCCGTCGCGTGGTCTTTGGCCAGATCGAGATACTGCTCGGAGATGTCCACCACCCGCCCGGCGGCCTCGCGGTCGGTGTCGGCGAGCAGATACTCCGCCGTGACCGGCGTCAACTGCCCCTCGCGCATGTCCGCCCGGAAGTCGTCGATATCGTCCAGCCAGACCTGGGCGCCGATGATGGCCAACACGATGGACTTCTCGAACGCTTCCTCGATGGGGAGGCCGGCCTCGCGGTATATCCGCACCATCCCGCTGTAGATAACGCCGACCCGGTCGTACTGGGTCTTGAAGTAGGGCAGGTCGAGTTCGTCGTCGAAGGTTTCGGGCGGGTCCTCGAAGGCAGCGTGTTTGTACTCCTCGCGGATGCCCTCGCGTGGCCGGGCGGGCGCGAGTTCGGCGTTGCTGCCGTCGCGTTCGCCCGCATCGACGGCGGCCAGTAGGTCCCGGAAGCGCTCGTCCTCGTCTTGGTGGCGCTCGGAGATGGCGACCGCCCAGTCGTAGGCCTCGCGGACAGCGTCGGGGTAGTCTTCAAAGAGCCTGTCGACCCGGGTCTGGAGGGTTTCCTGGGCGAGCTCGGCAATCCGGCGGATGTCGGCGTCGTCGGTCGGAAAATCGACCCCGAAGTCCTCGAACTCGTCGTCGTTGATAGCGTCGCGCATGTCGCCGTCGATGAGCGCCTCAATGACGAGTCGGGTGACGGCCTCGGCGTCGTCGTGGCCGGACTCGTCCAGCCGGCGGTAGAGATAGCCAAGCGTGAGTTCCGCCGGGAGAACGAGTTTGGTATCGTAGGCGAACTCGACAAACTCGCGGTCGAACTCGGCGGCGATGGCCTCCTCGACGGCGGCGAAGGCGTCACGGACGATAGCGTCGGTCGCGTCGTCGATGCGGCGCTGGAGACGGAGCGCGCGGTAGTCGAAGACGCCGCTGTCGGCGTAGTAGCCAAGCACTGCGCGGAGCGACGTGGGGAGGGCATCGCGGCCGGCGAGGACGCCTGCACTCGTCTGTAGCATTCGGATGCCCGAGGCTGGGAGGGACGCGTTCTTTATACCATCGGTTGGGCGGCCTGGACGGCTGACGATCGGCACGGCCTGCCAGTCGGCCGATTCAGCAAGACTCATAACGGAGACGGCGTACCTGAACGTATGACCGACCGCTATGACGTGGTTGTCGCCGGGGCCGGTCCCGCCGGGGCGCAGTGTGCCCGGGACCTGGCGAGCCGGGACTACGATGTCCTCGTTTTGGAGACCGAGTCCGAGAGCGAGTTCCCACGTCAGAGCAACAAATCGACAGCCGGCACGTTCCCGTCGATGATGGCCTCCTTTTCGATCCCCGACGACGTGGTAATGAACTACACCGACAGCGTCGTCTTGGAGTCACCGAACAACCACTACAAGCGCCACCAGTCCGGTGCCGTCCTCGAGTTTGCGGATTTCAAACGCTTCCTCGTCAAGGACGGCCGCGAGAAGGGCGCCGAGTACCGCTTCGACGCACGCGTCTCCAAGCCGATTATGGAGCGGGGCGAAATCGTCGGCGTCGAGTACAGCGGCGGCGAGGAGGTGTACGGCGACATCGTCGTCGACGCGACCGGTCCCGCAGCGCCACTCGCCAAGGAACTCGGGGTCAGCGACCTCGAACGCGAGAAGCAGGCCATCGGCGTCGAGTGGGAGTTCGAGGGCGTCAAACCGAAC
>CAZOQK010000027.1:0-9436 GCA_964581735.1 uncultured Halobacteriales archaeon | reverse complement strand
GCGACACCGCCAAAGTCGGGCTGTGTTACATCCAAAACGAGTCACACAAGAACCGCGCCAGGGACGGGATGGGCATCGACGACTACCTCGAGTACTGGCTCGACACAGACCCGCGCTTCGAGAACGCCGAAAAACTGGAGGGCAAACAACACCGCGGGTCAGCCCACATCCAGCGGCCCGACCAGCTCCACACGGACAGTTTTGTCGCCATCGGCGACACCGTCCCGACCATCGACCCGCTGTGGGGCGAAGGCATCCACAAGGGGATGAAATCAGCACGCGCGGCCGCAGTGACCGCCGACGCCTGCCTCACGCCGGAAGACCCCGACACCTCCACGGACTCGATGGCGTTGTACAGCGACCTCTGGCATAAAAACGTCGCGCCGAAAGCGCGGACGCGCCTGCTGATGACCGAGCTCCTCTATCTGGCGCCCAACGACCGCTACGACCAGTTGATGGACGACCTCAACAGGGTCGGCGAGGACGCCCTCAAAGCTATCAACGGCGGCAACATCGCGGCGTTCCGGAAACTCCTGCATCTGTCGGACCTCCCGATGCTCGCGGAGTTCGCCCGCGACCGGCTTTCGATATAACCGGTTACACCCACACCACTCGCTCCCCGTGGACACAACACATTTTGAGGGGCCAGCCCAACATCGCCGTGTATGTCTCAGAACCCGACCCCCGATAGTGTCCCCTCCGCAGGCGAGATGCCGATGCTCGGCCTGGGGACGTGGGAGAACAACGACCACGACCAGTGTGCCGAGTCGGTCGCAACCGCCCTGGAAATGGGATACCGACACATCGACACCGCCCAGATTTACCGCAACGAGGCGGCCGTCGGTGAGGGTATCGCTGCCGCTGATGTTGACCGCGAAGATGTCTTCCTCGCGACGAAAGTCTGGACGAGCAAACTCTCTCACGACGATGTCCGCCGGAGTACCGAAGAGAGTCTCGACAAACTCGGCGTCGACTACGTCGATTTGCTGTACGTCCACTGGCCGGCGAATAGGTACGACCCCGCCGACACGCTGCCCGCGTTCGACGACCTGTACGACGGGGGCCTCATCGAGAGCGTCGGCGTCTCGAACTTCGAACCGGACCACATCGACCGGGCGAGCAAGGAGCTCGACACGCCGGTGTTCGCCAATCAGGTCGAACTGCACCCGTTCCTCCAACAGGAGGCCCTGCGCGAGTACGCCGCCGAGAACGACGTGGAACTGGTGGCGTACTCGCCGCTGGCCCGCGGCGAGGTGATGGGTGACCCGACACTGGGAGAGATAGCCGAGAAACACGGCGTCAGCGAGGCACAGGTCAGCCTGGCATGGCTCCGCGAGAAGGGCGTCACAGCGATTCCGAAAGCCACCGGCGAGGCACACATCCGTGACAACTTCGAGAGCGTTACGGTGCAGTTGGACGAGGGAGACATCGCAGCAATCGACGGCCTGGACCGGGATGAGCGCCAGGTTCATCCGGACTTCGCACCCGCGGCCTGGGGGTAAAAGGCGAAACAATAAACCCGGGGGGAATCGAACGGTGCCATAATGTCCGTCGGGAACGAGCGTGGTGTCGTCGACGCACTCAAATTCGACCTCAAGCGACTACACGAGACGTGGATGGAGGTCGTCTGGCCCCGGCAACGGAGCGCCGAGGGCACGGTGCTGGGCAAGTGGGAACCCGACGGCGGCCTGACCCTCTATCTCTACCGGCTCTGGTCTGCCGTCGGCGTCCCGATGGTCGCGCTGTTTTACCCGCTCGTGCTCTTTGGCTACTTCATACGGTTCCAGACCCGCCGTCTGAACGGCGCCGCGCTTCGCATCGGGTTTCTCGGTATCGTTGGCCTCTTTGCCGTTCTTTGGGGTGCGCTTGCCCTGCTGGCGAAGTTTCAGTTCTCGGGGTCGTTAGACGCCGGTGGTGTGACTGCCGTGACGGCGGCAAGCGGCGTCGCCATCGTCTCGGCGGCGCTTGCCTTTGGCTGTTACAGGCTCAATGGGCGTCCGCTGACGGTCCTGCTCGCCTACCCCTTTGCCATGACAGCCGTTTTCCTGCCGCCGGTCGTTGCGGCACTGTACGCCCCTGCCGTCGCCGGTGTGGTCCTGGACCGGAGTGACTCGCTGGCCCGCTGGTTCCTCTTCGACGCCCCGGGTATTTTTGGCGTCCAGGAGTTTCTCGTCCGCCGGTTCGAACGGGAGGGGTTTGCCTACGTGTTGATGTGGTTCGGCATCTCGGTCCCGCTTGGCTGGCTGCTGGGCGTGGTTGTCACGCTCGCTGACCTCGTGCGCCCGACGCCGGAGTGAGGGGCAGTGGCCGTTTTGCCAGCCGAACGGTCCGTATCGACGAGCGCACGCAGGCCATCCCGGCGAAACGTTACCGAGTGAAGTTTCTGAACGTATTTACGCCATGAATCCCAAAACATGGGCATGGAATTTGACTTCCCCCGCTCGGTGCTGCCGCTGGTCGTCATCGTCGCCATTGCGACAATCGCGCTCACGGCTGTCATGACCCCATCGACGGTCTTCATGATGGTGCTGCCGTCGATGATCGTCTTCTCGGTCGTCATCTTCCTCTTTGGGATGAAACACGGCGAGTTCCGCGCCAGTTAGAGCAGGCCTCGCGGGTCGACAGTCGGCCCCGGTGCGTCGCCTTCCGTGACCGTGTACACGCACTCCCCAATGGCGTCACCGGGCATGATCGTCCCCCCGACTGACAGCGGCGCGACGACACCTGCGGCAACCGCGCCGGGCGAGGCAAGCGGCGCGTCGAGTGCGACGCAGTCGCCACTCCCCAAACCGTACTCCTCGACGACGGACTCACCGGCAGTCACCAGTTCACCCTGCGCCGTCGTTTCGCCGTCGATTTCGAGGATGACATCCTCGGGCGTGACAGGGTCGGGGGGCTCGATGGGGTTCTCGCTCCAGAGTTCCCGCTCGAAGTGTGCGACGCCGGTTCCCTCCGGCGGTCCGCCATAGGCCAGGAGCGAGCAGCCGGGTGCGACATCGTAGCGGTCGAGCCACGCGTCCGGACAGACAAAGGCCCGCGCGTCGATTGGCTCGGGTGGCGAGATGGCGACCGTCGCGCCGAGACAGGCCCCACCCAGCAGTGCGAGCAGCGGGTCGGCGGTGGTGCCGAGCCAGCCCGGTTGGTCGCCCTCGGCAGGGTGTTTCGGGCCGACGACGAGGCCGAGTCGCGCCCCGCCCCGGACGCCGTAGTGACGAAGCAGGTTGCCGGTCTTCCAGCAGTTCGTCGAAAACTCACCGTACGTGTAGGGAGCGTTGCGTTCGAGCGAGTCGAGGACCGGTCCCTCGCGGTCCCGTCCAGCGGCGACGAGGTCTGCCAGCGTCTCCATGTGCGGGTGTTTGCGTGGACCGCGAAAAGGCCGTCGCACGAGACGACACCACGTCGGCCCCTAGATGTCGCCACAGCCGTAGGAACTGCCCGTCATCGCGCCTTTCACGTCGTTGAGTTTGAGTGCGACCATCGCGACGGGGACCTCCCCGAGTGCCATCCCAGTGAGCAAATTGCAGGCAAAGGTGGTGATAGCCTGTGCCGCCTCCTTTCTGATATCGCCTGCGGACATCGTCGCAATCGAGATACTCGCCAGCGCGTACAACTGGGCGAGCAGCCGCTGGTAGGCGACGACAGCCCCCATCGCCGCCATCCCGGCCCCAGCAGGCGCCGTGTCCAACATCAGCCCGTACCCATACGAGACCTGTTTGATGCGCTTGAGTTGTGCCTTGATACGCTCGACGCCGCTGCTTCCGCCGCTCCCATCCGGAAGAACGCCGACCATCGCGCCGGTGTTCTTGTCGAGAGACCAGTGGGCAGCGGTGTCGGCTGTGCCCGACCCGATCTTGTAGTCGTCACCGGTCCCCCACCGTCGGTCCGTCGCGCTGTCGAACGCGGCTTTTGTCGCTTCGGACCACTCGTTTCGCGCGTCTTCGACCGGTTCGAGCGCCCCATCTCCGAGCAGCGATGCCGTGCTCGTCTCGAAGAGTCCCCGCTCTAGAACGGCGTACCGGGCAGTTCGGTTCATCGTCTGAGTGAACTCACGCTGTCGGTCGTTGTCCGGTCGGAGTGTTCGCACCGCGTTGGTCGTGAGGATATCCACCGAGCGTGTGACCTCGTCGGTGCCGAACTCGGGTCGTTCTTCGAAGAGAGTCGTCTGCAAACCGCTTCGGAACGTAATCGAGTCGTCAGTCGCACGGTTTGGCAGTGGTGCCTGAAGAAGTGCCGGGTACTGGGAGACGACGCCGGCCCCCTTTTCGAGGGCTGCATCCGTCTCCTCCTCGGTGCCCTCCTGGGCCGCGGTGTGGAGCGATTCGAGCGAAAGTTTGCCAGTAAGTACGTCATCGAGAAAGACGACTGGCTTCACACCGGCGGACTCAAAGGAGAGCACACGACTCCCGAACAGCGCCGAATACACCTCGTTCCGGTCAGTTTCGTTCGGTTCCCTGTCACCCTCGGTGTCGGGATTCCAGCCACCGAGAACGCGAGTGGTCTTCGTCGACCCAGGCTGTCGCCTGTTGAAAGTCGTCTCGACAGTGAGCGAGAGCGTGGTCATCCCACGCCGTTCGTACGGGTCCATCGGCGCGCTCGGAATCGTGTAGGTGGCCTCGGCACTGGCGTCGCTGTTTGGGACGTCGACGCGAACGGTTCTCGTGGTGCCGTCCTCGGTGCGGTTCGGACTCCGGTATTTGAGTTTGTACTCGGCAAGACTGGATTCGAGGCCGGCGACGTACGTTGTGAGTGCCTCGCGCAACTCCGTCTGGTCGTTCGAGGAGATGTGGGTCCCGCCGGAGAGGTCCGCCATCCGCTCGGCGTTGTCGTGGCGTTTCCCGGTGATAGACAGCAGGACTGCAGGTGGCCCCTCGGAGATGGCTGTCACTTCCTCGGGAGTCCCGTTCGTCGTGTAGCCGTCGGCGTCGGATAGATAGATGATGACATCACCGTCGTCAGTCGCAGCCTCTGCCATGTTCGTCCACGCGTTGGAGTCGACGCGCTCGAAATCGACCGACACCTTCGGGTTCACCGATTTGAGGTCCGCCTCCATCTTCTGCCGGAACTCCTCGCGTTCGTCGTCGTAGAACCCTGCAAACAGCATACTGCCGGAGCCGTCGAACCGGACGAGAACCTTCGGACTGGCGTCGTTCGATTCGATGTCCGGCGCGACTGGCTCGCCGTCTTCGGTCACCTCGAACGCACTCCCCGATAACCCCTCGATAGTGTTGCCGTCATTGTCCGTCGGGTCCATCCGGAGTCGAACCGTGGGATACCCACCGACATCCGATTCCATCTCGATGGCCTCAATTTGGCTTGCAGCCTCGGGTGGCTCCTGCTGGCCCGTCTCACTATCCGGCGCGTTCGACCCCTCCAGCACGACAGTGCCGTTTTTTCTGATAGTGCCGTCGTCCTCGACAGTGTAGCGGTCGCCAGTGAAGGTGAACGCGTCACCGACGACAGAGAGCCCTTCGAGCGTCGATTTCTCGGCGTGTGGGTCCTGAACCGAGAGCGAGGGCACGAACTTCTCGACGTCCATGTATCGAACATCCGGTTTGTCGAAGGGGCTGATACCGGGCAGGGTGTCGACCTGGAGTTGTCGCCCCGCGAGTTTGTCGGCGTCCCACGTCCCCGAGACCAGTTCCGTCGTCTCGGCGGGTGCATCCGCCGTCGATGCTTCCAGCCGGACCGTCACCGTCGGAACGTCCCTGTCGTCGAGGCTCCCGACACGGTTGGGTTTGGTGAGCGACCCGAACGACTCGTCGGCGTGAAACAGGTCTGCGTATCTGATGTCCGCCGAGTCCGACGGTGTCGCCGTCGCGGTGCCCGCTGGTGTCTCATCGTTCCCACCGTCGGGGGCAGGCCAGAACTTCACGACCGGAATACCGCTCGCACCGCGATTCCACTCGAAGTTCCTGCTCGCCGGAGTCTCGCCGTCTGGGAGACCGCTTCTGATAGCGTCAGCCAGCGCAGTACTTTGCTCGCCGCTCTCGTCAACGACAGCAACGCTCCCATCGGACTCGGCTGGCAAGTCCAGTTTCTCCCGCCATGCTGTGAGTTGTTCCTGGTCGAATCCCGGGTCGAACTCGTGGTCGGGCCACCCGACGTACAGTTCCTTCAGGCGCTCGACACTGAGCGGCCGTTCGTAGGAGACGACCTCCGCCACATATCCTGCCCGCTCTAAGAGCGAAGCGAGCAGTTCGGTCTTGTCCCGCGGCGTCCCCATCCCACTGCGGAGCGCACCGCGCGCCCCACCGTTGACTCCCGTCCGGAATTTGCCGTTGTGCTTGATGCGCGCTGGCTGGGTGACGATATCGTCACGGACGAACTCGAAGAGCGCCTGCGGGTCCCCCGCTTCGACCAGTTCGTCGGCCGTCCCCGGCAGATGGTCCGGACTCGCCCGGAACCCCTCACGCATCTGTTCCCACACCGAAAACGGGAGTCGCCCCGGTTTCTCTTCGGTTCCGGCCTCATCCAGAAAGCCCCCGAGGTACAGCCCACCCATTCCCGCCCCGAGTGCAGCCACGCCCCCACCGATGAGAACGGACCGGCGGGACACCGGGAGTCCGCCGTCGCCGACGGTGCCCCCATCCGACTCCTCCGTTCCGGCAGCGCCATCCCCGTCTCCCGGCGCGTCACCCAGTCTGTTACCATCCGGTCCAGAGTTCCCTGTCGAATCCATACGAACCGCTCACACTACACTTACATTAATTCACTGATGGGTTCGGTATTTGTCGGGTGCCGAGTCGATACTCTCACCGCAGTTGCAGAGTCTGCAACCCCCGTCGCCGTTTTATTATCTGTGCGGCCCCAGCACGAGATATGCCCTCCACGACGACCGACCGGTCGCTCCGTGACCGTCTGACCGGCCAACACAACGTCAGCATCGCCACCGCGATTCTGTTCGCACTCCCGGCGGCGTTTGCGTTCTACAACTGGAGTTCAGGGAGACAGGGTAGTTTCCTCCTCCTCCTGTTGCTCGGCGTGAGCGTCCCAACGCTGTACGACGATGGCTGGGGCCGCTACGACCGCACCTGGCAGACTGTCGTGTGGACGGTTACTGCCTGTGCCGTCGTCGGCGTGGAGTTCGTCGGTCTCTACGTCCTCGGTCTCGATGCACTGTCTCTGTCCACGTTCGGTGCCGGAGTCGGCGCGTTCCTCGTGACGACGTTGCTGAACCTGGGCTGGGTCACTCTCCTCCGGGCGTAGGGCAAAAGACCCAGGCCCCCGCCGCCACAGGCCGGCCGTATGATCCGAGACGCACAACGGCGCGTGGCCACGTTCGTCGCCACGCACGACATCGACGCACCGCCCGCCTACCGCCTTCTTGATGCCACCTCGGAACTGGGCGAACTGGCAAAGGAGGGCAGCGAATCCACGGCGTACGGAGCTGACTCGGACGCCGTCGACATCACGCCCGACGAACTGGGTGACACCCTCTTTGCGTTGCTCGCCCTCGTCGGCGCGGCCGACACCGACGCCACGACGGCACTAGAGAAGTACAACTGGCGACTCGACGAGGGGGACAGCCCCGCCAGCGGCGAGTAATCAGAAGGAATCGCGGAGCTTCTCGAAGAAACTCTGGTCGACATCGATGTCCTCGTCGCTGGCCTCGGCAAACGCCTCCAGCGCGTCGCGCTGGTCGTCGTCCAGAGAGTCGGGCGTGACGACCTGGACCTGGACGAAGAGATGGCCGTTCCCACGCCGCTGGAGGCGTGGCATTCCTTTGCTCTTCAGGCGGAACTGCTCGCCGCTCTGGGTGCCGGCGGGCACGTCGAGTTCGACCGGTCCGTCGAGGGTGTCGACTTCGACGGTATCGCCGAAGACCACCTGCGGGAACGAGACCCCTGCGGTCGTGTAGAGGTCGTCGCCCTCCCGCTCGAAGTCCGGGTGCTCGCGCACCGAGATGTCAACGAGCAAGTCACCGTTTGGCCCGCCGCGCTCGCCGGGTGCACCCTCGCCGTCCATCCGCAGGGTCTGGCCGTTGCGAATCCCCGGCGGAATCTCCACCGTGAGCGTCGTGTCGTTGCGCACGACGCCGTTGCCGCCGCAGGTCGAACACATCTCCTCGTAGATGGTGCCCTCGCCCTCACACCGCCGGCAGGTCCGGCGGGACTGCATCCGGCCGAAGGGTGTCTGCTGGACCGTCGTCGTCTGGCCCTGGCCGTCACATTCCGGGCAGGTCCGCGAGTCGGTGCCCGGCGGATGACCCTGGCCGTTACACTCGCCACACGTCTCGGGCCGGCGCACGTCCATCTGTTTTTCCGCGCCGTGATACGCCTCGTCAAGGTCGATTTCCAGGCCCGTTTTCAGGTCCTGGCCCTGCCGCGGGCGGTTCCCCGACTGGCCACCGCCAGCGCCGCCGCCGAAAAACTGGTCGAAGATGTCCTGTACGTCGCCGAATGGGTCGCCACCGGGGCCGCCACCCATGCCGCCAGCGCCGCCGCGGCCGCCGCCGGTCCCGCCGCGTTTCTCGGCCTCAACGAACTGCTCGTGGCCCATCTGGTCGTACATCCGGCGCTTCTCGTCGTCGGTCAGGACCTCTTTGGCTGTCTTTGCCTTCTTGAACTTCTCCTCGGCGTCGTCCTCGTCGCTTACGTCCGGGTGATACTTGCGGACAGCCTCTCGGTACGCCTTTTCTATCTCCTCGTCGGAGGCATCCTTCGAGACACCGAGAATATCGTAGAAATCTTCGGTCATCAGTTATGGCGGTGTAATGTGGTTAGGTATTTCAAGAGCGTGGGTCGGATATCGGTGTCAGCCGGAGGTACTGCCGTTACTCCTCGTCATCTTCGTCGACATCTTCGAAGTCGGCGTCGACGTACTCCTCGTCACCAGCCGCGCCGGCACCCGGTCCGGCACCGGCACCAGGACCGGCGCCGCCCGGCCCTGCACCGGCCGCGCCCGCTGCGCCAGCCGCTCCGGCACCGGCGCCCGCGGCGCCTTCAGCGGCCTGTTGCTGGTACATTTGCTTGCCGATTTCCTGGAGTTCCTCTGCGAGGTACTCGGTGGCTTCTTCGATTCTCTCCTTCGAGGGGTCCTCTTCGTCGAGGACATCCTCGACTTCGCCGATGGCGTCCTCGATGTCGGCACGCAGGTCGTCATCAACCTGGTCCTCGTTCTCGTCGAGGAGCTTCTCAGCACGCTGGATGGTGGACTCGGCCTGGTTGCGCGCTTCGATTCGCTCGCGGCGTTTTTCGTCTTCTTCGGCGTGTTTTTCGGCTTCCTCCTGCATCTCCTCGATCTGGTCGTCCGAGAGGCCGGCGCCGCCCTCGATGGTGATGTTCTCCTTGTTGCCCGAGCCCTTATCCTCGGCGGAGACGTTGACAATGCCGTTCTCGTCGAGCGCGAACATGACCTCGATCTGGGGCACGCCGGCCGGTGACGGCGGGATGCCGGTCAACGAGAACTCACCGAGCAGTTCGTTCTCCTCGGCGAG
>CAZOQK010000026.1:0-17754 GCA_964581735.1 uncultured Halobacteriales archaeon | reverse complement strand
CAACGCCCAGCTGGCGAACATGCCCGGGTGGCTCGGTAGCTACTCGGGTGGACAGGCCACCGGCGGGCTGTTCTACTACCTCGCACCCATCCGCAGTCCCAACGATTGGATGTGGTTCGCCGGCGGTGGCGGCGGGAACGCCCCCTGGGAGATTCTGTTGCGAATCGGCGTTGACCTGACCTTCATGGTCATCGGCGGCGCCATCTTCGCCATCTTCTGGGTCGAAACAACGGACATGGGGCCCGATGCGACGGCCCAGCAGATTCACAACTCCGGGATGCAGATCCCCGGCTTCCGACAGAACGTCCGGTCTATCGAGCGCGTCTTAGAACAGTATATCCCACAAGTAACTGTGCTGGGTGGCGCGCTCGTCGGCCTGCTGGCCGTGATGGCCAACATGCTGGGCACCATTGGCGGCGTCTCCGGGACGGGACTGCTCCTGACAGTCTCGATTACCTACAAGCTCTACGAGGAAATCGCTGAGGAGCAACTCATGGAAATGCATCCGATGATGCGGCAAATGTTTGGCTGAGAAGCCAAACAATCATATCGTTAGAAGCGACACCGTCTGACGGTCCGATTCTCACGGCGCTGCCGTACTGACACTATCCTCTGATCCAGCGAACGGGATGTCGATTTCGAGCCCGTCGTAGGCCAGAATCGGCTTCTTCGCCCGCCCGGAACCGCCGCCTTCGAACTCGATGACGCCGATATCTCCGAGTTCAGAGAGATTCCGGTGGACCTGTTTGTAGTCCCGGTCTACCAGTTCGGCCGCTTCCCGGATGCTCTCGGGTTCGGACTCGAAGATAGCGTCCAAGAGTTCCAGATTCTTCTGGCTGAGGAGACGACTGAGTTCCGCGTACGATCCGAAATTCAAGACTGGCTGAGCGTCGCCGATGTTTTCCCCTTCCTGAGCGGCCTTGATGCGGCGTCGCGTTCGCTGATCGAGGCGATTACGTTCACCGACGGTGACTTTGAGCGTGGGCATGGTGTATCTCTCCTGATGGCGTCCTACTCCGACCAGTCCCACGAGACGGGCGACATCTCTTCGACCTCTTGCTTGAACCGGTCGTAGAGAACGAGCATTCCGGGGAACTCGATGTGTTCGACATCATTTCCGGTGTGGCGCTCGTGCCCTTTCGTCCGTTCGTGGGCGTTATGCTACCGGAGGACCGTGTCGCCGCCGACTTTCCCGAGGTGGAGACTGTAGTCCCACCCGCTTGGGTACTGACCGTCCTCGGTCTGACGGATGGTAACGTCAACGACGTAGCCAGCTTCGACATCCTGCCAGTCTGCAACTGTCGCGTAGGATGCCATCCGTTACCCTATGGTATTTCCCCCATAGGCATAGGCCTATGGACCAAATCACATAGGAAACCCAACCGTGATATCTGATTCACGTCCTCATCTACTAGTAGTTACTATGTACAGGCGTTCCATATCTGCAAACTACTAGTAGACGGAGTGCTAGCAAAACCGACGTACTTCGGCGTGTTTTTCACGAAGGTATTATTTTCGAGCGATACGAAGCATTGCCCGCCCCACAGGGAGTTTCGAGTCGTCTCGTGCAGATTTCGAATAGAGTGCTCCAGTCAAAGCGAGGAGGTCAGGCAAGCAGCGGTCCCGTTTCTTTCGTGTGTTCCGCGCAGAAGCATCCGTTAGAATGAGCGTGCGGAGTGACCACCAGCATCCGGCGGCGAAGCCGCCGGTTCACCGGAAAGCGGCGTCGCCGCTTTCCGGCCTTTTTCACCCATGTTTTTGCCGTGAGCGGTGAGCGCGGAGCGCTCACCCGAACGGGAAAAAGATGGTCTGTATCGCCCGCTCAGTAAGCCTGCCTATTTGCCAGCCTGACTCGGTGTGTGCTGGTGCTACTCCCCGATGTCCTCTGACCACAACGTCTATCTACTTTCGGTCCGTTGTCCTACATGGACAACACAAGTGACTCGATGCCTGCAACGAAGATCTTCGAAGATGACGACGAGTTTGCCGCCGGTGACAGGTGGGAAGCACTTGCCTGGAGCGTCCCCGAGAGCGACGAGTTCCCGGAGGGCTTGAAATACAGCTTTCAGTACCTTGGTCCGGCAGACGCGGAAATCCTCCGGTACGACAACGCGCACGATGCCCATGGCGTCGGTCGGCATCATCGCCACTACCGTGACGAGGTCGAAGGCATCGAATTCGAAGGACTGCAGTCACACATTGAGAAATTCCTTGAAGAGGTCGAAACTATCCATGAGCAAGAATTCGCCTGACCACCCGCACGAACCGCCCGAAGATGTCGAGTACCCCTCGACGCTTCGCATCACGTCGAAGCCATTCGACGAGCACAAAGAGAGTACACTGGAGCGGGCTGCACAATGGGAGCAAGGCGAGGAAGTCCCACACGTCGTGAACTTCCAGGATGCCAGTCGTCTCCAGCGCATCCTCACACCACGGCGCTTGGAACTGGTGCGAAGTCTGATGGACGAGCCTGCCGAGAGCATCCGCGCCCTCGCTGACCGGCTTGACCGGGACGTCCGACAAGTCCACGACGATCTCCAGACGTTGAGTGAGTACCGGATCATCCACTTCGGTGAAGAGGGAACTGCGAAGCAGCCATACATTCCCTACGAGACGGTGAAGATTGAGGTTGAGCTCAGTAAGTCACTCAGTGAGGGCTCGGAGTCGTCAGCATCGGCGTGAAATAAGACAGTCAACAGGACGGCTGTATCGACCGTTCACCAAGCCTGCTTACTGACCGTTGGTGTCCATCCCAGATAGTGGTAGTGTATTTTTTCGTCAGGGTTATTAACCACGCAAAGTGGTGCCTTGATTATGGCATCCAGGAGGCAGTTCTTGGCCAGAGTAGCTCAAGGTGGAGTTCCAGCAAGTATGATTTTACTGTCTGGTTGTTCAAGCAGCGACAATGGCGACTCACCAGATGATGGTGACCCAACAGACGGTGGCGACAATACTCAGGCACCGACGCCGGCCACAACGACGCAGTTAGAGTCCTCTAATACTGAGGAATCTACACCTACAGCAACTCAAGAGCCGACGGCTCAAACACCCCAGCCAACTACCAGAGACTCCTCTGTAGTAGCTGCCTTGCCCGATATCGAGTTTGGCACTGAGTTTGCGAAGAAGGATGGTTACGCCGATTTCGGCGGTGCGGAAAAATCGGCGGGTTGTGGCATCCTGACGATTTACACAGCAGGGGGGTCCGAATCTGTCCCAGCAGGGGAGTTGAAAATCGTCGGCTCTTCTGAATACGCAGAAGACGACCGCTGGGGGAACAGTATGCACTATAATTATAACATGGAAGCTTCACCGGAACCACGAGCCGATAGTGTCCGGATTCGTGTTGGGAGTACGGATCACATCAAAATGTTCTATCTCACAGATGATGGAGAGTGGGTCATGCTTCAGGATCTCGGTAAGATGAGTCGGTATTGCTGAGTTTCATATTAACCTAACTCAAGATAAGCGAATCTGCCCGGCTAATTCTGATCACTGTACTACATTTCCGTAGACAATACGCACCCTGTATTGAACACACAACTTCTGACTGGAATGGATGATTGTCTTGTGAGCGCTGGAGGCAGGCTACTAGTATTTGGGATGTGTGGTGATCGCGTAGTTTGAGAGGGACTCTTCGGAAAACGGCATTCATCAGCGTTGTTTTTGTACTCGGGTACCAATTATGTCCCCGTTTCACGCAGGATGCGCCAGATGTTCGGCTAGACTGCGACCCGGCACCCAGTCTTCAACGAGGCCACCGTCCGGACCTTCGATTTTGTACGTTGTCACAGTGTCAGCCCCCGGTCCGCCGAAGGAACCGCCGAGTCGGGACCGGGGCGTGTGATATCAGCGTGACTCGACGAGACGGCCGCCATCGACGGCGATGTTCTCGCCGCTGACGTAGGCGGCACTCTCCGAGAGGAAAAACAGCAGCGGTGCGGCCACGTCGTTGAACGATGCCGCACGGCCCCGTGGGTAAGTGGAGACATCGGAGACGGTGTTCTCGACGGCAAAGGGGGAGACGGCGTTGACCGTGACGCCATCGTCCTGTGTGTCGCCGGCGAGCATACGGGTGAACATCAACACGCCCGTTTTGGCGACGAAGTAAGGGAAGTTCACCGGTGCGGCGTGCAGCCGGTCGCTGTCGGCAAAGCCGATGTTGACGATCCGGCCCCACCCCTGCTCGCGCATCCCGTCGAGCGCCCGGCGTGAGCAGAGGACCGTCCCATAAAAGGTGCTTTCGACGACGCTCCGCCACGCGTCCCACTCGATGTCTTCCCAGTGGCGGGCATCGAAGTTCCCGACGTTGTTCACGAGGATATCGACATGTCCGAGTTCGGCTTCCACGTCGTCAAACATCGCCTCGACATCGTCGGGGTCGGTGATATCGCCCTGTACGGTCGTCGCAGCAACGCCATGGTCGCGGGCTTCCGCCGCTGTCGCGGCCGCCTCGGCGTCACTCTCACGGTAGTGGACGGCCACATCGGCGCCACAGGCTGTGATACGCAACAGGAGTTCGCGCCCGACGCGCGTCGCGCTCCCGGTGACGAGTGCGGTACGACCCTCCAGGTTCGGCTCGGAAACCATACCGGCATCTTGGCCGGTGTCGACTTAAATCGCGTCCCAGTGCCCGACGGCTGGCCGCGCCGGCCGCTGTGCCGCCGGTGTCGCCCGTCAGAACTCCTCGACCGGTTTGTGCCGGGCGGGGTCGCGATACGTCCGGTAGAGGTCCTCGGCCCACTCCCGGACGCCGTCGTCGGTCGTTTCGAGCAGTGCCCGGGGGAGCCCGTCGTCGTCCGCAAGCCCGATTTGGGTCCGCCCGTTGGCCGCGATGCCGAGATAGAGCGGGGGCGGTTCGGCTGCGACGAACAGGTCGACCCCTGCCGCACCGACCGTCGCACGCATCGGCGGGGCGAACGCCTCGGATTCGATCGTCGACTCCAGCCCGGGTGAGACGACGGACTCCATGGTGAGCCCACGCTCGGTGACTTCCTCCGCGAGGACGTTCGTCGATTCGAGTTCGACTGCGGGGAGTAGGATGTGGAGATGGTCGGCGCTGTGGAGAATCTCCGTCTGTGTCCGCGCCGGGGCGTACGGCTCCGCCGCCGTCGAATACGTCACGGATACGTCGTCCGCGCCGAGAAGATCGGGTGTGGCGACCGATTCCGGGAACCACCGGAAGAACTCGGCGAGGTCGCTGACCCGCTTGACGGTGTCGCGAAGTCGGGCGAACGATGTCGAGACGAGCCGGCCGGCCTGAGTCACCTGGTACGTGCCGTCGGAGTGCTTGACCCAGCCGCAGTCGGTCAGTGACTGCACCGCACGCGAGACGGTCGTCCTGGAGGCGTCGACCCGGTCCCGGAGGGCACGCTGTGTCGCCGGCCCCTCCTCCGTCAGCGAATCGAGTATCGCCACGCGTGACTCGGCGCGGGCGAGAAACAGAATCTTCTCCAGCGGCGTGGACGGCTCGTCGGGCATCAGTTTCGACTGACCGGTCGCATCATAAAAAGTGTGCATGCCGTGCACAGCTCCCGCAGAATAGTATTTTTACCCGAAAGTACATCCCCACACAACGGAATGAGAGACGGTCACAGATGGCAGTGTGCTGGCGCTTCGAGATGCCGACAGCAGGGGTCGACGGACCGGGCACGGAGGCTCGCATGTCGGTAGTCGGTGGCGCACTGGTTTCTGGCGTCGGTGGCCTGTTTGTCTTAGCGGGCGTCAGGCAACTCGTCACTGCGGTGTCGGTCTACCGCAGCCCTAATCGCCCGGTTCGGACGGTCCCGGAGGCGACGGGACGTGTCGAGTTCGACGGGCGGGCGGAAGCGCCCGCCGACGAGGGGGCCTTCGAAGCCCCGTTTTCGGGCGAGGAGGCGGTGTACTGTGAACTCTGGATGAAAGCAAAGAGCACGAACCACCGCGAAGCCGGGACCAACGACATCCACCTCGGCGATAGCGAGGCACACGGACCCGACAGTATGGACCACGGGAACGCCTCGTGGGGGCTGGCCGAACGCGGGGACGTACGACAGCCATTTGTCGTTGAGGGGGGCGGCACCCGTGTCAGCGTCGACCCCGCGGGCGCCGACATGGACCTCTCCGGACACATGGGTGAATCGGTGTTGAGCGTCGACGAGGGCGACCGCCTCCCCGAGGCGGCTAGGGCGCGACTGAAGCGACTCGACGGGATGGACCCCGAGTCCGACGGTGCGGTCAATACGTGGGACAGACAAGCCCAGCAGGTCCAGTACAGGGAGGCGAAACTGGTCCCCGGCAACGATGTCCACGTCGCCGGCGGCGAGGTTGAGCGTGCGCCCGACAGCTGGGGGACAGGCGTCAGCGCGACGGTTGGCGCGCCCTCATCCGGCGATGGCTTCATCATCAGCGAAGGGACGGAGTCGAGTGTCATCCGCGACCACGTCGTCCAGTTCGTCACCGGGTCCGTGGTCGGCGTGGCGCTGTTGGCGGTCGGACTCCACGCCGTCGGCGTCATCACACTCGTCTGAGCGGGGGTCCGCGAGGGTAGCCGATGTGTCCCGAGGGTTCCCGGGCGCCGTAGTGGTTGTCCGCAGACTCCATGTTCCGCCAGCCGTCGGCCGCGCGTCGTCGGTCCCCGGCGGGCCTGTCCGGGATGTCGGTCTGCAACCCAGTTGTTCGCGACTACCCCGCCCTGGCCCTGTTCGGCGGGCAAGGAGAGTCCCGCGTGCGGGTAGCCGGCGGTGGCCATGGAGAACCCGGCGTGTTCCTCCGGGCCGTGTGGATACGGAATCCCGTAGAGCATCCTCACCTCGTCGATACCGTGCTCGGCCGCCAGTGTGGTAATAAAACGGCAGTCGGCAGACTCGATGGCTCACTCCCCGATGCGTTCCACCGCCTCCGCCGTCGGCGACTCCAGTTCGACGGTGTGGCGCGTGTGCCTGGTGTGGGTCCGCGCCCAGCGGCGGGCGGGTTGCTCGGAGAGGAACCGCTCCTCGTCCGGGCACTGGCGACACGAGACGACCCACGGGGTCACCGCGTCCGGATAGTGCCCGGTGTGTCGGCGGTGATCGAGGGCGAACCGCTCGAGCGCGCGGTTGCCAACCTGTAACTCGTCGAGTTCGAAGGTCAGGTCCCACGAGCGGTCACACCGCGTACACGTCACCGTTGGGGTGTCGTCGATGTCGTCGGGAAGGGAGGCGAGCGAGTCACTGCCGTCCTCGGTCTCATCCATGCCCCGACGTTTTGGCCGGACGTGTTCAAACGTACCGGTCGGGCCGGTGTCCGGCCGAGGGTGACAGGAAAAAGGTTTGTGTCGTGGTCACGGAATCGCGGTATGGTCGAAAACGTCATCTGGCCGGCCTTTCTCGATGCCGACTGCACACGCGGCGAAGGGCGGCGCGTGTCACGGGAGTCGGCAGTCGCCGCCCCGACCGTCGACGAAATCGCACAGGCCGTCCAACAGGTAGGATACGACGCGGTCATCGAACGCGAGAAGACCTACCCGCGGGAGTACGAACCCCGGGGCCGCGTCCTCGTGAAGGGGGCCGACGACGCGAGCAAGACCGACCTGCTCGGCGCCGCCGCCGCGTATCTGGGCGTCATCCGCGGATGAACCGACTCGGGAGCGTAGTCCGGACCGCACAGGGGCTGGCCATCGTCAGAAGCCCCGACACATCGACGCCCGACATCGGCACGCCAGTCGTTGACGAGTTACTGACCGATGTCGGCCGCGTGGTCGATGTCTTCGGTCCGGTCGACCGTCCCTACGTCGCCGTCTCGCCGGACAATGGCGTCCAGCCTGCGGGCCTCGTCGGGTCGAAGGTGTACGCCCGGTAGTTGCTCCCGGAACGGGTGTCGAAACCCTGAAACGGCTCTCAGTCGAGTGATCGGTATGGACCAGCGTCGGCGCGTGTTTTTCGCCAGTGGGGCAATCGTGGGGATGTTCCTCCTCGTCCAGTTGGGGGCCCTCGCTCTCGTTGAACCGTTCAAAGCCCAGAACTACCAGTTCGTCGAGGATACCTCCGACCCGACGAACAGCCTCGCCTATATCGGTGCCATCCTCGTCGCCACCGTCCTCATGCTCGCGGCCATCAAAATCGATGTCGATGTCCTGCTTCGGGCGTTTATCGTCTTCTCGGGGGCGTATGTCGCCTTCTACGTATTCCAGGTCGTCGCGCCGCCGGTGGTCGTCCCGGTGGCCGGGGTGGGGATTCCGGTCCTCGCCATTGGCCTCGCCGGCGTCCTCGGTGTGGCGCTGTGGGTGTATCCCGAGTGGTACGTCATTGACGCTGCAGGTATCCTCATGGGTATCGGCGCGGCGGGTATCTTCGGTATCAACTTCGGTATCCTCCCCGCGCTCGTCCTCCTGACGGTGCTGGCCGTCTACGACGCTATCAGCGTCTATGGCACCGAACACATGCTGACACTCGCTTCGGGTGTGATGGAGATGCGTGTGCCCATTGTCCTCGTCATCCCGCTGACGCTGTCGTACTCCTTTCTCGACCCCGAAATGCCCGAAACGGCTGCGACGGGTGACGACGACACAGCCCCCGAAGACGAGAACTCCGACCCGGGAGCGCCCGCCGGCGCCGACGAGGGGGCCGCCGGGAGTGCTGATGGTGACTCGGAGGGCGCGGACGAGAGCCCGCAGGGCGACGGCGACGAGGGCGGGGTCGGCGACCGGGACGCCCTCTTTATCGGTCTCGGTGACGCCGTCATTCCGACCGTGCTCGTCGCCAGTGCCGCCTTCTTTGTGAGCGGCGTCCCGACGCTTGCGCTGCCCGGGCTCTCGATTCCGCTCCCTGCCGGGCTGGCGATGGTCGGCACGCTTGCCGGGCTCGTCGTCCTGTTGTGGATGGTGCTGAGAGGGCGTGCCCACGCGGGGCTGCCGCTGCTCAACGGGGGTGCGATTGCAGGGTATCTCGTCGGCGCACTCGTCAGCGGTATCCCGCTGCTTGACGCTCTTGGACTGACGAACTTCCTTTAGCGGCCCGGCATCGCCTCGCTGGCAGGGGCAAACGGCAGGACCGTGCCCAGCCCCGCATCGACGGCCTTCTCGTAAAGCATGTGCGCGGCAGCGACAGTCTCGATACCCGTACCGCCGGAGTCAAAAAGCGTAATCTCGTCGTCGCTCGTCCGGCCGTCGGCGACACCGGCCACGACTTCCCCCAGCTCAGCGTGGACGTGCCCCGGCTCGATTGTGCCCGCCGCGAGCGCCTGGATGTACGCACCGGCGTCACGCTCCGTGCGGGCACGCAAGTCCGGCACGTACGTCGACCGGGCGACGGTTGTGGCGTCGACTTCGTGTTTCTCGCGGTCGTATTGCCCCATTGCAGTGACGTGGGTGCCCGGCTCCAGGAGGTCGCCGTCGAAGACGGGGTCACTGGCTGTCGTTGCCGTGATGACGATATCCGCGCCGGCGATGGCGGCATCGACGCTGTCGACGGCCTCGACAGCCGCGCCCAGTCGGTCGTCCATCGCGTCGGCGAAGGCTTCGCGGCTGGACTCGGTCCGTGAGAACACGTCGACGGAATTGAGGTCACGGACCGTCGTTGTTGCGAGCAACTGCCCGCGTGCCTGGGACCCGCTGCCGACGAGTGCGAGGTCGGTAGCGCCTTCGCGGGCGAGTGCGTCGACGCCGACGGCCCCCGTTGCACCCGTCTTCGAGGGGTTCATACCCGCGCCGTCGAGCAACGCGAGTGGTTCGCCGCTCTCGGCGTCGAACAGCGGCAGAAAAAAGTGTGCGTCACGCGCACCGAAGCCGGCGGCGTAGGTGTACCCGCCCATCGCACCGGTCTCCGGGAGGACAGCGAAGTAGCCAGTGAGAAAGCCCGGCGGGTCGGCGTTGTCCAGTCGCGTGCGCGGTTCTGCAGGCGCGCCCTCGCCACGCTGTCGGTACCCCTCACGGACAGCGCCGACGTACTCGGCCGGCGTTGCGAGGTCCGCGAGCTCGTCACTGCTGAGAAACAGCGTCTCGACGTTCGGTGACATACCAACGGGTAGCGAGCGGCGACGTTTGAAAACTGCGACCCCCGGCGGTCAGTCCGCCCGGGTGGGCCCGGATTCGGGCTGGGACTGCGCCGGCTCCGACAGCGCGGACTGGGTGGTCGGAACCGGCGCACGGACGAACAGCGCGTGCCCGACGAGTGGCACCGTCAGCCCGACCCCGGCGGCAATCGCAACGGGCAGCGAGACGCCAGCGAGCGTGAGTGCCACAGCAACGCTTAGAGCGATCGTTGGAACGAGGCCGAGAACGTAGTCGTAGTACCCTACCATAGGAACAGATAGCATCGAATGCATCTTAACTGTTTCCTGTAGGCATTATATATGTTTCGCTGTAAGCACCGAACATTTATGTTAAATAACCCCAACAGCGCCACATAACTTATGTAGATTATTTAGAGACGGAGACGGTCACATGACCACGGCCGTCGGTCGGCCCTGTCGAGTGGTCCGTGTTGGTCGGGCCGTGGACGGGAGCCATTCGGCCCGGAGCCAAGCACTACCGGAACAGCCAGTCTTCGCGCAATTTCTCGAACCTGATAGCCGGAACGGGGCGGAGTGACCGATTGTAGCGACGGCTGCTCCTCCGTTTTCAACGGCGATAATTGCAGGGCAGTACTTATATGGGGTCGTGTACATCTTAAAATAGAGAGACAGTAGCGGTCCACCGGCCGACCTCATGCATCCATGACCACCAACGCAACTGACGAAACCGACGCAGACGGTGATCAGAGCAACCGGTACGCCGAGTTGAACATCGGTGACGAAGAGTTCGTCATCTACGACCGGCAGAACCACCAGGCGTGGATTCAGTCGACGACGGTAGTCACAGCGGACGAGTTGCGCTGAGTGGCGGGTGTCCGACTGAGGGAGCCCAACCCAGTGCTAAGAGTCCCCACCGGCACGACGATCCCCCTGTCAGGTTTGTTTTCGACGGTTCGCGGCCGACCCCTCTCGGTCGCTATATCCTCTGCAATGCTGCTGCCGCGAGCGTCCGCCACCCGATCAATAGGGCGCCGCCCGTGACGAGCGTGACGATAACGAACGTTAGCGCTGCCCCACCGGAAAAGAGCGGCGACGCCCGAAGTGCCATCCCGATGATGAGCGCGAGCACCCATGCCGGTAGCGTCCAGCTAATCGCTCGCCGCGGCGTCAGCAGGGCGTCCTCGGTGTAGAGGCCACCGACGAGTGCGGCGACACCCCAGCCGATGAGAAACGGCGCGAGCGTCTCCAGAAAGCCCAGCGGGCTTCCGAGTGCCAGTCCCGTGTTGTGCTGCTGTTGGCCGGCGGCGACGAACGCCGACAGCGCGAGGATGTCACCGACCGCTAGCCCCGCCGCCAGCGATGTCGGTTCGACCTGTGAGCGAAGGTAGGTCGTACTCATACTGGCCTATCCGGGCTCACCCGACTTGGAATTCCCGCTCTCCGACCGGACACCGACCACAGTGTAGCCAAAGCCCCGCTCTATGACGGCGCCATCGAAGCCCACCGCCTCAACGTCCGCCCGGAGTGCGTCGGGGCTCGCGAACGTCGAATTAAATCCCCAGACCCGTTCGGCGGCCACCAGCGCCCGCCCACGCAACGTCGTCGGGTCGAACTCCCGAATCACCAGCACGCCTCCCGGCCGCAACACGCGGTACGCTTCCTGCAGGACGCCACGCTGGTCGGCGATGTGGTGCAGTGCGTCGGAGACGACGATGGCGTCGACCGACCGGCTACGGACCGGGAGCCGCGAGCCGTCACCCTGGACCGCGCCGATGCCGTGGGCCTGTGCCTGCCCGACCATTCCGCGGGCGGGGTCAACGACCACCCGGGAGCTTATGTCGGTTGCGCGTGCCGCCCGACCCGGTCCCCCACCGACATCAAGCAGTCGCCCGATGGGTCGCTCGGCCCGCTCGAAGGCTGTGTCCAGTTTCGACCGCCTCGCCGACGGCATCAGGACATCGTAGGCGCGAGCGAAGCGGTCGAACGTCGCAACGTCACCGATTGCCATGGCTTGAATTTGCGCCCTTGGGGGAAAACACTGTCTGCTCCGGAGGACATTTGACAGCCGCTCCCCGCGTATCCGTATGGAGTGTGTACTGCTCGGGTGGCCCGCGGACGGTCCGACGCTCCGTCTCGACTACGAGCAGTTCAGCTATGCCGGGAAGTTCGTCATGTCCGCGACCGGGAAGGCCGTGATTCGGACCGACAACCCGCAGCCGTCGGACTCGGAGTACGACACACACGTACTCGCTGCCGTCGCGTTCGACCCCGACCGGACGGACGACGGGACGCTTTGCTGTCGGTACATCACCGTCCGCCGTGACAGACGTGGCGAGGGGCTCGGCCCTCGACTGCTTCGATTTGTCGCGGGGGCCGCCCGGGACCGTGGGTACGAGCGCGTCTCCATCGCGGTCAACAACCCCTACGCCTACGAGGCCGCCTACCGGGCTGGCTTCGCGTACACCGGGCAGACGACCGGACTGGCCGAACTCGTCTGTGCGGTCCCATCCGAAAACCGGGGTCGTGAGCGCTACCAGTCGGGACTCGACCGCTATCGTAAACGGGACCTCACGCCCGAGGAAGACGCGTTTCTCGCGACCCGCGACGACCCGCCCGAACCCATAGACCCTGACTAGAGCGGCTGAGACTCGAAGAGTCGGGCCTCACAGTCCGTGCAGGCGACGGCGGCGACTTCGTGCGTCGAGCAACACGATTCGACAGTGTCGGTGCCGAACTCCGGAATCCCGCCACATTCGGGGCAGGTGTCAATAAACAGCCGCAGCCCGTTCAGCAGCTGGCTCTGTTCTCCGACCGGCATCTCCTCCCAGTTGGCGTACCGCCCCGCGAGCACGTTCGCTGCTCCAAGGTCGGCCAGAAACGCCGCTTCGCTCTCCCACTTGCCGACTGCACGGTCGTTCAACAGGACCTGGAAGGCGTCACCGAACTCGGTGAACGTCACGTCGCCCTCGTCGATGTCCAGCAGGTCAAGCAGTCGCTCGCGGCTCGCGTCCTCGGCTTTGACCCGTTCGATTTCGCTGTTCCACTCGCCTTTGAATTCCTCGGTGAGACAGAGGTCGTCCCCGGTCTCGCAGGGTTCGAGCGCACCAACGTCTTGGAGTGCCTGTTCGGGGTCGAGGTCGCTGTCGTATTCGCTCGTCTGCTGGGCCGGTCCCTTGCCGAACAGCGCGAGCAACCACGGCGGAAAGTACCGCTTGGTTAGTTCAGGCGTCCCCGGCACCAGATAGCCACGGAGATAAATCGAGGCCACACTCAGCCCGAACACCGCCCCACCGGCGGCGAGTCCGGCGGCGGTCGAACTCGCCGAGACGACCGCGACGCCGACGGCGACGCTCAGCGCCACTCCGATGAGGGTGTTGACGACTGTACACGGCAGACACCGGTTCTCGCCGGTGTACTCTGGATTCTTCACACTCGTTAGCACACCACCTGTCGCTCCCATACAGGGTGGTTGGTCGTCGTCCGTGTTGAGCGTTACTCTCTGTCGGGGGATTCAAGCCCCGTTCCCCCCAATGGCTCACAATGGGAAACGCGGACCTTCGCTCGCTCGCGGCAATCGAGGCGGTGTCGTTCGACGAGCTCTCGGGGTCGGTCGTCGCCATCGACGCCCACAACTGGCTCTACCGGTACCTGACGACGACGGTCAAGTGGACCAGCGACGACGTGTACACGACGAGTGACGGCACGGAGGTCGCAAACCTCATCGGTGTCGTCCAGGGGCTCCCGAAGTTCTTCGAACACGACCTGACGCCGGTGTTCGTCTTCGACGGCGCGGTCACGGAGCTGAAAGACGACGAGGTACAGGCCCGCCGCGAACAGCGCGAGAAGTACGAGGCCCAACTCGAAGACGCCCGCGAGGAGGGTGACGCAGTGGCCGTCGCCCGCCTCGAATCGCGAACCCAGCGGCTGACCGATACCATCGTCGAGACGACCCGGGACCTCCTCTCCCTGCTCGACGTGCCCGTCGTCGATGCACCCGCCGAGGGCGAGGCACAGGCTGCCGTGATGGCCCGGAAGGGGCAGGTCGACTATACGGGTACCGAGGACTACGACGCGCTCCTGTTCGGGTCGCCGCTGACGCTCCGCCAACTGACCAGCAAGGGCGACCCCGAACTGATGGACCTCGACGCGACACTCGACGACCACGACCTGACGTGGGAGCAGCTGGTCGACGTGGCGATTCTCTGCGGGACCGACTTCAACGAGGGTATCTCCGGTGTCGGTCCCAAGACTGCGGTGTCGCTGGTCCACGACCACGGTGACCTCTGGGGTGTTTTTGAGGCCGAGGGGTACAGCGTCGAGCACGCCGACCGCATCCGTCAGCTATTCTTGGACCCTGCGGTCGTCGAAGACCCCGACTTCGAGACCGATCTCAATCCCGATGTCGACGCTGCCCGTGCCTATGTCACGGAACAATGGGAAGTCGACCCCGACGAAGTCGAGCGTGGCTTCGAGCGCATCGAGGAGTCGCTCGTCCAGACCGGCCTGGACGACTGGGCGTAGCTGCCGCTCGCCCTCGCGAAAAAACGGAGAATGCTGCCGACTCAGTCGTCGGAGACCTGCTCGCGCAGTTCGCCCATCTGCTCCTGGATGCGCTCGATTTGCTCCTGGGCCTGCTCGCTTGCTTCGTCCTGGAGCGCCTCGAGCTGTTCCTCGGTGTCGTCGAGAAAGTCCTGGGTCTGGGCTTCCATGTCGGCGTGTGCCTCGTAGAGCATGTCCATCTGGTCGCCGAGTGCATCCAGGTACTGCTCGGAGAGGTCCTCGTACCCGTCGATGCCCTCCATGGCCATCTCCTGGGCTTCCTCCTGGGCCTCCTCAACGGCGGCGAACTGCTCTTCCATCGCCTCACGAATCTGTGCGACGCCGGCCTCGGCACCGGGAACGTTCGACTCGATGGTGTCGAGATACGACTCCATCGCCGACCGGGTCACGTCAACGCTCCGCTGTTGAGCCTCGGCCTGGCTCTCCATGCCGCCGGTGATGGCGTCGTTGAGCTGCTTCTGGAACTCGATGGACTGTTCGAGCGCCTGCTGGCTCTGTTCGAGCGTGCGTCGCTGCAGTTCGAATGCCGTTGTAATGGGGTTTTCCTGACTCATGGCTATCACTCCTACATCAACGAGTCATCTCCCGAGCATATCAAACCATATGACTCATCGACAGGTGCTACCCACGAAGGAATCAGACCTCTTCTTCCAGGTTGGCGTTCTGGTCGGCGGCGGTCTTGAACGCGTCGACGCGTTCGTGAGTCGTTTCGCCCATCTGACTCAGTCGCTGGGCGCTGCGGGCGACTTCGTCCATCGCCGTCGCCTGTTCGTCGATACCGGCGGAAATCTGCTGGATGGAGGCGGTCATCTCCTCGGTGAGGCCGGCGGCGTCGTCGATGACGGCGCTGACCCCCTCGGCGTTTTCGGCCTGTGATTCGACGGCACTGGAGATTTCACCGACTCCCTCGCTGGTCTGGTCGATGCGCTGTTGAATCGTCTCTAGACGGTCGACGACGTTCTCGACCGCTTCCGCACCCGCTTCGACCTCCTCGTTTGCATCTTCGATGCTATCGACGAGGTCGGTCGTCTGGCTCTGGACGCTCTCGATGATGCCTGCGATTTCGTCGGCGGACGCCTGTGACTCCTCGGCCAGTGATTTGACCTCGTTGGCGACGACCGCGAACCCCTCCCCGGCCTCGCCTGCGCGTGCCGCCTCGATGTTCGCGTTGAGTGCGAGCATGTTCGTCTGTTCGGCGATGTCGGCGATGATGTCGATAATCTCGCTGACCTCGTCCATGGTCTCCTCCAGCGAGTCGATGCGCTGGGCGACCGTCGAGGTGGAGTCGGTCGCCTGCCGGATGCGGGTGACCGCCCGCCCGGCGTCGTCGACACCCGTCTCGGCCATCTCCGCAGCCTCCGCGGACTGGGCGTCGATTTGCTGGACGGACGCGGTAATCTCCTCGATGGACGCCGAGAGGTCGTCGACGTTTTCGCTGGCCCGCTGGGTCTCCTCGGCGAGGTCTTCGGACCCACGTGCCAGCTCCGACGAGGACGCGTCTATCTGGTCGATGGCCGCAGTCACCTCTTCGGTCGAGGCCGACAGGGTCTCGCCCGTTTCGTCGAGGTCCTCGGCGTCGCTGGTCAGTTTCCGGACGATACCGCGGATGTTCTCGACGGCCTGCCCGAGGTCCTCGTTCATCTCACTGAACTCCTCGTAGACCGCCTGGAGTTCGTCGTAATCCGCGTCGGGGGCGGGGACCGTCGGGTCGATGGTGAGGTCGCCCTTGCCCAGCCGCGTCAGTTTGTCCCGGAGGTCGTCTAGGGCGGCCCGCTGGTAGCTGTCGAGGGCCTGTTTCTTGTTGCGCTGTCGGCGCCGCTCGGTTACGTCCTTCTCGACGAGCATCGCCCCGGCGAACACGTCCTCGTCGTCGTACAGCAACGTTACAGTTCGCTCGACGGGCGTGTCGACTCGGCCCGCGACGATGGTCTCCTCCCGTTTCTGAATGTCCTCGCCACGCTCGATGGCCTCCCCGACGATGGCCGACGCGTCGGTCCCCTCACCCTGCAGGTCGTTCGGAACCACACCGTGTGCCTCGGCCTCAGTGGTCCCATAGAGGTCGAGGGCCTGCCTGTTGATGTGCGTAATCGTCCCGTCGGTGTCGACGACGATGGTGGGCTCGGCCAGCCCGTTCAGGATGCTCCCGACGAGTGCTCCGGCCTCGTCCCCGTCGACGCCACCGGCTCGCTCTCCTATTTCGGGCTCTCCCGCTCTCTCTCCCGCGGACGCGAGAAAACTAAACATTGTTCCACCTGTAGCTGCTCGACAACCATATATAAAATCTGCTGGCCGATTATCACTGATGAATTTAGATAAACAGTGTACAGATTCAATGCATTCCGGTTGCCAATTGGTAACGAACATTGCGGGTACTCCTCGATGGTATCGGTGGCTTTTACGCTGCGGACTGCGCAAACTCGGCTGTATGAGTGACGACGACTTCCGAACCGAACAGGACAGTCTCGGAGAGATGCAGGTGCCTGCCGACGCCTACTGGGGCGCACAGACACAGCGGGCCATCCAGAATTTCCCTATCAGTGACGCAACCTTCGGCCGCCGGTTCGTCCGTGCGCTCGGCGTCGTCAAGAAGGGTGCTGCACAGGCCAATAAGGAACTCGGCCTCGTCGACGATGACAAGGCAGACTGCATCATCGAGGCCGCAGACGAGGTCATCGCCGGCGAGCACGACGACCAGTTCCCGGTCGATGTTTTCCAAACCGGGTCGGGCACGTCCTCGAACATGAACGCGAACGAGGTCATCTCCAATCGCGCGACCGAACTCTACGGCGGCGACATCGGGACCCGCGAAATCCACCCCAACGACCACGTCAACTACGGCCAGTCCAGCAACGACGTGATCCCAACGGCGATGCACGTCGCCAGCGCCGAAGCGGTCCAGAAGGACCTGTTGCCCGCACTGGAGACGCTCGCCGACTCGCTGCGCGCCAAGGAGGAGGAGTACGACGACGTGGTCAAGACCGGCCGCACCCACCTCCAGGACGCCACCCCAATCACGCTCGGCCAGGAGTTCTCCGGCTACGCCACACAGGTCGAGAATGGCATCAAGCGCGCCGAGAACGCCCTGCCCCACCTGCAGGAACTCGCACTCGGCGGGACTGCGGTCGGCACCGGCCTAAACACCCACCCTGACTTCCCCGCAAAAGCCGCCGCATACATGAGCGAGGAGACGGGCGTCGACTTCAGCGAGGCCGACAACCACTTCGAGGC
>CAZOQK010000025.1:0-17770 GCA_964581735.1 uncultured Halobacteriales archaeon | reverse complement strand
ACCGGGCGAACCGCATCACACTCGATACCGACGAAACCGACGACCACGGGACTCCCGTCCCCAGTATCGACTGGTCGCTGGACCCGCGCACGGAGCGCACCCTCGAACGGGCAAACGCCATCCAGCGCGCGATTTTGAACCGCCTCGGCGTCGACATCTCCTGGACGGTCGGGCCGGCCGACACCGGTCCCGGTTACCACCACATGGGCACGACTCGGATGGGGACCGACCCCGCCGGGAGCGTTGTGGACCCGCGGCTCAGGACCCACGATGTCGAGAACCTCAGCATTACCTCTAGCAGCGTCTTCCCGTCCTCAGGGGCGATGAACCCGACGCTAACCATCGGTGCGCTCGCGCTGAAAGCGGCCGACCACGTCGCCGCCGACCTATAGGACGAAGACCCCGAGGCCGTTCGCGATGAGCAGGCCGGCATCGGCCAGCAGGAGGAGTGCAAGCACGGCCGCACCCTGCAAGAACGGTGTCGCGTTGCGTGCCGGCTCCCGGACCAGCTGCTGGCCGGTGCCGTCGGTCAGTTTCCCCGCGCCGACTTCGACGAGGCCGGTCATCACGAACCACAGCGCGAGCATCGCAAGAACGAGATACCCGCGAGGACTGCCGGTTAGTGATTCGACAGTGTAGGCGTAGGCGGCCATGTGCCCGCCGGTGAGGAAGAGAACGGCGGCGCTGGACCGGGATACGAGTTTCAGCTTGCTGGCGACCGCCTCCAGCGGCGCCGCGTTGAGGTCGCCGTTCCGGCCCAGCGGCAGGACGGCGTAGGCGACAAACAGAACGCTCCCTGTCCAGAGTGCGGCAACAAGCAAGTGTACGACGTAGACGCCTGCGTTGACGAGCGACATACGCGGTTGCTACGCCGCGACGCTCTTCAAAATGCCCCTTCGCCGTCGTACACCTCAGTCGGATTCTCTTTGTCCCGGATATCGTCTATGTCGAGCTTGTCGATGGGGTTGATGAAGGAGCCGGGGTCGGGAATCAGGAAGATGCGGAGTTTGAACTCGGTGTTCTATTCGGCCAGGTCGGTGAGCGAGTCTAGGACGAGAGACAACGAGTCCATCTGGATATATGAGGCTGTCTGCTCGGCGATGGCGTCGGTGTGGTCCCGTTCGGGTGTCGGCGTCTCCGTGTCGATAGTCGTCTCGAGCGTGTTCACAATCCCGTCGATGAAGCCGGAAGTGAGGATGTTACGGATTTCCTGCAGCGCATTCTGGTGCATCCGGTTCAGGTTGCCGTCGACTGCCTGGCCGGTCATCCGCTCTGCGATGGTTGCTGCCGTGTGGTCGTCGAAGGTCATCACGAAGACCCCATAGAGTGGCTCCATCAGCCGGATGCTGACGTTCAACGAGGACATCCGTCCGCCGTTAACCACGACGGATGGTGCCCGTTTAATTCCAAAACGACTCACGGAAGCCGCGGAGATCGATATCGATCATCCGAAGCACGGCTATCTCGCACCACACGGCGGTCGACGCGGGATGGGCGAGGTTCTCGTCGGAGCGTTCGGATACACGGCTGCAGCCCGGTATCTCGACAACTCCGAGGAGATGGTCCGGGAGCGGAACTCACATATTGAGGCCGGTGAGTTGGGTGATGTCGCTACTGAGGCACTCACCGAGATAGATTCTCTAACTCCGCAACTCTCCGGGTGAGAATCCCACGATTCAGTCGTGAGGGGAAATCGAATATGGGAAGGACTTCTCGTACTTATATCACGCGCCCGCTAAGTAGAGTCTCTCGTGGTCGGCTGCGTGGATAGGTTGTCAGGTCACCAGCGCACGCAACGCAGCCTTGTCTGCCGACCGCAGCAGGAACCGTTGCCCGAACCAGGTGTATATCGTAACGACAAGTGCAGCTAGAACCAGGCTTGCCGGGGCGCCAGCCGCCGGTTTAACCGATAGCAGGGCGTAAATCGACGGGAGCACAGAGAGTATTGCAAAGACCTGTTCGTGACTGAACGGCGCGAGTCCGTCGCGGGAGTACAGGACAAGGAGTTCGGTTGTGTTGTTCACGAGTAGCGACAACAGGTACGCGACACCCAGCCCTAATGGCCCAAAATGGACGGTGAGGAAAATCATCAGCGGCAACGCGACACTCGCATTGACCACCTGGGTAAACAGGCTCACGCGTTCATTATCTGTCATCAGCAGTAACAGCCCGACACTCCCAAAGACGGTCGCGGCGTATTGCGCAAGCAGTACGACACGGAGCACGGTCGCCTGCCGGGTGTACGCGTCGTTGAACACCGCAAGCAGGTCCGGAGCGTACGCGTATCCAAGAACGAACACCGGTGTCGCCGCGACAGTCGCCAACCGGCTCGTCTGTCGGTAGAGCCGCTGGAGCGTCTGCGTGCGCCCCTCTTGATACAGCGTGGCGGCGATCGGGGGTAGGATCCCGTTCACTCCGCTCAGTGGCCACCTGACTATGAGTGCGACGACGACCGAGAGGCTGAACGCGCCGGCGGCCACCGGTGAGAGATACAGCGCCATGACCACGAACACCGCGCGTCGCTGGACGAGTTCGAGTGTCGCAACCCCGGTCGTGTCCGCCGAGTACCGGAGGAAATCACGGACCACTTGGCGGTGTGCCCGGACCGGCCCGAGCTGGACCGCTGTAGAGGAGAACAACAGAAATGCGCCGACCACCGTCAACCCGAGGGCGACACCGATGACTCCCATCCACAGACTGAATAGCGTTCGCCCGCCAGCAGCCACAACGGCCACAACCCCTATCAGCAGGGCCAACGGGGCAGATATCCGCGACACCAGCATCGCGAGTTTGATCCGCCGTAGTGCCCGAAACATATCTCTGAAGTTCCGGAGCAACAAGAACGGCAACAGCCCAAGCGCGAACAATACAAGCCCACGCTCGTGGCGTGGCTCAAGGAGTGTCGCAGCGATAATATCACCCTGGAATACGATGACCAGCCCCGCAATGGCAGCCCACACGACGACAAAGCCGACAGTGCCGACGCTCAGCAGCGTTCGCCGCGCGGACGCCGACACCCCCGGGACCGTCCGGGTGTACCCGTCTCCGAGACCAGCGACCAGGTTCCGCGAAATGTTCTCCCCGCGGACCAGCACTGAGAGAAATCCGTAGGCTGTGGCCCCCAAAACTGCCGTGACAACGTATGCAACCCCGGTCAGGAGGACACGTTCGATCATAAATGCCACAATCCCGACCGAAGACTTCTGGACCACCTCTGCAAGCAATCCATCGTCGGTCTCACACTCCGGCGCGGCCGTCATCGCGACCCTGCGTGCATGGGTTGGCTAAGTGCTTCTCACTCTTAGTCTGTCGCAAGACGGAGAGCGGCATTAGGTCACGGGTACATCGGTAAAAACGGTGGTGAAATCGCTGGTATTTCCGAGGAAGTGAGGAGGTCGTCAGCCACCGATCACAGTTAGTCCAATCCTACCACACGATCTGGCTCTGTGATTCCTCGTTTTATTATCAACTACCCAGCCAATAGCCCAAAGAGAACGTTCTACACCCCTGGTGCATACACTCGTTTATACTGGAGTTGGCCAAGCGGACGACAATTTCGGTTATGTCCTCAGCCATCATCAACGCCGCTCCGCCGCATTTTGTCGAATCCAAAGAACCCTGGAAGGAGTTGCTTGGCATGAGTTGGGCCTGCCACAATACAACGACTTGGCAGGGACTGTCGTCCTCACGATGAGGGTAATTATACCAGTGGTATACATGCTATCTGGTCGTTCGCAGAAAGGTAGTGGTGCAGACGATTCAGCGAGAAGATGGGTATTTATATTCCCAGTCGCGACCGCAGAAAGTATGCTCTTAAATTGGGGTTGGTTGTGCGGTGTTGTGAACCGAACTATAATTTGGCCCGGTCGGAAGCGTAGTGTTCAGATACGCTGACTCCATGCGAAAGCAAACCGACGCAACCACTCCTCAGCAGTTTCTGCTCCGGCGTTGCTAAAGCAGTTTGAAAACGAAGATGGTCGCCGCTTCAGTTCATGAAAGACACGTTCAGGACTGTTGGGATCTCCGTGACGTTCGACGCGGAGATGGAAGCCGTGTCGGGAGCAGGCATCTTTCAGTGAGTGCGAGCCATCGACGGGAAACACTGCGTCATTGATGTCGTTTTTCTCGCGGAGTTCGGCACGAAACTGTTTTGCACGGACGCTGTTTGTCGTCGGTTCATGTTGTGTGTAGAGTAATTCGTTTGTTTCAGGATCGACAGCAGCGTACAGCCAGTATCGCTCGTCGTTGAGTCGAATCACGGTTTCATCAACCGCGACGTGATTCGGACTGTGTCCAGCTGTGGGCTGTAACTCAGCCTTGTGAACCCAGTTATGGACCGTCGAACGTGCGCGTTGGACACCACATATGCCGAGAGTAGAAACAGTATTAAATAGCCATAAGCCAGCAAGATGTAGTTGAATACTGATTTCCATCAACAGTCGTGGTGTTGCTTCTCGCTCCACAAAACCTAGTCGAACTGGGCGACACTATGCTGAGGCAAGTGTTTTCGGGCAGAGATCACTTTGAAAGCACCTCGCCTCACTGTTCGATTCTTATCTGAACACCGCGGTGATATCGGAGGCAGTATATGAGTGTTTTCGGCCCTTGGGAAACCGAAAACAGTAGACGGGCGGTACGGCCCATGCTGCGCAACTCGGGACTTCGTCGGCCGCGTCCTCGCCGAACGCATCAAGGTCGATACAGTCAATCAGGTTCACGAACGCGCCGGGGGTGGCGATGAGATAGACGTACAGTTCGACGTTACGATTTCGCTCCGGAACACACACCGTCGAGTCCGGCACGATGGCGATGCTCTCGTCGCGGATGCGGGACAGTCGTGTCCGGCGGAGCTCCCCTCAGTCAGTGTGTTCGAGTGTCGGCGTCCCCATATCAATGGTCGTATCCAGGGTGTTCGCGAACCCATAGACAAAGCCTGACGTGCAGATGTTATACATCTTCTGTGGGGCACTCTCCTGTAAGGACCTAAGTGGGCCGTCGGCGGGCTGCCCCGCAACGAGTTCGGCGACGGCCGCCGCGGTATCGTCGGAAAAGAGCAGCACGAACGAGCCGTAGGGCAGCTCGGTGAGGTCGATAGTGGCAGCGCAAACCTCATGCGGGCCGATTTCATCCGGCAGGTCCTGCGGGTCAACGAATGCCAGTGATTTGATACCGATAGTTGTCTCGACACCCGCAAGCGTCCCGGAGGGGGCCGCGACATTCTCGGCGCCGTCTCCGATAGGTTCGTTGATGACACCCAGCTGTCGTACGTCTACGAGTAGTGGCATGGCGTCCCTGCCCGCGCGAGGCGGTGCTGATTAAGAGCTGAAACCAGGGAGAGTACAACAGTTCGCCCGCCGGTATAAGAACTGACAGTTCGGGTGCTGTGCGGCTGGTGAGCGTCGGGGCGTCGGGGTTGGTCAGTTCGTGGACTCGTCGGAGTCAATGGAGTCGGCGTCCATGTACTCGATGTCCTCGTCGTCAGTGCTTTCGGTACCCTCGGTGGTGGGTTCCTCGCCGGAACTCTGGACCTCTCCGTCCTGCAGGTCCTGCAGTTCCTGCTCGACTTCCTGCCGGCCCTTCTTGAACTCGCCCATCGCCTCACCGGTCGAGCGGGCCAGTTTCGGAATCTTGTTCGCGCCGAACAGCAACACGGCGATTAGCAGGATGACGACCATCTCCATTCCCCCCGGCACAGGTCCGAACAGGGGAACCGTTGTAACTACCATTGCTAACTGTCTCTTGCCAACTCCCGATTATAGGCTTTTTGCTCCGAGCGGCCGTTCGGCGGCGTGGCCCGACCCGGAGTCGCAACCGTCTTGATGGGCCCTTGCGAACAGCAGGGTATGGTATCCGAAGGCGACAAAGCCCCCGACTTTACCGCACCGCTTGCCAACGGCGACGTAGACGAGTTCACCCTCTCCGAAGCGCTCGAAGACGGGCCGGTCGTGCTTGCCTTCTTTCCCGGCGCGTTCACGGGTGTCTGTAGCCATGAGATGAACGAGTTCCAGGACCGCCTGGCCTCCTTCGAGGACCTCGGCGTGGCAGTATGCGGGGTCAGCGTCGACTCGCCGTTCGCACAGAACGCGTTCCGCGACGAACTCGGTCTGGAGTTCGGCCTCGTCAGCGACTCCGGCAAGGAGGTCATCGACTCCTACGGCATCTCGATGGACTTCGTTGACCTCGGCGTCCCTGGCGTCGCCAAGCGGTCGGTGTTCGTCGTCGACTCCGACGGCACCGTCTCCTACGCGTGGGTCAGCGACGACCCAGGCGTCGAACCCGACTACGACGAGGTCGAAGCCGCCGCCGAAGCCGCCGACTGAGCGGGCAGTTCTTTTCAGCACGGCCCCCGTCAGCCAGCGTATGAGCGACGACGCAGAGACAGTTGACCGGGCCGGCCGGGTCTACGACCCGACTGGCGACCATACGTTCCCCGACGACCGACTCGACGACGTGCTGTCCGTTGTCGACGACGACGAGGAGATTACGGCCTATCTGGAGGCACAGAACGTCAACCCCGTCACGCGCAAAAAGTACAATGACCACGGCACCAAACACATCAGCATCGTCCGCAACCGGGCGCTGTGTCTGTACGACCTGCTGAAATCAGGCGGCGTGGAGTTCAACGGTGCCCGCCAGCAGGGGCTGGACGAAGCCGACGAGGCCGTCATCGTCGGGTTCGCGGCCATCCTCCACGACATCGGTCACGTCGTCCACCGCGACGACCATCCCTACTACTCGATTCCGCTCGCCGCGGACGTCCTCGACAGGGTACTCCCCGAGTTCTACGGCGTCGGCGAACAGGTCCGGATGAAAGGCGAAATCCTCCACGCGATTCTCTGTCACCACACCGAGGAGAAACCTCTGACCCTGGAGGCGGGCGTTGTCCGCGTCGCCGATGCGCTGGACATGGAGCGGGGCCGTTCGCGCATCCCCTACGAACGGGGTGGTCGCGGCATCAACACCGTCTCCAGTCAGGCAATCGAGACAGTGACGCTCGAAGCCGGCGACGCCGTCCCCGTCCAGGTTGAAATCGAGATGAACAACGCCGCCGGCGTCTACCAGGTGGACAATCTGTTGAAAGCGAAACTCCGTGACTCCGGGCTGGAAGATCTGGTGCGCATCGTCGCGCTAAACACGCACGACGGCGACTCGAACATTGTCGAGCGCATCGAACTCTAGAAGGGCAGCCAGTATCGGATGGCCGTCGCCCAGGTCCGGAGCGGCGGCAGGAAATCGCCAAGTGAGATACCACGGTCGGGATTCCCAGCCGCCTCGAACCGGGCATACTCGTCGCGGTCGACCCGGACCACGTCGCCGGTTGTCACCCGCCGCCCCGCCTCGTCACCGACGCGCAGTAATGCAATCGGCTCGCCGGTACCGACGGCGCGATATGTGTCCGGCGGTATCGACGCCTCCTCGCCCGCCCGAACGTGGCCGTACGGCTGTGGCCCGGTCATTCGTCCTGGAGGAATCGGTCGTCGCGCGGTGATTGGGTTCGCGCGCGAACACCATCCCTTTGTACATCTCGACGAGCGTCCCGTCGTCGATGTCGGGCACGGTCGCGTCCTCGCGGTCCTCGCCGTCGTGTGTCAACACTTGCACTGTGTCGTCGCGGAGGTCGCGGGGCACATCGGCCCAACGGTGCCGTCGGTCAAAATCCTTCCCCCGGACACAATGGTTTAGTGAGTTCACACCAAAACCCGATTATGAGCATCACACCCGTAGAGGAAGACGAGGAAGGGAGAAACCGGGAGGCCGCCCGGCAGGAGCGTCCGGGTGTGCGAGCGCGTGTGCGATCATGGCTCGGGGCGCTGTGCCGGCGCGTCAGCAGGCTGTTCAGGCCCACCGAGGACGGCGAAAGAACGGAGTCGACCCGTTCGGGTGAGATACGCGTCGCGGGTCAGCAACGACTCGCCGCGAACCGTGAGTCGACAGCCGATTCGGATACCGAGTCGACCCCGCCGCCGGCCCGGGGTACCCTACCGGGCGGCACCAGCGTCGACGCAAAACAGGAGGGACAGACCCTCCGGGTGTACGACCCCGAGCACGAGGAGGCGTTCATCTCCTCGGACACCTGGACCGACATCGAGCAGTAGCTCACACACTGAGCGTCAGTGCCGGCGGCTCCGCCTTCGGGAACGTCAGTTTGACCCGGTTCCACCGAGGTCGCTCTCCTCGAAACTCATCTCGCCGTTGGCTGCGTTGACGGTCCGCGTCACCATCCAGAGACCGATTCCTTCACTGTGAGTCAGCGGCGTCTCCTCCTCGGACGAAACGACGCTGATTTTATCTTCCGGTATCCCAGGCCCGTCGTCGTCGACGGCGATGGTGATGTCCCCGGTCTCCCCGTTGGGCGTGTCGACCGCGACACGGACGGTCGGCTCCGCCTTCCCTGCGTGGTCGACCGCGTTCTGGAGTAACTCCTTGACGGCCATCTGGAACTGGTCCGAGAGCCGTGCCCAGGTGGAGTCTGGCATGTCCACCCAAAAAGTCACATCGGGGTACTCCATCCCCGGTTCCGTCACGGCATCCCAGATGACCGTCGTCACGTCCCGGGGGCGCCGCTGGGGGCCACTCCTGGAGCAGGTCGTGAATGTCCCGGGCCTTCCCGCTTTGCTGGATGAGTTTCCCCGCGATACGTCGGATCCGCTCGGTGTAATCAAGGGCGTTCTCGTCCGCGATGTGGTCCCCGATGACCTCCGCGTACCCCTGGATGATGTTGACCTTGTTGCCGAGGTTGTGTCGTAGGACCCGGCTCAGCACGGAGAGTTCCTGCTCGCGACGGCGCCGGTCCGAGATGTCGCGGGCCGACCCGACGATACCGATGAACTCCCCGTTGTACTCCAGTGTGGCGAAGTTGACTTCGACGGGGAGTTGCGTCTTGTCGGCCGTGTGCAGCGTCGACTGCCAAGCGTGACCCCGGCGCTCACTGCCCCGCTTAAGTAACTCCAGGGTGAGTTCGCGGCGTTCTGCCATCGCGTCCGAGTCGAGTACTATCGACATCGTCGACCCGATGAGTTCGTCTCGCGAACACCCGGTCAGGTCCTCGTATGCGCCGTTGACCGGGAGATAGCGGCCCTCGGAGTCGAGCATGTAGAGGGCGTCTTTGATCTGCTCGACCATCATCTCATACTCCTCGAGTTGCTGTTCCGGCGTCTTGCTGACGGGATCGCCCTGGAGGGTGTCCACGTCGTCCGGTCGCGTGGCCGATTCGTGGTGCGCAAGCTCCGTCGGGTCGTCTATGTCGAGGTCCTACCAGCGCAACACCGACCTGTCGGAATCCAGGAGGTTGTGGCTTATCAGGAACCGCCAGCCGTAATCCGTGACGCCGTAGAACGTGTGTGAGTACCCCTCCCGTCGCTTGGATTCGGCCAGCGTTACCGGCCGAACGATCTTCTCGTCGACGAGTTCCTGCAACCGGGCGGCCACGTCTTCCAGTGGCGTCCCGGGGCAAAAACTGTGAAATCTCGTACTCCGTCGGGAATTGTTCCGTGTGCTGGAGAACGATCTGGAGGATACGAAACCGCAATTCCCCCGTGACGAAGTGGTGGAGTTCCCTATCAGATTTCATACTGGCTTTCCGTGTCCTGTTAAATCAATCAGCGAAACCGATCCCCGATACGCCACAGGATTTATATGATTCGCTGATACCTATCAACCATACTATGGGGACAGACCACACCGCGTCGGATACCGAGGAGTTCGTCTCCGCCGGATTCACCGAGACTATGGACGAGGGCAATGCGGATGCCACCGGAGAGTATTTCTCCGAGAGTCTCGACTACCATCGCTCATCAGGTGAACTCGCCGGCCGTCGCGAGTTGCGCGAGGACATCGAGACGTTTCACGCCGCCTTTCCGGACCTGGAGGCGGACATCCCGCGCATCATGTCCCAGGGCGAGAAGGTCTCGTTCATCTACACCCTCTCGGGGACACACGAGGGAGAGTTCGAGGGGATTCCTCCGACGGGACAGGAGATGTCCGCCAAGGGTTCGGCCATCGTGACCGTCAAGGGTGGCCAAATCTCGGAGTATCGCATCGTCTTCGACAATCTCGGGATGCTCGAACGGTTGGGGGTGCTGGGTGACTGAGGCCGATGAGTGAGGATCTCATGGCGTGGAGTGACAGGGATTAAAGTAACAGCCCATCATTTCATCCACAGACTAAGGCATGGGTTCGGAGGATGACATCGGGGACGACAAGCACCCCTGGGGCGGCGGCAATCCGTCAAAAAAGGCCAAGAAACTCGCCACCTCGATGTACGAGGTACTCAACAACGGCGAGGTGACGGCCATCAACGAGTACCACAGTGAGGAGTTGCGCTACTACCGCTCGTCGGACGAGGAGGGGACCCGGAGCGACCTGAAAGACGACGCCCGGATGTTTCTCAGCGCGTTCCCCGACCTCGAAGCCACGATTCTCGATGTCTTCGCCGACGACGAGGACGACAACCTCGTCACGATTCGCTACGAAATCGAGGGCACCCACGCCGGTACCTTCGAAACTATCCCGCCGACCGACCAGCGCATCCGAGCCAAAGGCATCGGCATCGCCCGCTTCGAAGACGACCAGGTGGTCGAGTTCAGCCTCGTCTTCGATAACCTCGGGATGCTCGAAGACCTCGGTCTCATCAAATAGTACCTTTTTAAACCCCGGGTGTCGTCGCGCGTCTTCAGCGCGGACGCACCGCTCGGCGTAAAGATATACGCTAAAAAGGCTGCTCGCGCCCAGTAGGGCGCTCGCAGTGAACCGCGGCGCTCCGCGCCGCGGATGCTGTGTGTACGGCGTGCGGGTCGGCGTTGTTCGTTCGAGCAGAAAACACATACCGGTGGGCAGGTCAGTCGGCCGTATGTCCCCACACCAGTCTCGCCGTGCTCTCCTCTGACCAGTCGGATTCAGTCTCGTCGCAGGGTGTCTTTCAGGGTCCAGCGCTGATGACCCCTAGCAGGGGGAAAGCACCCCGGCGGAATGTCACATCGAAACGGGTCGATGGACCGGACTGACAGACCCCATCGACACGACTGAGCAAATAGAGCAGCGTAACAACATCGAACAACGCTGTGCTGGGGCGGCTGCTGCCGCCGCGTATTCCGAATTACAGCGCCGTCTAGATATTGACCTCAACGGAAAACGCTGGGCTGGACACGGCTGGGCCTGCAATGGAGAGTACGGTACACTCATGTGAATCAGTTCCGTCGTGAACCGCGACGGGACCATTCGGACGTGTCCACACCACGATTTCGACGCCACGACAGCCCGTTCTCACCTCCCCTCCGCCGTCACAGTTACACGTCAACATACAAACGCAGACTTCTCATTCGACTGTCGCCACGAAATCGGGTTACGGGTAGCCGAAGACTCTTTTTGATTGGTGTTGGTGGCAGAACTGCGCCACGGTAGACGGTCGTTTAGCGGCGCAAGTGACCGTCTCCGTGGCAATGCTGCAACAGGGTTTCGCCACACTTTGTTCGTAGCAACTGCGCCGGCCGACCGCAGGGAGTGCGCCGGCCGGGATTTGAACCACCCGCAGACGTGCTCGCTTCGCTGCGCGCGACTGCTCTACTTCAAATCCGGCGCGACGCATTCGCTCGTCACGTCCGTTCCTCGCAGAATGCGCCGGCCGGGATTTGAACCCGGGCCATGAGCTTGGAAGGCTCAGGTCCTACCACTAGACCACCGGCGCGCTTCGCTCACTTCGTTCGCTCGCGCGCCGAGGCTCGCAAATCCTGACGGATTTGCTCACCACCGGCGCGCACCGGTGAAAGTCTCACCTCGCTTCCTTCGGTGAGACACCGGCGCTTCGAACGGCGTTCACTTGCACCGGACCGAACCACTCGGCCCTGCGCTCACTCGGTTTTGAAGTGGGGTGATTAAGACCGTTTTCCTTTCAGCCGCGCACCTCGGCATAACAGTTCCCGCTGGAAATCCGACTGTCGACCACTGTCAAATCGCTGGCGGCGAGGTCCGCATCGAACTCAGCGGGTGCATAGATGTGATAGAATCGCGGCACAGTCTCCCCACCGGGCAGCGTCCAATCGACGATCGTATCGAACCCAGTCTGGGCGTCGGCGCTCGCCTCGAAGCGGTCGTGGGCGGTACTCCAGGCGCTGACGAGTGCGCGACCACCGTCGTTGAGGACGCGTGCGAGTTCGTCGAGACTTCGACGACGGGCCGCTCTGGTCGGAAGATGATGGAGCGTCGCGACGTAGACTCCCACGTCGAACGTGCCGGAGGCAAAGGGAAGCGCGCCAGCGTCGCCCTGGACAAGCGCGCCCGTCCAGGCCCGGTCGGCCATCCGCTCGCGGGCACTCGCAAGGAGGCCACTGCTTAGATCCACTCCGACAGCGTGGTCGACGTACTCGGCCAGCAGTTCTGTGTGGCGGCCGTTGCCACAGCCGACATCGAGGCCGCGCTCGCTGTCGACATCGTCGAGGAAGTCCTCGACTTCGGGCCAGGCGTACTCGCGAGTCTTCGAAAAGTGGTCGGCGATGTCGTCGTACACGTCACGGACGCGCTCGGCGGAGCGGTGGGCGTCGATGCCGTCGCCACCGCCGTCGGTCATCTATTCGGCCCCGTACTTCTCCGGGTAGGCATCGGCAAGCAGGTCTTCTTTGGCAGTCAGACGTTCGCGAATCGGGTCGATGACCTCGGAGATGTACTCGCCGGCCGCGCCTTTCAGGTCCGCGGGGTGGAGGTCCTCGCTGAGGAAATCGGCTTCAAGATCGTCATAGGAGTCGTAGACCAGGTCGCCGCCGTACTCCTTGGGACGAGAGACGACGAACTCCTCACCGCGCTCGTCCAACACCGGGAAGACGAGGTACTCCATGTATTCGAGGACGCCGTTGTCTTCGGCCTCGCCCATTGGGCAGTACGCGTCGTTGATTTTCTCGGCGACTTCGTCGGGTGAGTCGGTGAGGTTCACCTTCGAGGACGCTTCGGAGGCGCTCATCTTGCCACCGGAGAGCCCAGCGAGCAGGGGCGCGAACAGACAGACTGGCTGGTGCCAGCCGTGGTCGGGGAGCATCTCGCGGCCGAGCATGTAGATGCCGCGCTGGTCGATACCGCCGTAGGCGATGTCCGCTTCGAGGTGTTTCACGTCCAGATTCTGCATCAGCGGATAGATGAGTCCGCCAAGATTCGGACTCTCGGATTCCCGGACGACTTCGCTGGCGGCCCGCTGAGTGCGCGACAGGGTCGTCTCTGCGGCCATGCGGTACATTTCCAGGGTGTACTCCTCGTCCAATTGGAAGTCCGTCCCGCGGACGAACTCGATGTCGTCGGGGTCGGCGCCGGCGGCGTCTATCATCCCCTCGATAGCCTCCTGGTAGTACACCGAGCGGGCGTCAAGGAGGTCGAAGGGGCTTTTTTCGTCGTCGAGGTGGGCGTGTAAGTCCGCGATGAGAACCGTCACGTCGATGTCGGCCCGGAGGAAGTCGGCGAGTTTGCGCATCGTCGTGAAGTGACCGATGTGCATCTCGCCGGTGGGGGCGTAGCCGACGTAGGCCGACGGCGAATCCTCTTCGAGCAGTTCCTTCAGTTCGTCGTCCGTGACGACCTCCTGGGTGTAGCGTGTCACGAGGTCGAGCCGGTCGGCCGTGTCCATACACCCGCGTGGTCCGCGCTGGCGAATAAATCGTTTGTTTGCTTACTCGGGGAGGCCGAGCCCCGGCCCGAGCGTCGGGCCGTACATCGTCGCTCGGAGTTCCCGCTCGGGGAGCTGGTCGGACGCGGTCCGGGCATAGAGGTCCGGCCCGAGCAACAGACAGAACAGGTCCTCGTAACACCGCTCGACGTGGCGGGTCAGCGACTCCACCCCCTGTGGGTCGGGGTCCTCGGCCGTCAGCAGGGTGTGAAACTGCGGGGGCAGGTGTCGCTGCAGCCGTTCGGAGAGGACGGGACGGTGGCCGTGGTAGTGGGCCGCTTTGACAGTCTCGCAGGCGTCGAGTTCCAGCCGGAGCGAGCGGCGACGCTCCTGTTCGACGGCGGGGCCGACGGCCTCGAAGATGTGTTCGATAGCGTGTTCGACATCCGCGGGCTCGATGCTGACTTCCCGGACCATCGCCTTGATGTCGGGCCGGTCGGAACAGAGCCGCTCGTAGCCGATGACGACGGCTCCGGCGGCGGTCGGGAGCGTATCCATCTGGTGGATGCGCTCCGCCGGGAGCGCTTTGTTGACGACGATGTTGGCGACGATAGCGGCCCGTGGCTCGTCCGTTCGAGCGGTGAACCACTGGATGGCTGTCCCGTTGATACGGTCGAGTCGGATGTCGATGACGCTCATTTGTGCCTCGGAGTGGATTGGTCTGTGGCTGCACAGCTGTGTCTGTCAGGGTGGGGATTCAGACAGTGGTATGTATTGCAGTATGATAACAGTTTCCGCGACACTGGCGACGACGTTAGGGGGCTGGGCAGCGTTGGACGTGGTATGGACGACCACACGCGCGACGAGTCGGTGGCCCCGCCGGTTGGCAATCCGACCGGGTGGCTGGCCGACCGTGGCCTGTGGGAACACGCCACCCTACGGCGGGCAACGGTCCACGGCGTCGCGCTGTACAACAGCGGCGAGTACCACGAGTCCCACGACTGTTTCGAGGACGAGTGGTACAACTACGGCCGCGGGTCGACCGAGAGCAAGTTCCTCCACGGGATGGTCCAGGTCGCCGCCGGCGCATACAAACACTATGACTTCGAGAACGACGACGGCATGCGCTCGCTGTTCCGAACGGCACTCGATTACTTCCGGGGCGTGCCCCACGATTTTTACGGCGTCGACGTGCTGGAGGTGCGGACGGTGATGACCAATGCCCTGGAGGACCCCGACGCCCTGGACGGGTGGCGGATACGGCTGGACGACGGGACGCCGACAGCGGCCAAGGCGGACTTCGCCTACGCTGAGTCGCTGGACCACTGAGAATCTCGCGGAAACCGCAATGCACACATACCGAGCGGGGTAGATAAGGGATAGATGCGCGTCGAGCAGCTCGGAACGGGCGAGCCCGAAATCGCGATTATCGGTGGTATCCACGGCGACGAGCCCTGTGGCGTTCACGCCGTCGGCGATATCGCCGCAGAGAGCCCCGACGTTGAGCGGCCGGTCGCGCTCGTCGTCGCGAACGAGCGCGCCCTCGAAGCAGGCCAGCGGTACATCGACGAGGACCTGAACCGTGCGTTCCCGGGCGACCTGGACGGGGAAACTCACGAACAGCGCCTGGCGGCCGAAGTCTCGGACCGCTTTGGGCACTGTACGACGCTTTCCCTTCACTCGACACAGTCCTATCGTGGCATGTTCGCCATCGTCGAGGAACTGACGGAGTGTGCGCGCAACGTCTGCCCGCGCCTGTCGGTGGATGCGCTCGTCGACGCCGGCGACCACACCGACGGGCGACTCTTCGAGGGGATTCCCGAGACCATCGAAATCGAGTGTGGCTACCAGCAGTCCGAACAGGCAGCCACCAACGCGTGTCGCGTGGCTCGCGAGTTTCTGGGCGCAGTCGGCGCCGTCCCCGCCTTCGAGCGCCCGGCCAAGGACGGCGTACCCGTGTTCCGCCTTCGCGAGCGGATTCCGAAAGACGCCGCAGAGAGCTACGAAGTGTACGCCGCGAACTTCGAACAGGTCACGGCGGGGACGCCGTTCGCGTCGGCCGGCGGGACGGAGGTTATCGCAGACGAGGAGTTCTACCCGGTCTTGCTCTCACCGGAAGGGTACGAACAAGTGTTTGGCTACGCCGCCGACCGAACCGACACGATACCCTGACCGAGTGCGATTCGGACGGATTTATGTCGGACGGCGATAACTTTAGACCGATGACGAGTCTCGACGACGTTCGGGAGACGGTGGCGGGGACGGACCACGGGGAGTGGATTCCGTTCACCGAGATGGGAACGTGGACCTACCGCGATGACATCTCGCTTCGGATCCAACGGTACGAACAGCTCGACTCGAACTTCCAGGCAGCGTGGACCCAGCACCTCCAGGCGGCCAGTCAGAGCTTTGGCTACGTCGTCTACTACGACAACTCGCCGGTCGAGTACCACACCATCGTCAGTGTGGACAACTTCCGGGCACACATTCCGCTCCCGCGCCAGACGGGACCCCAACAACAGGGACAGGGCCAACCCGGCGGGCCCGCCGGTGGCAGTTACACGATTACGCCCTACCAGGCGACCCTCGGGCGCATCATCACCGGCGACGACCAGACGTTCGACGCCTATCTGAGCAACACCGGCATTACCATTCAGGAGTAATCAGTCCTCGGGGGCTTCGAACTCCACGAGGGTGAGGTCCCGGTCCAGCATACAGTAGTCGTGGGGTGGATCGCCAAGAACGTCCGTGATGCGGTACTCATCGTCGAACGCCGCCCCGGCGGGCTCGCAGTATTCGTGACTCGGACAATCCGTGTGTGGACAGGGACCGTCGAGCGAGACGACACTGCCCGAGAAGGCGCCTTTGGTAGCGACGTTGGCTTGGAGCGGTGCGGGCTCGACTTCGACGGCGGTGACACCCTCGTCGTGGACCGCACAGTCGAGGGTGCTTCCGCCTTCCCGAACGTCGGTTACGGCGTACCTGCGCCCCTCGGTGAGATTGAGACACTGGTCGCGGTAGGGACAGCCCTCACAGGCACTGGATTCGCCCCGGTAGACGAACTCGGTGCCGGGGTCGGCGAGGCGAGTCCCGATGAGCGTAATCGTGGTCATACGTTTTATTGACGGGCCGACGGATTAAGTCCCGCGCCCGGACGGAGACACCCTCACTCGCCGCCAGTTAGTTCATCCAGTTTCTCGAAGTAGTCGGGCCGCGGGACCTGATAGAGGTCACGGTAGTCGATGTCGCCGTCGGCAAACCGCTGGCTGAGCGAGACGACGTGGTCGTCTGCGGCCTCCCGGTCGTCGAAGGAGTCCTGGCCGGCGTCGATTTCGGGTTCGAGATAGAAGGTGACATACCAGGCGTCCCCGGGCCGGGGCTGGTCGAGGCCGGGGCGGCGGCTCTGTTTGCCTTTGGTGAGATAGATGGTCGGGAGACAGGCCGCGTCGAAGTCCGCCGTGTTGAACACGTCCGGGCGGTAAGCGAGGACGACCTTGGTGTCCTCATCGCTCCAGACCTGCCAGCCGTCCGCGAGTCCGTCGAATGCCATACCAGCAGTTGTCGTCGGGACACAATCAGTGCCCCGGTCCGGGCCGAGTTGTGTGGTCGCACACAACCAACTTATAAAAACAGCACATTTGCCCAATTCTGCGCCCCACTCACCGTTCCGTCGCCGTGTCGGGGTTCTTTCCAATGTAAAGCCCGAATCCCAAGAAAAGTTTATATAGCTGTAGCACTCGTATAATAAATAGTATCGGTGATTGCTCCGAGATCAACGGCCGCTGCCAGCAGATCTGTCCGGCACCGCTATTGGTATGTCCACACATGCCACGTACGTGCGGGTTCGTGCCCAGCCGGAGCAGGACCGATGTCCCACTGCCGGGAGCCATCTGACCCGAGCCCCGTGATAGCATGACAGGCAACAAACAGACTCTCGAGGAGTTGAGTCAGGAGTACCGAGACACGATACCGGGCGATTTGCGACAGACCCACTCGTTCGACTGGTATCTCGAAACGCTGTACGACGACCCGAAGGTCGCCAGGAACGCCCACCAGCGCGTGGCGGACATGTTCGACTACTACGGCACCGAATACGACGAAGAAGCCGGTGTCGTTGAGTACGAACTCGCCTCTCACGACCCCATCGAGGACGGCGAGGACACCTTCTACGGGCGCGTCATCCACGAG
>CAZOQK010000024.1:0-17821 GCA_964581735.1 uncultured Halobacteriales archaeon | reverse complement strand
ATGGCCTCGCTGGACATGGGGCCGCTGAACCGCTACGACCGGCTCACGACCGAGAACACCCGCGGGCTGGTTGACTCACTCCACGCCGAGATGGTCGACCGCGGCATCAAACCGGAACTGGAGGTGTTCAACGACGGCCACATCAACGAAGTCCACGGCCTGCTTGATCGGCGGGAACTCGCCGACCCCGTCTACGCGACGCTCATCTTCGGCCCCGGCGGGCTGACACGCCCTCACCCCCGGAACTTCCTGAACGCAATCGAGAATCTCCCCGATGAGGCGCTGTGCAACACGCTGGGCTTTGGCCCACACCAGCTGCCGTTCGCGGCGATGGGGCTCGTTTTCGGCGGGAACGTTAGGGTGGGGCTGGAGGACAACGTCTATGTCCGTCGCGGGCAGCTCGCGGGGAGCAACGCACAGCTGGTCGAACGCGTCGTCGGGATTGCGGAGTCACTCGGGCGGCCGGTCGCCACGCCGGGCCAGGCCCGCGAGCAGTTGGATCTGGACTGACCGTCAGTCGTCGGCCGGACCGATGTCGACCCACTCGTCGGCCCACGATTCGATGGCGTCGAAGACCGGACAGAGCGACCCGCCTTTCGCCGTCAGCGAATAGTAGGTGGCGACGGGGGCGTCAGCCTCCATCCGTCGCTCGACGAAACCCAGTTCCTGCAGGTCGTCGAGCACGCGCGAGAGCGTACGCGAACTCGCGCCGGTCGATTCCTTGAGTTCGTTGAACCGCTGTTCGCCGGTCTGGAGTTCGTGGAGGACGATGAGCCGCCACTTCGAGCCGATCTGGTCCATCGAATCGATGACAGCACATGGGCCGTCATCTGCGTTGTTCGTCTGCTCTTCTTGGGGACGTTCGACTGCCATTACGTACTTCTTCGCCACGCACGCACATCAAAGTTCGTATCCGAACCAGGTAACACGATGAAAGCAGGTGGCAAGATGCCACGGTACCACGGGCATCACCCGACAACGTCCCGGCCACCCGGTGACGTTAGTGTTAGATTACGTATATTTGTGTGCGGGGCAAAGGGGAGAGTGTACTGATTCACATCCCATCCGCGGTGCAGGTAGCATCGGACACGAGCATCCCGGCCCCGGAGGTGAGCGCCTGATGGCGCTCGACACCGGACTCGCAGCCATCCTGTTGCTGGCCGGGCGGGTCATCTTCGGCGGCCTGCTGGCCTTCCAGGGGCTGAACCACTTCCTGAACACCAAGGAGATGACCGGCTACGCACAGGCAAAGGGCCTGCCCGCGCCGGGCGTTGGTGTCATCGCATCGGGCGTGTTGCTCGCCGTGGGCGGACTGGCCATCATCCTGGTGGTGTACGCCACCGTCGCGGCCGGTGCCGTCGCCGTCTTCCTGCTGAGTTCGGCTGTCATCTTCCACGACTTCTGGGCCGTCCCTGAGGAGCAGGCCCGGGACGAGATGGTGAATTTCCTGGAAAAACGTCGAACTGGCGGGTGCGGCACTTGTCACCCTCGCGATCAGCGGCGAGGCGTGGGCCCACACCGTCGGCATCGGCCTCTGACCACACACTCATTTACCAGCTCACCGTTGGAGACACCACATCACATGACCGGCCCACACCAGGACCAGCCACTCGTCACCGCAGGCACCCCCGTCGCCGAGGCCGACGCCGCACTCGTCGCCGTCCACGGCCGCGGTGCCACCGCACAGAGCATCGTCGACATGACCGCCCGACTCCACCGCGAGGGGCTGGCCGTCCTCGCGCCACAGGCAGCGAGAAACACGTGGTATCCCCACTCGTTTCTCGACCCCGTCGAGAAAAACGAGCCCGGCCGTTCCTCCGGACTCGAAGCCGTGGGTAACGCCGTCGAGACGGCCACCGGGGCCGACATCCCCGCCGAGAACATCCTCGTGCTGGGGTTCTCACAGGGGGCCTGTCTGGCCAGCGAGTTCGTCGCCCAAAACCCCAGGCGGTACGGCGGCGCCGTCGCCTTCTCGGGCGGTCTCATCGGCCGGACCGTCGACCCCGACGACTACGAGGGTGACCTGGAAGCCACCCCCTACTTCGTCGGGTGTAGCGATGTCGACCCGCACATCCCCGTCGAGCGGGTCCACAGCACGACCGAGACGTTCAAGCGGCTGAACGCTGACGTGGAGGAGCGCATCTACGAGGGGATGGGCCACGGCATCAACGAGGACGAACTGCAGTACGTCGACAGCATGGTCACGACACTGTTCTAGCGGTTTTTTGCTTCCTGCTGTGCGAACCCGACAGGAAGAGCAACATCGTGACGTGTAACATGAACACCAGAAAGTACAGCATTGCCAGGCCGATGCGGCCGAACCACTCGACGACGAGTTCCGGGACCGCCCACCACGACGCCCCGGCGAGAACAAAGGAGAGGCCGACGAGTATCGAGAGCCAGTCGGTGGGTGCAAGCAGGAACTGCGTGTAGCGGTCGACACCTTCAGAGGCCCGGAGCAGCGCTGCGAGGATGACCACGCCACCGGCGCCAAGCACCGCGGTGGCGACGAGCCCCGGCGGGAACGATCGGTCGAGAACGTCGACGACCACGCCCCAGTTCAGCGCCAGATACGGCGGAACCGCGAGCAGAGGGTAGAAACTGATGAACAGTAGAATGTTCCGTCGCCGCCCGTCGGAGACCATCGGTCTGTGGAATATGCGAGGGACGGACGCGTATACGCTGTGCCCACGCCCCCAGGACCGGACGCGGCCCCGCCTCACGCCGCCGCGGCGAGCCGAATACCGATACCGTCGGGGTCGCCGACTGCGAAGCCGTCGTCGGTGTCGGTCACGTCGACACCCACCTCGGCCAGTCGGTCGCGCGTCACGGCCAGCGTCGCCGCGTCCGGTATGAGCAGTCCGACCCGGACAAGCCCACGGCCGCCCCCGGTTCCGGGCGGCTGTTCCAGCGGTTCAGCCCGACGTGGTGATGGTACCCCCCGCTGGCGACGAGCAGTGCCCCTACCATCGCCTGGCGCACGCCCAGTCCGAGCTGGTCGACGTAGAACGCCTCCGAGGTAGCCAGTGACGTGACTTCCAGATCGACGTGCCCGATGTCCGTCCTTGCGGGCGCGCGCTCAGCACCCGACGGTTCCTCGCGGAGCGCGTCGCCATCCAGCGGGAGTCCCCATCCGGACGCGCCCGCCTTCCATCGGCCGCTCCGTGCGGGGTCGGTCGGAGTAGAGTTCGACACCGTTGCCATCGGGGTCCCGGAGGTACAGCGCCTCGCTGACGCGGTGGTCAGACACCCCGGAGAGGTCCCAGTCGCCCTCGAGGGCGATCAGCGGTCGTCTGCCGGCGCCGAGGACGGCCCGGCGCTCCCGTTCGGCCATGATATCGAGCCCGACCACGACAGTGTAGGAGTCGACGGCGCGGTCAAGGTCCGTGACGGTGAGTGCGATACGGCCGATGGCCGTCCCGGCCGGGAGTGGCTGTGTGGGCGTACCGGCTCTTCGGCGGCAAACGGTTTAGAGGCCGGGACCGCGCTGTTTCCGAGCCAGCAACTGCGCGCCCCTATTTAAGTAACAGGTGGCTGAATGGTGGGGTATGGCGGCGATTGACGCAACGGCGGTATCGAAACAGTACGGGACGCTGGTCGCGTTAGACCGGGTCGACCTCACAGTCGAAGAAGGGGAGACGTTCGGCTTTCTCGGCCCAAACGGAGCGGGGAAATCGACCTTTATCAACACGCTGTTGGATTTCGTGGAGCCGACTGGCGGGTCGGTCTCCATCTTCGGTCACGACTGCCAGTGCGAGGGGGTCGCGGCCCGCGAGCGCATCGGCGTCCTCCCGGAAGGATACTCCATGTTCGAGCGGTTGACCGGTCGCCAGCACGTCGAGTACGCTATCCGCTCGAAGGAAGCCGACGGCGACCCGCTTGAGGTGCTCGATCGGGTCGGTATCCGTGAGGCCGCGGGCCGCAAGGCCAGCGACTACTCGAAGGGGATGGCTCAGCGGCTCGTCCTCGGGATGGCACTCGTGGGTGAGCCAGACCTGCTGATACTGGACGAACCCACGACCGGGCTGGACCCCAACGGGGCCGCGGAGATGCGCGAGATTCTGCGCGAGGAAAACGCCCGCGGCGCGACCATCTTCTTTTCCAGTCACATCTTAGAACAGGTCGAGGCAGTGTGTGACCGCGTGGGCATCCTTCAGGGCGGGGAACTCGTCGCCGTCGACACCATCGAGGGACTGCGCGAGTCCCTTGGGGGCGGCACGAAACTCGTCATCACGCCCGACGCGATCGAGGAAGGGACGCTGACCGCAATCAGGACCGTCGCGGGCGTCGAGACGGCCGTCGCCCGGGACGACGAGACCATCGAGGTTACCTGCACGAACGACGCGAAGATGGATGTCCTCGTCGAACTCCGGGACGCCGGCGTCGACGTGGTGAACTTCCGGACCGAGGAGGCCTCCCTGGAGGATATGTTCGTCGAGTACACCGGCGGTGGTCGGGGATGACCTGGCAACTCATCGCCCGACAGGACGGCAGGACGACGCTGCAATCCCGGTCGGTGAAGTACCTGCTGGGGCTGCTCGGGCTCGGCATCCTCTTTGCGGCGTATCTCTACCCGGTCGCCGCGCCCGACCCCATCACGACCGCCCGGTTTACCGGCTACGTCACCGGCTGGCTCACCACGCTCGTCCCGCTCGTCGGCGTCTTCCTCGGCTACAACGCCGTCGTCAGCGAGCGCGAATCCGGGGCGCTCCTGCTCTCGCTGTCGCTGCCCCACAGCCGCGCGGACGTACTCGTCGGGAAACTCGCCAGCCGCGTCGGTCTCGTCGGGGCGACCATGCTGGCCGCGCTCGTCGCCGGCGGCGCGCTGGTCGTCTACCCCTTCGGCGACCTCGAAATCGTCCGGTCGCTCGCGTTCGTCGGACTTGCGCTGCTGTACGGCGGGCTCTGGACGGGCCTCGCGGTGGCCGTCTCGCTGTCGGTGGCGACGAAACGCCGGTCGCTTCTCGTCAGCGTCGGCGCACTCGTTCTCTTCGTGTTCTTCTGGGGCACGCTCCGGGGCCTGTTAGAGGTCGGCCTGGTCGCCGCCGGCGTCGTCGAGGACGGCCTGCCCGAGGCCGCCCAGTTCGTCTTTAATCTCTCGCCGAACCGCGCGTTCGTCCTCCTGACCGACGGCTTCATCGACCCCGCTGGGGACGTTGGCGGGCCGTGGTATCTCGGTGAGTGGGTCGCAGTACCCGTCTTTCTCCTGTGGCTGGTCGGGCCGCTCGCGGTCGCCTGGCTGCGCTTTGCCGGGAGGGACCTCTCGTGAGCTGGCGCACCGTCGCGCGCAAGGATGTCCGTGATGCCAGCCGGTCGCGCTGGCTGTGGGCCCTGAGTGGCCTACTCGTTCTTGCCTTCGTGGGCTACGCGCTCGGCCACCGGTACATCGGGGCACAGACGTTCCCCGACTTTCTCGGCGGCCTGACCGTTCTCGCCGCGTCGCTGCTCCCCGTCCTCGGCATCGGGCTTGGCTACAAGTCCATCATTCACGAGCGGACGAGCGGCAGCCTCTTTCTGACGCTGTCGTTCCCCCACTCGCGCAGGGACGTGGTCCTTGGAACCTTCCTCGGTCGCTCACTGGTTCTGCTCGGCCCGACGCTCCTGGCGCTTGCGCTTGCCGGCGTCGCCGGCGCGGCCCTGTACGGCACCGACGGCGCACTCGTGTTCCCGGTGTTCCTCGTCGTCACCGCGCTGTACGGCGTTGCCTTCGTGGGTATCACGGTCGCGTTGTCGATGTCGACCACCAGAGAGCGGCGGGTTACGCTCGGTGCTCTCGGCGCGTACCTCCTCCTGGTGCAGTTCTGGGACGATCTCCATAGCCTGATGCTTTTGATTCTCCACCGCGGGGATTTCGCCGTCTTACAGGACATCCCCGACTGGGCGCTGCTTGCCAGACTGCTCAAGCCCAGCGAGTCGTACTATCGGGTGGTGCGAGCGGCCTTTGACGTGGGTCTCGGCGGGCAGTACGTCGGCCCGGACGCGCCGCTGTACGTCGGCTGGTGGATTGCACTCCTCCTGCTGGTGGCCTGGGTGGCGGTGCCACTCGCGGTCGGGTACCGGCGTTTCGTTCGTGCCGACCTCTAACCGACGCCGTCAAACCTCACGCGCCACTACAGGTTGGTAATGGATCTGCGGTTTCTTGGCGGCGCGCGCGAAGTCGGTCGGAGTGCCATCCTCGTCGACGACTCCCTGCTGCTCGATTTCGGGATGCTGACCGACAACCCACCCCAGTTTCCCGTCGAGACGCCCGACCCTGACGCCATCGTCGTCTCACACGGCCACCTGGACCACGTCGGGACGATTCCGGCACTGCTATCGGGCGATGCTCGCCCGCCGATTCACTGGACGCCACCCACGCGGGACATGGCACTTCGGCTCGCCCGCGACACGCTGAAGTTGCATGGGGGCACGATGCAGTGTCCCTTTACGGAGGAGGACGTGCGCCGCGTGAGCCAGGTTTCGGCAACACATGGCTACCGCGAGCGATTCACGGCCGCAGGCTACGAGATTACCTTCTGCGATGCGGGCCACATCCCTGGCAGCGCCCACGTCCTCGTTGACGACGGCGACACCCGACTGCTCTACGCGGGTGACTTTCACACGGACAATCAGCGGCTGGTGAGCGCCACGACCGCCCGGCCCGACGCCGACGCCGTCCTCTGTGAAAGCACCTATTCGGATGTCGAGCACGCCCCGCGTACCGAAGTCGAGCGCCAGTTCGTCGAAAGTGTGCAGACGACACTCTGGGAGGGCGGGACCGTCGTCGTCCCCGCCTTCGCCATCGGCCGGACACAGGAGATGCTCCTGCTTTGTGCCGACCACGACATCCCCTGTTATGTCGACGGGATGGGCGTCGAAATAACGGAGATGCTCCGACAGTACCCCGACTTTGTCCGGGACGCCGACGCGCTCAAGCGAGCGGCCGGCCACGCTCGCGTCGTCGACGGCCGGGACGGCCAGCGCAAGCGCATCACCGACCAGAAAGCGGCTATCGTCACCACCAGCGGGATGCTTTCGGGTGGGCCGGCGATGACGTACATCCCCGAAATCCGGGGGAATCCGGTCAACAAAATCACGATGACGGGCTACCAGGTTGAGGGGACACCGGGCCGGAGCCTGCTCGAAACCGGCAGTGCCGAAATCGACGGGCGCGTCATGCCCATCGCCGCCCAGGCAGAACAGTACGATTTCTCGGCCCACGCCGACCGCGACGGCATCCTCGCCTTTCTTGACGCCTACCGGGACACCCCCGTCCTCCTCAACCACGGCGACCGCTGTCCGGCGTTTGCCGAGGAACTACGTGGGGAGGGGTTCGAGGCTAGCGCGCCCCAACTGGGTGAGACGGTGACGATCTAAACAACGTCGGGTCGGACGTGAAACCGCTGGTAGCCCCCCTCCGAGAGATCCAGCGAGCCGACCCACCAGTTCCAGCGCTCGACCAGCGAGTGCCCATCGGGTGCGTCGGCGAGGTGGTCGACGATTGTATCGACAGTGAGTTCGTATCCAAAGTCCGTCTCGATGCGCTCGGAGTCAGCGAGGTCGCGGGCCTGCCGGGAGATGGCCCGTTGCGCCTGTTCGTCGCCGCCAAACGACTCCGCCAGTGCGTCTTCGAGTTCGTCCCGGTCCATACACGATACCACACTGCACACACTCTTCAATGTATCTCCGCCGCCAGTCGCTGTGTCGGTCGGCCGCGAAAGCGTTCGGCGCGTCGGCGGCCACGGCGAGCGTGGTTCGGTTCCACGGAAGCGCCCGCTCGGTGGCACCGGGCCGGTCACAGCCAACAGTATGAAGTGTACGGCCCGCGGGGTGGTCCTCATTGTCACGCTCGTGAACTGCCTCGGGGTCAAGCCCCGGAGCACTCGCCTTGCGTATCTGTAGATTCGGTCGACGATTTGGGCGGTGATGTCGGGGTCGCTGGCATTCGGTCGGAGTTCGAAGGAGACGAGAAAAGCGTGTATCGCGGCGTTTTACTCCCAAGACTCGAGTGGCTCCTGCAGGAGGGGGTTGTAGCGGTCGTACTCGCCGTCGAGGGTTTCGAGTGCGATGACGAGCGTCTCGCCGCGCCAGGGGTGGTCCTCGTCGGGCGTCGGCGTAGTCGCTTCCCCATCATCAGTGACCCCGCCACAGCCGGCGAGGACGGCGGCAGTGGCGAGGAGAACGGCGGCACAACGGGATAGCATCTATCGGGCCATCAGGAGGTGTGCCTATCAGGATTGTGGCGGTGGCTGAGGGGAGTAAGCCCCCTTCTGTTCGGCCCGGCATTCGGCTGAGCGTCCGAACCGTGCGTCCGCGCTACCTTGTGGTCCGGACTTGCACCGGCGAGGATTCGCCGTTCCATCGATTCGTCGCCGTCTGCCCTCGGCGGGGTCTCCCCCTCCCTTACGGGACGGGTTCGCGCGCCTCATCGGTCGGGCGACGCCGTGTCGTTTCTGTTCCAGAGCCGACGGTCTCCCGCCCCGGGTTTGCACCCGGTCGCCTGCACGGACGGTGGGGGGACTTTCCTCAGAAGCGCGTCGAAGAGCGCAAAACCGAGACGGCAAAGCCGTCGAGGCGCAGTCTCCGAACAACTCCCGGGGGCCGGGCTCCCTCTGCCGTCCAGTGGTAGTCGGTCAGGCGTCCTAAGCCGTTCGGTCGTCCGGGACCGACATCACACCGGGCACCCGCAGCGTCACTGTCGTGCCGCCGTTGGCCGGCGTCTCGAAGGTGGCCTCGCCCCCCAGCGTCGCCATCCCCCAGACGACCGTCCACAGCCCGAGACCGCTGCCGTGTTCTAAGTCGCTCTCCGTGCCACGGTCGATGACCGACAGTTCGTGCTCGGGAATGCCTGGCCCGTCGTCGGAGACGGTGACGAGCGCGGAATTGCCGTCGTCGGAGAGGCCCGCGGTGTCGACGGTGATGTGGTCGCCCCCGTGTTCGGCGGCGTTCTCGACGAGACACTCCACGACGAGGCCGAGCAACTCCCAGTCCGAATCCACCCGTGTCGACGGAATAGCGCAGGTAATCTCGGCGCCGGGGTAGTCCTCACGGATATCGGCGGCCACCTCCGGGAGCAGGTCCGCGAGGTCGAACTCGTCGGTCGAGCGGTCGCCGTCAAGCGCCGCTGTCGCCCGGCGGGCCGTCTCGCCCATCGACACCAGCCCCTGTGACTGGGATTCGATACGCGCGGCGTATTTCGCGGTGTCGTCGTCGCCGTTGGCGGCGATGAGGTCCGCGTAATTCATGACGACGGTTAAATCGTTCCGGAGGTTGTGCCGGAGGATACGGTTGAGGACTTCGAGGCGCTGTTTGCGCTGGCGCTCGTCGGTCACGTCCTGGAAGGCAACGGTGTAGCCGACGTGTGTGTCTGCGGCGTCGGTCAGGGGCGTCACCGCGACGTTGAACTCCCGGCGACGTTGGCCGATCTGCAGGGAGAGGGCCTGCTCGCCGCCGTCCAGGTCGATATCGTCGCCCCCGTACAGCGAGCCCAGCGGTTGCGTGAGCACGTCCTGTTTCTCGACGCCAAAGAGCGTGCGGGCGGCGTCGTTGAGATTGACAAAGCGGCCGGCAGGGTCGACGATGACCACCGCCGTCCCGATGTCGTCGATGGCCGCCCGCTCGCCCGCCCGCCGCGTCGCGGGCTTGAACTCGAACATATTCGACCCGAAGAGCGCGTACACGTCAAGCAGCGCGTGTGGCAGAAACATCGCCGCAGTCAGGTTCAGGTTGGGGACCGGCCCGAGTTCGAACGCCCACGCGGTGAATGCGATGGCGGGCGGAATCGGCGTGAAGGCGATGGCGAGTGCCTGCCTGCGGAACAGGCGGCCGTAGCTGACGACGGTGTCGGCGAGAACGAAGGTACCGATAGCGCCCAGCGCGAAGACGCCGGAGTACTGGACGAACACCCAGGCGTGGTGGGTGTAGGCCACCGTCGCGACGCCGAAGGTAGGCGCGATTTCAAAGTCACTCCAGACGATGTGGTGGATGGGGTTGGTGAGAATCAAAAGCGTCGAAACGATCTCGAAGGCGACAGCGAAATAAAAGCCAGGCGAGCGGATGAGGTCCACCCGGCCGGTGTATTCGAGTGCGAACCCAAGGAAGAACACGCCGATCCAGTTGACCGGGACCCACGACAGCAGTTCCAGCGCCAGCCGGAGCGTCGGGTCGAAGGTCAGCAATGCGAGCCCGTAGGTAAAACACCAGAACACCTGGATGGCGATGACGATAAGAAACCACCGACCGCCGGGCTCGTCGCGGTATGGCCACAGATACCGGACGAGGACGAAATTCGCGACGCCCGCACCGAGCGTCACAACTACAGGCCACGACAGTAATGGTGCCACATGGAGACGTGGTGGGGGCGATATTTAATGCTTGAGTGAGGACGGCGAGTAGTGTTTACTCAAGCGGGTTCTGCGAGCTGCGGTCATGAGACCAGCAAGAACGCCCCGGCTGACTGTGCCACCGTCAGACCCGCGGTACTCGTCCGAGGAAATGCTGAGAAATCAAAGATTTCCCGCATGAGGAGACGGCAAAGCCGTCTCGAACCAGTTCGTTCGCTTCGTCTGTGGCGCGCCGCATGGCCAGCGAGATCTTCGATCTTGCCCTGCTGATGAAACTCCCGCGGCTCGCTGTCGCAGAAAATCGAAGATTTCCGGAGACAGCGACCGCACCGAGTCAAGCAAGGTGCGACCACCGGGAGTCCCTCGATGACGAACGGCGAGCGAAGTGAGCCGTGAGTCCAGACTGCCGGGGCTTTCGTGCTGTCCTAAGCCGTCCAGTTGCTAAGATAAACACCACCGCGTGGCTCGCCCGTGTGATACCGTGACTATGTTCCACAGGGAAGCAGTATAGGCACCGGTTCGCCAGTAGCGAACGTTTTAGGCCGCTCGTGGCCGTCGATGGGAACCGTGAGCGACGACACCGCGGCCGAGAACGCAGACCCCTTTGACGCCTTCCGGCAAGCCGCCGCGCTCCCGCGGGACGTGCTCGTGCTCTCGGTGTCGATGTTTGCCTTCTCGCTTGGCTTCCAGATGACGAGCCGGTATCTTCCGCAGTACCTGCTCGCACTCGGCGCGACGCCGGTCATCGTCGGCCTCTACGGTACCGTCGGCAACGTCATCGGCGCCGTCTACCCCTACCCCGGCGGCGCACTCTCCGACCGCATCGGCTCCCGGAGCGCCCTCACCCTCTTTGGCATACTCTCGACGCTTGGCTTTCTGTGCTGGCTCGTCGCCCCGCTGGTCGGCCCCGTCACCGTCGGCGGCCTGACCGTCCAGCCGTGGGTCTGGATTTTCCTCGGCCTCTGTCTCGCCCAGGCCTGGAAGTCCCTGGGGTTAGGCGCGACCTTCGCCATCATCAAACAGAGCGTGCCCTCGGACCAGCTCGCCCGCGGCTTCGCCAGCACCGAGACGTTCCGCCGGACAGCCTTTCTGCTGGGACCGGTCGGCGCGGCCGGACTGCTCTTCGTCGAGGGCGGCGAGATTCTGCCCGGCTTTCTGGCCGTACTCGTCGTCGCCGCCGTCTTCGGCGCCGTCGCCACCGCCGTTCAACATTTCCGCTACGACGCCGGCGAGGACTCCGTCGGCGACGAGTTCGCTGGATTCGGGCAACTCCGCCGTGACTTCCGGGAGCTTCCCGGGACGCTCCGCCCGCTGCTGGTTGCAGACACGCTCGTGCGCTTTGCCAACGGCATGGTCTACGTCTTCTTCATTGTCGTCGTCACCGAGGTACTGGCGGTGGACCTCACCGTCGCCGGCGTCTATCTCAGCCCCGAGGTTTTCTTCGGCGTCCTGCTGGCCGTCGAGATGGTCGTTGCCATCCTGTCGATGTACCCCGTCGCGCGGCTGGCCGAACGCAGCGGCCTCAAACCGGCCGTCGCTATCGGCTTTGCCGTCTACGCCGTCTTCCCCGTCCTGCTGGTCTTTGCGCCCGCCGACCCGCTCGTCGTCGCCGGGCTCTTTGCCTTCTCTGGGCTCCGGTTTGCCGGGCTCCCCGCGCACAAGGCACTCATCGTCGGCCCCGCCGAACGCGACGCGGGCGGGCGCGTCACCGGCGTGTACTACCTCCTCCGGAATGCCGTCGTCATCCCGAGTGCGGCGCTTGGCGGGGTCCTCTGGCAGGCTGTCAGCCCTGAACTCGCCTTCAGCGTCGCCAGCGTCGTCGGCCTCGTCGGCACCGGTTATTTCCTCCTCGCCGGGAGTGAGTTCGAGGCCTACCGGTGAGATGTGGGCCGAACCTGAACTGAGTTTAGTCCGTTTTTGCACAATCGTTTTTCAGGTACTGGCACACACTCGAACGATGCTCAGTCTGCTCCTGGTCAACCGGGTGGTCCCGGTCGTCTGCGGGCTAGGCCTGCTCGCGCTGGCTGCGGTCACGTATCCCTCCTATGAGAAACCGTCAGCGCCGTCGGGGGCAGTCTCGTCATCCTCGGAACGCCACAACAGACCGCCGGGTCGACCGCCCCCGTCGCCGCGCTCGCGCCACTCGTTGCCGACCTCGGGGCCACCGCCGAACAGGTCAGGCTCCACTGCACCACGGCCGTTATTCTCGTCGCCGTCGCGCTCGTGCTCCTGACCGTCTCCCGCTACCGACACCTCGACACGCGGCTCGGGGCCGTCCTCGCCTTTGTCGGCAGGTGGCCCTGGCTCGCTTACATCATCATGCCCGAGTTCTCCGGGGTCGTCGTCGCCGACGGGGGGCTACGTCCTCCGGCTGAACGCCGTTGCCTGTGACACCTTCGGGGCGACCCCGGCCAGTACCGTCGGCGGGCCGCTGGCCGGCGTCCTCGGCACCGCGCTGGCGGACCTGCCGACCGACGCAACGGTGACACTCGACACCACGGAGGGCCCACGCGGGTTCGACGTGACCCCCGCTGCGGTCACCGACCGGGCCGACGACGACGAACGCGACGCCGCGCTCGTCTTCCGGGATGTGACCGGCCGCCGGACCCGCGAACAGCGCCTTGCGGTCCTCAACCGCGTCCGCCGGCACAGCCTCCCTAACAACGCCACCGGCATCATCGGCCGCGCACGGCTCATCGGCGACGACGGCGACCCCGGTGGCTCCGCCGAGCGCATCGTCAAGGATGTCACCGGCGAGTATCCAGCCGTCGAAATAACGACCGCACTGCCGACCGGCGCGTGGACGGGCAGGGACTCACTTTCGGCCGCGACGGCGACCGGCTCGCCGCCGCCGGGTCACGCTGGCACCCCCGGACGGGGCACGCACTCGGCGGGCCACACAAAAGGGGCAGTGCTCGACCCCGCGACGACCCTGCCGTTGCTGTACTGGTTCGCGTGGCTCGGCACCCATTCCGGGACGCAGTGTACACCAGCGACGACAATCACTAGTGGTAAAACCCAGTGCTACGAACCCTCGTGTGGATGCAGACGTATCTGGTCACACAACAGGACCTCTCCGCTGGCCGGTCGACACGGGCCATCGTTGAGGCCGCCATCGCTGGTGGCGTCGACGCCGTCCAAGTCCGGGAAAAGCACACGAGTGCACGCGAGCGACTCGCGCTCGCACGCGAACTCCGCGGCCCGACGGCCGACGCCGGCGTTTCGCTTATTATCAACGACCGCGTCGACATCGCGCTTGCGGCCGACGCCGACGGCGTCCACCTCGGTGACGAGGACCTCCCCGTCGAAGACGCCCGCGACCTGCTGGGCGAGGACGCCACCATCGGACGCTCAGTTTCGACAGTCGACGCCGCACGCGAGGCCGAATGCGCGGGCGCGGATTACCTCGGCGTCGGTGCCGTCTACGCCACCGGCTCGAAGGATGTCGACGAGGACGAACAGGCAATCGGGCTGGATGTCGTCCGGGGGGTCGCCGACGCCGTCGATATCCCCTTTGTCGGCATCGGTGGCATCACCCCCGACAACGCCGCCGACGTGGCCGCCGCTGGCGCCGACGGCGTCGCCGTCATCTCCGCCATCACGGGGGCCGACGACCCCGAGGGCGCGACCCGCGACCTGGCCGTCGCAGTCGAATCGAGACACGAACACACCGACTCCTTCCACCAATGACAATCGACCTCGACACCGACCTCACAGCAGTCACGGACGTATCGCCACTCGTCAACGCCGTCACCAACAACGTCACCGTCAACGATGTCGCCCAGGTCATCCTCCACTGGGGTGGCCTCCCGGTCATGTCCGACGACGAACGCGAGGTCGGGGACATGGTCGCGGGCGCACGGGCCTGCCTGCTGAACATGGGCACCGTCAGCGAGGAGGGCGAAGCAACGATGCTGGAAGCCGGCGAATCGGCCAACGACAACGGCGTCCCCGTGGTGGTCGACCCGGTCGGTGTCGGCGCCACCCCCACCCGTGACCGCGTCGCCGAGCGCCTCGCCTCGGAACTCGACGTGGCCACAATCAAGGGCAACTACGGCGAAATCACCGCCCTTGCCGGTGAAGACGCCGACGTGCGCGGCGTCGAGTCCGTCGGCGAGTACAGCGACATCGCCACGACGGCCGTCGCCTGCGCACAGAAATACGACACTGTCGTCGTCGCCTCGGGCGAGACCGACCTCGTCGCCACCGCCGACGCCGCATACGAAATTACCGCGGGTCACCCCGGGATGGGAACGGTCGTCGGCACCGGCTGTATGCTCGGGGCGACCGTCGCCACGTTCGCGGGCGCTATCGATAACACCGAACGGGCCGCACTCGCCGGCACCGTCGCCTTTGGTCTGGCCGGTGAGGCCGCCTCAAACGGGAAGTTCGGCGAGGTCCACGGCCCCGGCAGCTACAACGTCGCGTTCAAAGACGCCATCGCCGGCCTCGCCGGGACCGACCACGACGACGGCGGGGACCGAATCAAGCGCGTCCTGACTGCCGAATGAGCGCCGACCGCGTCGCACTGCTCACCGGCGCCAGCCGCGGCATCGGCGAAGCCACCGCTCACCGTCTCGCTGCCGACGGGTTCACGGTCGTCCTCGCCGCCCGCAGCGCTGACGACCTCCAGGCAGTCGCCGACGATATCGAAGAAACGACCGACGCCACCGCCCATGCCGTCCCCACCGACGTAACCGACCCCGACGCGGTGCAGGCGCTCGTCGACGCCACGCTCGACCGCTGTGGCCGCCTCGACGCCGCCGTCGTCAACGCCGGCGTCGGCGAGCGCCGGGACGTGCCACTCGCAAACCTCTCCATCAAGGAGTACGAAACCGTCCGCGCGACCAACGTCGACGGCGCGTTCTACACGACGCGTGCCGTTCTCAACCACCTCGGCGGGACCGACGGGGCACTCGTTTTCGTCGGGAGCTACAAGGGGAAGTACCCGAGTACGTCCACGCCCGTCTACGCCGCCTCGAAGTGGTGGCTCCGTGGCTTCGCACAGAGTATCGCGGGACGGGCCGGCCCCGACGGCGTCGCCGTCTCCCTGGTCAACCCCACGGGCGTGCCTACCTCCTTCGGCCGAGATACCCGCGAACAGACAAACGACGAACTGCTCGCCGGGCGGGATGTCATCTCGGCGAGGGACGTGGCCGACGCTATCGGGACAGCTGTCGCCCAGGACTCACCCGGTGCGATTACCGAACTCGACCTCTTTCGCCGGGACATCTACGAGCGGTTCTGACGGCGGACGAACGAACCCGACACCGAAGAGGGCGATACTCGCCGGCAATCCGAGCGACGCGACACCGCCCCGCGGAACCGATAGGATAGAGGCATCCAGAAAGAGCACTGCCAGCCAGACGGCAAAGACCAGCGTCGCCGCGCCCAGCCACGTCTCCTACGCCAGCACTCAGTTCCGAACCTGGGTCCACGTCATCGTGGCCCCGTTCGGAGCCCACCCCCCTGTTTCCTGTGACATCCGACCCGACGGGCCGGCCAGCCCCTGGCAGAACGCTACGGCTCGGCACGCATCCGCGCGAGGACTGCGTAGAACGGGTCCTCGCCGGGCTGTTCCCGCAGGACGGTCGGCTCCTCGAAGGCATCGGTCGACTCGATGTACCGACAGACCAACTCGGCCCGCCCGTCCATCGTCGCCTCGCGCCAGGCCTGAACTGCCTTCGTCGGGAACATCCGGTTCGAGAAACTCACCACGAGGACGCCACTGGGCGCGAGTGTGCGCGCGAACTCCGCGAAGACCGCCCCGGGATACTGCAAGTACTGCACCGATACCGCACACAGCACCGCGTCGAACGCGTCGGTCTCTAAGGGTAGTGCTTGCTCCTCGTTGAAATTTTGGACGAACCACTCCTCCAGGTGGTCGTTCGCCGCCAGTTCGTCGGCGTTCATCCCATGGCCGACGACGCGGCTGTACGCACGCGGCGGCAGGTGGGAAACGTGGCTGCTCATCGCGTCGAACACCGCATCGCCGTCTGCGAGGTACTCCGCGTAGAGTTCCGTGAGCCGCCCACAGAACGCGTCATCAACGTGCGTGACGTACCGTGGCTGGGCGTAGAAGGTGTCGTCGGGCCGCGTGTCGACTTTCAGTCGTTCGCGACGGGAAAGTTCGGACATACTCCTAGTACGTGCTGCAGCCGCCTCAACGTCTCGGTGACCGCAAGCCAGTACCTGTTCGTGTCCGTGACGTAGAGTACGCGACAGTGACAGACCAGCCTGGCGACCCGGAGTCGGTAGGCGGGGAAAACAACGGCCTCGACGAGCGGCGGACGCTCCGCCGGACCAGAGGCTTCCTCGGACGCCTCTCGCGCAGCAGCATCTTCGGGTCCGACGACCTCACCCAACAGATCGTTGGTGGATTCGTCCTCTCGGGCCCGTTCGTCGTCACCGAGGAAGTCTGGAGTCTCGCGGCCGGGATGAGCGGCCTGCAGTGGGCATTCACCGTCCCGGTTGTGGTCGGTATCGGCTGCGGCCCACTCTACTGTGTTGACGATGACCGCGACCCCGAGGAAAAGGGTAGTATCGCTGGCCTCCCTGTCCGATTTATCTCGCTCATGCTTGTCTCGTACCTCTCGGTCACCATCCTCGCGTTCGTCTTCGGCGCCCCCGAGACCGTTGACGCGACGGGCGCGACGACTGGCAAAGCTGTCTCCGTCGGCGCCGCGACCGCCGACTCGCTGTTCTAGAGGTACTGGGCCACCGTTTGGCGTTCGACGCAGTGATACCTCTCATCGCATGCTGTCTCGTACAGAAGGCGGCTCACGGCTCGCTGTCGCTCGCCGTTTACAAAATCGAGAGTTCGCTTCGCTCACTCTCGCAAACCGGCCCGGATTTGAACTTCACTCACTCCGCAGGCTCCGTTCGTGCGTTCAAATCGCGGGGACGGTCGAGAGCTCGCGCCAGTCGGTGCGAGCGAAACAAGCCAAGGCCCGGCTTTAGGGCTAAGGGTTAAAGCCATGCAAATAAAATATATAAATAGAGATGGCAACACGAGATCGAATCGAGAACCTCAGAGAACGAATCAAGAAACGGTCAGGTCTTGATGACGAGGGTCCGAACGACGCTGACGCGCCGGATATAGCAGACGATGATGCCGAAAAGCTCCTCGAATTCAGTCGTCAGCTCGATCTGCTCAATTCGAAGTACAGCGATTACCGGCATGAGAAACTCCTCCGACACTGTGTCATCATGGCAGAGCAGGTCGGTGGACTCGCAGATGCCCTGGAAAGTCGAGACGCAGCTGAGAAAGTCGTAGTGTGGATCAACACTGAACGAGACACACCAGAGTACAGCGAAGAGACGAATCAGGATTATCGCGTCGCTCTTCGAATTTTCGGTAAACGGACGCTCAAAATGGCGGACGACGAAGTTCCAGAGTCGTTAGCGTGGGTACCAACAGGCACGAGCAACAACTACGATCCATCTTGCCTTGTTTTGCCGCCGATTGAGGGGAATTTCAGACGCTCTCCCGGGAGGAT